>CAZREP010000078.1:0-21657 GCA_964599035.1 uncultured Terrimonas sp. | reverse complement strand
TAACACCTGTAATACTGCCAATAGAAATCAATTTTAGATTTGTCCCTTTTTCCGGGAGTTGATTTTGATTATAATTAAAAAAGCGCCGCTTTGCGGCTGCTTATTTATTTTACGATTGTATAACTTGCTCAAAAATAGTAATTAATTCGGTATTCTCTTATGCAATCATTCGGCCGGTCTTTTACTCTTTTGTCCAGTGTTGACAGTACCAACAACTATGCCATGCAAATGGTGCATGCCCGTTTGGCAAAGCACGGTGACGCGTGGTTTGCGATGGAACAAACAAAGGGTAAAGGTCAAAGGAACAAGCACTGGCAAAGCAATGCGGGTGAAAACATTATATTAAGCATTGTTACCGAGCCCGGATTCCTGCCACCTGCCAAATCCTTTTTGCTCAACGCGGCAGTTGCGCTGGGCACATATGATTTTTTTCAGAAATATGGAGGGCCGGAAACGCGGATCAAATGGCCAAATGATATTTACTGGCGTGACAGAAAGGCGGGCGGCATACTTATAGAGAACGCCATTAGGGCAGAACAATGGTTATATGCGGTATTGGGCATCGGATTGAACATCAATCAAACCGGGTTCGGGAACAACCTTCAGGCTACCTCACTCCGGTTAATAACCGGCAGGCATTTCGAAGTAACGGCCCTTGCCAGGGAACTCTGTCTTTGCCTGGAAGAGCGGTATGAGATGCTGAAAGCAGGTCATGAAACCTTAATTTTACAAGGCTACTGCAAGGTGATGTACAGGTTAAATGAACAGGTGCAGTTCAAAAAGCAAGGGCTGATGTTTGAAGGAGTGGTGAAAGGCATAACACCCGCAGGGTTACTGATCGTTGAAACAAACAATAAAGAACAGCTATGGGCTTGGGGTGAGGTGGAATGGGTGACCGGCTGACGACAGAATCATGATTTTTATATTTACATCTTAACTTATTACTGCCAATGACCAATTTCATTCCCATTTTTCCATTAAACATAGTGGTATTCCCCGGAGAAGAGGTGAATCTGCACATCTTTGAACCCCGTTATAAGCAATTGGTTAAAGAGAGCTTCAGCGATGCAAAGCCCTTCGGTATACTGCCCGTTATTGATAACCGGCGTGGTGAAACGGGAACGCTGGTAAAAGTGCATGAGCTGGTAAAAGTGTACGACAACGGCGAGATGGATATCCGGATAAAAGGAGCAGCCGTTTTCCGGGTGCTTGAAATCATCAAAGCCGTTCCCAACAAGCTGTACAGCGGCGCTATTGTAAACTATCCCGAAAGCAATGAGACCGGAAGCCCGGAGCTCATGAAAAAAGTACTGGCCCGCCTCAGAACAATGCATGGCATTTTAAAGGTCAATAAACAATTTAAGCACCCTGATGAAAAGCTGACCGCCTTCGACATAGCGCATCACGCCGGGCTTTCCATTGAAGAAGAGGAAGAGTTGCTTGGGTTTACACAGGAAATACAAAGACAGGAATACCTGAACCGGCATTTAGGCAAAACCCTTTCCATATTAAAAGAAACAGAAAGCTTAAAGGAAAAAATAAAGCTCAATGGTCACTTTAAAAATGCCGGCTCTATAGATTTTTGAGGCTTACTTGATTTTTGCAATTTGTTATTGGGCTTTTGCAGGCATCGCCCTCCGCATTGTCAGCTGTTCATGCTGGCTAAAAACTCCTGGTTGTCTTTCGTTCCCCTCATGCGTTTCAGCAATTCATTCATTGCTTCTTCGGCATTCATATCGGCCAGGTAATTGCGCAGCAAATGCATCCTTTTCAGCACATCCTTATCCAGCAGCAGGTCTTCGCGGCGGGTAGACGACGCTACAAGATCAATAGCAGGGAATATACGCCTGTTGGCCAGCCGCCTGTCTAACTGCAGTTCCATATTACCGGTTCCTTTAAATTCTTCAAAGATCACTTCATCCATTTTCGAGCCGGTATCTATTAAGGCCGTAGCCAGGATGGTAAGAGAACCGCCATTCTCGATTTTCCTTGCAGCACCAAAAAACTGTTTCGGCTTTTGCATGGCATTCGCTTCCACCCCGCCAGACAATACTTTACCCGAGGCAGGAGAGACGGTATTATGCGCACGGGCAAGCCGGGTAATAGAATCCAGGAGGATCACAACATCATGACCGCACTCTACCAGGCGTTTTGCTTTTTGCAGGGCAATGGTAGATACTTTTACATGCTTTTCTGCCGGTTCATCAAAGGTAGAGGCAATAACTTCTGCCCTTACGCTTCTTTCCATATCGGTCACTTCCTCAGGACGTTCGTCTACCAGCACGATCATCATATAACATTCAGGATGATTTTCGGCTATAGCATTGGCGATATCTTTCAATAGAACTGTTTTACCGGTTTTAGGCTGCGCCACAATCAAACCACGCTGGCCCTTGCCGATAGGGGTAAACAGGTCGATCATTCTTGTGCTCAATGCCGAAGGCTGTGTAAAGAGGTTCAGCTTTTCAAAGGGAAACAGCGGCGTAAGGTAATCAAAAGGCACCCGGTCTCTCACTTCCTCCGGAGATTTCGCATTGATCGTTTCGACCTTAAGCAAAGCAAAATATTTTTCACCTTCTTTCGGAGGACGCACAGCACCCGATACAGTATCGCCGGTCTTTAACCCGAATAATTTTATTTGTGAAGGAGAAACATAAATATCATCGGGAGAAGAAAGATAGTTGTAATCGCTGCTTCTTAAAAAGCCATACCCGTCGGGCATCATCTCCAATACTCCCTCACTCATGATCACGCCGTCGAACTCGATATTAAAGCTCTGTTCCCGGCGGTTGGGATATGGCTTGCGTTCTGCTTGCTGCTCTTCCACCGGCGGCACTTCCGCTATTGCCAGATCTTCCTCAATAAGTGTTTCGGGATCTTCTGCAGCTACCGGAGGTGCTTCAATGATCTCGGGATCCTTTTCCTTCTTTTTTTCTGCCGGCGCCGGCGCTTCATCCTGGAAAAGTTTAGGCTTTTTTACCACCTTCCGTTCGGCCTTTTTCTCCGGGTCGGCGGCTACGGTTTTCCTTTTTCTGGCAGGGGCAGCAGGCTTTTCGGGCTCAGATTCCACAATAGCTTCCTCTGTGCTGTTGGCCGTTGTTGTTTTTACAACCCGCTTGCGTTTTCCTTTTTCTTCTGTGCCTTTAGCTGCAGCGCTGTTCTCTATGGCCTGCTTGTCCAGTATTTTATAAATGAGTTCCTGTTTATCCAGTTTTTTAGCATTAGCAATGCTCAATTGCTCAGCAATATCAAGCAGCTCAGGAACGAGCATGTCATTCAGTTGCAGAATGTCGTACATACAATATACTTAAACGGTTTAACCTCTTATCAAAAACACCTGATAATTTGAAAGAGAAATGTTGAAATGAATTTTTGGTTGAATGAAATTAGTGCGGAATGGCTAAAACTGATAAAATCCCGGAGCATGGTAAGAACTGATCAGTCCGATTCCGTGGCAATAATACGCTAAAATTCCGGAATCTAAAAAAAATTTTACTCCCTTATCTTTGTGCCCTTTCTTTCTGCTCCTGTTATTTCAGAGAATTCCGGATTAAAAATTACGATATGTTCAACCAAAGGATAAAAATAAAACAACTGCTGGCCGGGGAGGCCGATCACCGGGAAGTTACGGTAATGGGATGGGTGCGCAGCTTCAGGAATAATCAGTTCATTGCGCTCAATGATGGTTCCACCAACAGCAACCTGCAGGTAGTTGCCGAATTAGGCAAATTTGATGAAGCCCTGCTGGAACGCATCACCATCTCGGCTTCCTTAAAAGTTACCGGCATCGTTATTCCATCTCCCGGCAAAGGACAAAAGATGGAGCTGAAAGCCGGTACTATTGAGATCCTGGGCGACAGCGATGCTGAAAAATATCCACTGCAGCCTAAGAAGCACAGCCTCGAATTTTTAAGAGAGATCGCCCACCTGCGCTTCCGCACCAACACTTTCGGAGCAGTGTTCAGGGTACGGCACAGTTTAGCTTTTGCTATTCATCGTTTTTTTAATGACAGGGGGTTTGTATACCTCCATACGCCTGTTATTACAGCAAGCGACGCCGAAGGTGCAGGGGAAATGTTCAGGGTAACCACTTTACCTGCAGAGAACCCGCCCCGTACTGAAGACGGAGCTATTGATTACAGGGAAGATTTTTTTGGCCGGGCAACCAACCTTACCGTAAGCGGACAATTAGAAGGGGAGCTGGGCGCCACCGCCCTGGGTGAAATATATACATTCGGACCAACTTTCCGGGCCGAAAACTCCAATACGCCGCGCCACCTGGCGGAGTTTTGGATGATTGAGCCGGAAATGGCTTTTTGCGATCTGGAAGATAATATGAACCTGGCCGAAGCATTTATTAAATACATCATCCGCTATGCCATGGAACATAACCATGAAGATCTGGCATTTTTAGCGCAACGCCTCGCCGATGAAGAGAAACAATTGCCTCAGGATAAACGAAGCGAGCTGGGGTTACTGGAAAAGTTAGATTTTGTGCTCAATAATAACTTTGAACGGATCACCTATACACAGGCCATCGATATTTTATTGCAGTCGCCCTCTTATAAAAAAAAGAAGTTCAAATATGAGGTAAAATGGGGCATTGATATGCAAAGCGAGCATGAGAGGTACTTAGTAGAAAAACACTTTAAAAAACCGGTCATCGTTACAGACTATCCTCTCGGCATTAAAGCCTTTTATATGCGCCAGAATGACGATGGCAGAACGGTTGCCGCCATGGATATTTTGGCGCCGGGTATCGGCGAGATCGTTGGCGGCTCACAGCGTGAAGAACGGCTCGATAAACTGCTGCAACGCATGGAAGCCATGCATATTTCGGCGGATGAACTATGGTGGTATGTAGATACCCGCCGCTTCGGTACCGTACCCCATGCCGGCTTTGGGCTGGGTTTTGAACGTATGGTGCAGTTCGTTACCGGCATGAGCAATATCCGCGATGCGATCGCCTTCCCCAGAACACCGGGGAACGCAGAGTTTTAAAAGCATTCACCTAAACAACTCCACGGGATTCTTTTGTTCTTTTTATAAGCTCCTGTAAATAAGGACGTTTAAACATCTTTTATGATTTACTCAATATGCTGAGTAATTTTACTCAATACACTGAGTAAAAAGAAATATGTTTTTCGAAAACAGGTCTACTCTTTAACCGCTCTGATCATTTCCCGCTTATGCGCCGGTCCCGGGATCTTTTCAACCCTGAAGCGGGCAGCAAGCAGCGCACGACGAACATCTCCTTTGCAGCAATAAGTAACCAGTATGCCACCGGCTAACATGAGGTTGAAGAGATGCTTAAAAACCTCCCCAGTCCACAATTCGGGCTGAACGCCGGGAGCAAAGGCATCGTAGTATACCAGCCCAAACACCTGCGGGTACCTGAAATCCTGCACCGTTGTAGAATGCCTGTATAAAGCAAATTGCGGGGAAACAGCAGCCGGTTTATTCTCCATTGCAAAATGCATCCTGCGGAACGGCAATGCCAGGTCTGGCCGCTGCAATGCAGCGCAATAGTTCAGTCCCTTTATTTCCTGCTCATTCAGCGGGAAGGGTTCTATTGCATGATAATGGATATTCAACGGGGCTTTCTCTGTAGCTTCCAGTGTTAATAAAGCATTCAACCCCGTACCAAAACCCACTTCCAGTATATTGAGCCCCGCAGCTCCCGGCTGGTTATTCATCCATTGATGCAAACCCGACGCTATATACACATGCCGGCTTTCCTGTATAGCACCGTGAACAGAATGATAAGTGGTATTACATTCAGCATCCAATATGGTATGCGAACCATCGGCTGTTATTTTCTTCACGCGCGCCATCTTCGGCTATAAGTAAAACAAAAATCCGAAATCCGAAGGAACAATGAAGTAACGTGGGTAACAGTGTTCTCCTTTGCGGTCGTTGCTCCTTTGCGCATGCTGCGTGAAACAATCCGACGGTGGTCAGCTTTGAGCCATGCAAGCCTGCCGCTGTCAGTCCTCATTCCTCTTCGTGCACCGATAAAATGGGGATATGCGAATGGAAAGCCAGGTCCCTGGTATGGCTTTTCTGGAACAGCGCTTCCAGTAAACGATGCCTGCGGGGTATAACAATAAGCAGATCAAGCCCGTTGGTTTCTGCAAATGCACTGAGGCCGTTCTCCACATCGGGATTATCAATATAAGAATACCGCGGATTGAGATCCTGTAATAAAGCATGCAGGATCACCGACTGCTCCGCCGTATCTCTTACATCACTTTTTTTATTGTCGACATTCAACACCATCAGTGATGCGTTGAATGTTTTTACCCATTCTTTTATAGGCGCTACAGGCATGCTGTCTGCCACTTTTTTAAAATCACAGGCAAAGCCTATCTGGCGGATCTCGCGGAAAACAGCCCCCGGCGGAACAACCAGCACCGGAGCGGAAAGATGCCGGATCGCCGATAGCGTAGAACTGCCCACCAAAAGCCGCTCCACGAATCCGGCGCCTTTGGTTCCCATAACTACAGCAAAGGGATGAACGGTGGCGCAAAGCCCTTTTAGCACGTCTGTAAGATCTCCCAGCTTTACCTCTGCAGAAATACTAAGCTTTCCGGAGGTAACACGCTGCAATTGTGCTCTCAGTTCATCTATTCTTTCTTTATTGATCTGTTCCAGTTCCCCGATATCCATCAGCGGGAGCGGGATATCGGTATTGTTGTATGAAACCGGCATCTGGAAAACATGCAGCAGCATAACGGATGCATCCACAGCCAATGCAAGATCTGCAGCATAGTTCATGGCATTCACCGCCACCGGGGAAAAGTCTGTGGGAACAATAATAGTTTTCATTCGTATAAAGAATTGATGCTAATTTCATGCAAAATTCCGCTTTGTTATTAAACCAAGCAAAAAAATCCACCTTGCTCTGAGGGGGTTTTCATTAATGTTTACCGGATGCGCCTGAAGCTTCTACGTCATATTTCTTTTTTGAAGGCTGTTATTCTATATAGCTTAACCGCTTTTGGCGGAGCACAGGGTCATTTTGGAATGATGATGAAAACTTTCGTAGCCAAAAGAAAAGATATCACAGAACAGGAGTTGCTGGAGTACAATGCCTTCTGTCAATTGCTTCCCGGTGCATCATCTACACAAATTATTACACTTATCGGGTATAAAAAAGGAAGACTGCCATTAGCCATTTTAACCTTGCTGTTATGGATTTTACCTGCCTGTCTCCTGATGAGCGGACTTTCTTTTGCACTTGATCTTGTGGGTAAATCTACCCTGCAAAATGATCTTTTTAAATTTATAAAACCAATGGCAGTAGGCTTTCTGGCCTTTGCTGCCTTCAGGGCCTATACGTTGGTTGCTGATAAACGTATCGCCAGGCTGATTATGACAGGCACAATGGTTGCTACATATTTTCTCTTCACATCCCCGGTGATCTTTCCTGCTGTTATTTTGCTGGGCGGGCTGATCACCAATTTCACAGAGAAAACGATTAAACAGGAATATATTGAGCCCCGCCCCATCAAATGGGGAAACATAGTTATATTTTTCCTAATATTTTTGATTGCGGGCGTGCTCAGTGAGCTGTCGCGAAAGAATGAATGGCAGCATCGCAAAGCATTCAATCTGTTTGAAAATACATACCGCTTTGGCAGTATGGTTTTTGGCGGGGGAGATGTGCTGATGCCCATGATGTACGAGCAATACGTGGTTCGACCCGCAACCCAGCGCATCCAGCTCAAAAATCAAAATGTGATATCCATTGGTCGGAATGAATTTCTTACCGGAGCAGGAATGTTAAAAGCCATTCCCGGCCCTACATTTTCTTTTTCTGCCTTTGTGGGTGGGGAAGCCTTAAAACACCAGGGAAAGACCATGCAAGCCATTGGCTGTGCCATTGGAACTTTTGGTATTTTTTTGCCGAGTGCCCTGCTGGTATTGTTTTTCTTTCCGGTGTGGCACAACCTGAAAAAATATGCGGCCATTTATCGCTCCCTGAAAGGAATAAATGCCGCAGTGGTAGGTATTATGGCCGCATCTGCTTTCTTTCTTATGAAAGACATTTCTTTTTTTGAAGTCGATGAGGAAGTTTCCACCAGCTTTTTGAACATCGGGGTAATTGCCGGCACATTTTTACTGCTCACCTTTACCAAACTACCTGCTCCCATCATTGCATTGGTATGTCTGACACTGGGCTGGATATTCTAACGATAGTACCCGTTTTTTTCTATTTCCTCTTTCACGCTGTCCGGAACCAGGTACCGGATTGATCTCCCCGTTTTTACCATTTCCCTGATGCCGGTTGCCGAGATCTGTAGCAGGGGTGCATCTACAAGCGTTATATTACCGGGTTGCGGGGTTTCGATCTCAAATCCCGGTCGTTTGTAAACTAAAATAGGGAATCGCTGCATAAGCGTGGTTGCATTTTTCCATTTATGCAGGTTTTGAAAGCTGTCGCTACCCATAATAACAGAAAAATGGTGCCCGGGATATTTTTCTTCCAGATAGGTCAATGTATCTATGGTATAAGAGGGTTTAGGTAAATAGAATTCAATATCTGAAGCCCGGAGCCTGGGCTCACCCTCAATAGCGGTACGTACCAGGTGCAGGCGATGGTATTCATTTAGAAGGCTTTGTGATGGCTTAAGCGGGTTTTGAGGAGAAACAACAAACCAAACCTGGTCGAGCGAGGTATAGCCAGAAATATAGCTGGCTATGATCAGGTGCCCGTGATGAACAGGATTAAAGGAGCCAAAATACAACCCTATCTGCATGTAAATGTTTCGTCAGGCTGTTTTAACAATCTGCTCTTCCACCAGCACACTTTTAGCCTCATTTAAACGCAAACTTAAACTATATCCCGCAACAGAAACAGAAATAGGATCACCTAACGGTGCGATCTGATCCACTACAATGACCTCCCCGGGAATAAATCCCATTTCCATCAGCTTCAGGAACAGTTCATCATTTTCTACCTGCTTAATGACCACAGCAATGCCGGGACTTATTTCGGACAGCCTTTTCATCCGTATATTTTATGCTTTTTTATATAAACAACCGCACCACTTGCTTTAGCGAATATCAACAAATCTATTGGTAGTTTTGCATCATTATTTACGATTTTCGGAAAAGGAATGATTCATGCCCCCTATCCACTTTTTTTTCCCCTATAAGCAGTTTACGCTGAAGCGAAGAAAGCAACTGAAGATATTTATTCTCGATATCTTCAAAAAAAAGAACAAGAAGCTGGGTTCCCTGCGATACATCTTTTGCAGTGACAATGAATTGCTGCAGATCAACCGCCGCTATTTAAATCACGATTTCTTTACGGACATCATCACGTTCGATCTGGGAACTGGTGGTACCATAGAAGGTGAAATATATATCAGTGTAGAAAGAGTAAAAGAAAATGCCCGACTTTGGCATACCACCCTTAAAGAAGAGCTGCATCGCGTGATCTTCCACGGCGTGCTGCATCTTTGCGGCTATAAGGATAAGTTAAAAGAAGAAAAAAAGGAAATGAGAAGAAAAGAAGACCGTTTATTGCAGTCTTATTTTGGCTAAGCATTTAAATTCGTTCCACGTGAAACGTATTTCTCTTTCAATTATTATTGTACTGGTTACAGCGGCTGTCTTTGCACAGGGTTCCCTGGTATTAACCGACAAAGATTTTACTGCAGATATAGAAAAAGATACTGCATTGGAAAGTTTGCTACGCCAAAATGTAGCGTATAACCAACTACAAGAAGAAGAAAGGAGGGCGGTATACTGGATAAATTATGTAAGAAAACAGCCAAAAAAATTCGACAAATATATACTACAGCCTTTTTTACAACAATTCCCGGAAGCTAAGAGCATATATACCCGGTCTCTCAGCCAGGAGCTTAATACATTGCAAGCCCTGCCTTTGTTGACCGTTTCTGACCGGCTAAACCGAACAGCCTACGTTCACGCCAGCGATCTTGGATCAAACCACAAACAGATATCCCATTTTTCTTCCAGGGGGGAGTCATTCAAAGAAAGAATGAACCGGATGGGACTTTACGAATGCGTTTCGGAAAACATATACCAGGGCAAAGAAAAAGGACTAGAAGCTGTATTACTCCTGCTGATTGACTCCGGAGTTAAAAATCTTGGACATCGAAAAAACATCCTTGATCCGGGTATGAAATATACGGGGGTCTCTTTTTACCCCATAAAAGAAGGAGATCATTCCTATATGGTTCAGCACTTTTCCTGTAATTAAAACCTTCGGTTCCACGTGGAACATTTTTATCATAGATCAATTGAAATGATATTCCAATGAATATCCAATATTAACTGTTGCTAACGTTTAGTTTTTACGCCATTCACCCTTCACTATTGCGGAATTTAATAAAATAAAAACTTTTCCTCGCACTCCTGTAATTTTGCCGGATGTTTTCAGAATATGATGTTATAGTGGTAGGAGCAGGACATGCAGGCTGCGAAGCAGCGGCGGCCGCTGCCAATATGGGCAGTAAAGTGCTGCTTATTACTATGAATATGCAAACCATTGCTCAAATGAGTTGTAACCCGGCTATGGGTGGTATCGCTAAAGGACAAATTGTAAGGGAAATTGATGCAATGGGCGGTTACTCAGGTATTGTTACAGACGCTACCATGATCCAGTTCCGCATGCTCAATAAATCCAAAGGACCTGCTATGTGGAGCCCCAGGGCGCAGAGCGATAGAATGCTGTTCTCACAAAAATGGCGTGAGTTACTGGAACAAACCCCCAATCTTGATTTTTACCAGGATATGGTAAACGGACTGCTGGTGAAAAATGGAAAATGTTATGGCGTTATCACCGGCATGGGACATGAAATAAAGAGTAAGGCAGTTATCCTCACCAACGGAACTTTTTTAAATGGTATTATACATATTGGTGAAAAAAAGTTTGGAGGTGGAAGAGTGGCAGAAAAAGCCGCTACAGGAATAACAGAACAACTGGTAACGCTGAGATTTGAAAGCAGCAGACTGAAAACAGGAACCCCTCCAAGGGTAGACGGAAGAAGCCTCGACTATACCAAAATGGAGGAGCAAAAGGGAGACAGGGAAATTACGGGATTCAGCTTTTTACCCACAGAGAAGATCAGACCCGATCAACAAAGAAGCTGCTGGATAACTTATACCAATCAAACGGTACACGGCATTCTTAAAACAGGATTCGACAGAAGCCCGATGTACTCCGGCAGGATTGAAGGTGTTGGTCCCCGGTACTGTCCAAGCATAGAGGATAAAATAAACCGGTTTGCCGAAAAGGATCGTCACCAGATCTTTGTAGAACCGGAAGGATGGCATACGGTAGAAATATATGTAAACGGCTTTTCTACCTCTCTGCCGGAAGAAGTACAATATGAAGCATTACACCTGATTCCCGGCTTTGAAAAAGTGAAAATGTTCCGACCCGGGTATGCCATCGAATACGACTATTTTCCTCCCACCCAACTCTATTATTCACTGGAAACCAAACCTGTTGAATCGCTCTATTTTGCCGGCCAGATTAATGGTACTACGGGCTACGAAGAGGCAGCATGCCAGGGATTAATAGCCGGAATGAATGCGCACCTCAAGATCAACGGGGATGCTCCCTTTATCCTTAAAAGAGATGATGCCTATATCGGAGTGCTTATAGACGACCTGATCAGTAAAGGAACAGAAGAGCCATACCGTATGTTCACCAGTCGTGCCGAATACAGGACTTTATTGCGCCAGGATAATGCCGACCTGCGTCTGACCGAAAAATCTTATACTTTAGGACTTGCTTCAGAAGAAAGAATGCAAAAATTAGAGGAAAAGAGAAATACTGTTAATAATATAATAAATTATATAAATACATTATCAATTGAACCATCAGAAATTAATACTTTCTTAAGCAGTAAAAATACGGCTACTATTACACAAAAGCAGAAGTTATCCCAACTATTGCTGCGACCCGATATCAACCTTCCGGAACTGCAACAGGCTGTACCGAAAATAGCGGAAACCTTACTGCCTGCAAATATGGAAATATTGGAACAGGCCGAAATACAGATCAAATACAATACGTATATAGAAAAAGAAAAAGAGCTGGTATCACGTATGAGCAAGCTGGAAGACCTTATGATCCCTGAAAATTTTAATTATTCCAACCTCTCGGCACTCTCCATGGAAGCCAGGCAAAAGTTTATCAGGATCAAACCACGTACCCTCGGGCAGGCCTCACGCATTTCAGGCGTTAATCCCAGTGATATACAAATTTTAATGGTCTATATGGGACGATAACCTTAAGCTGCTTAAAACCACACTTTACAAGCCCAGGGATGCACTTATTTCCAGCATTCTTCTTATGGGCTTCAGGGCTGCTTTACGCAGGTCTTCCTCCATGGTAAGTTCGGGCGACTCATACCGGAGGCATAAATATAATTTTTCCAGCGTATTCAGCTTCATATGAGGACAATCATTACACGCACAACTATTATCCGGAGGCGCCGGAATAAACAGCTTGTCTGGAGAATTCTTTTGCATCTGGTACAAAATACCGGTTTCTGTAGCCACTATAAATTCCTTCGCTTCATCTTTTTGCGAAAATTTAAGCAACTGGGTAGTGGAGCCAATAAAATCGGCTAATTGCAATACCACCTCTTCGCATTCGGGATGAGCAATGACCTTAGCGTTCGGATACCGCACTTTCAGCCTAATGATCTTTTCCCTGCTGAAAATCTCATGCACCATACAGGCTCCATCCCATAGCACCATGTTCCTCCCTGTTTGCTTATTGATGTAAGCACCAAGATTCTTGTCAGGCGCAAAAATGATCTTCTGATCCTGTGGCAGGCTTTCCACTATCTGCCGGGCATTGGAAGAAGTGCAGATAATATCGCTCAGCGCTTTTATACCTGCAGAACAGTTGATATAAGAAATTACAATATGACCGGGATGCTCATCTTTAAATTTTTTAAACAAAGGAGGAGGAGCTGAATCAGATAAAGAGCAGCCTGCTTTAAGATCGGGCAATACCACTTTCTTACCCGGATTTAAGATCTTGGCCGTTTCCGCCATAAAATGAACGCCTGCGAAAACAATAATATCCGCTGTCGTTTTCTCCGCCTGCTGTGCCAGCCCCAGGCTGTCTCCTATATAATCAGCTACATCCTGTATATCTGCTTCCTGGTAATAATGTGCAAGTATTACCGCGTTCTTTTCTTTCTTCAGCCGCTCTATCTCACTGAACAGGTCCAAACCCGGATCTATGTCAACATCCAAAAAACCCACCTGCTGCACTTTATTTTTGGCTTCTTCTATGTTAATTACTGCCATAGTATTTAATAATAATTAATTATTTATTTAAAAGCCCTATTACTATTAGGGTTGTGAATATGGGGAAACTCTGGTAAATCAAATGCTTGTCAAAGTTAAAACTAATCCTTTATACACGTTCGCTAACAAATAATTCACATGAGCTGATCAAAAGGGAACAACACTTTTTTAACGTTATCAACAATGTTGAAGAAATGCGGGTGCGGAAAACTTTTTCCGGTTCTTCGGATGGTCGGCTGTCAGTAAGTTGTGGTGGATTTTGTTTTTCCGGGGATTATGAAAGGCATGTAAAAAAAGAAGAGAATTCCAAATTAAAATATTGTCCGGAATATCACATACGATATAAAAAACAAGCAGGGCTTTTCAACAATAAAACCGCTTAGTTAACATTCGGATGGGGATTCTCTATTAACCGGTTTATGATCTTTTTTATTATTCCTGTCCGTATCGGGATATCCACGGCAAGAAAGGCAGCAGGGATATGGCTTTACGCCGGTTTTCCACAATTTGTTGATAAACGTATATTACCCTATTTTTGCCATCCACAAAAAATTCATACATTATTATATGTCTATTATTCAGACGATCCGCGACAAAGCTGCTGTTTTTGTATTTGGTATCATTGGTCTTAGTATGATCGCTTTTGTAGTGCAGGATGCCTTTGTAGGGGGAGGAAGTCATCTTTTCTCCTCACCGTCTTCTTCAATAGGAAAAGTAAACGGATCGAAAATAGGAAGAGAGCATTTTGATGAGAGGGTAAGATCTATGGAAGCGCAGTACCAGGCGCAGGGATACCGCGTGGATGAGTCGATGCGCCAGGAAATTCAAAACCAGATATGGAATGGTTTAGTGAGCAAAGAGCTGATCACCGGAGAGGCTGAAAAGCTGGGCATTGATTTTACATCCAGGGAATTTACCGACCTGCTTTTCAGCGAAGCCGCCCCCCAGGAGTTCAAACAGCAGTTCACCGATCCTAACACCGGGATATATAATATTGAGGCCGCACGTAATGCCTTTAAAACATTACAAAGGAGCAAGGACGAAGCTCAGTTGCAGCAGGTAAAAGACCAGCTTATTGATCCTATCGTGCTTAACCAGATACAGCGAAAGTTGGTGACCATTTATACCGAGGGCACTTATATACCCAAATGGCTGATCGAAAAGCAAAATGCCATAACCGGTCAGGTATCGGATATTGCTTATGTGGGGCTGTCTTATTCCACCATTACTGACTCTTCCGTAACCGTAACAGATGCGGAGATCAATGATTACGTACAAAAACATAAAAACAGCTTTAAGCAGGAAAGAAGCCGGAGTGTATCTTATGTATTGTTCAATGCCGGGCCCACCCATGAAGATAGCCTTAACCTGTGGAACAAAATGGAAGAGCATAAAAAGGCTCTTGCGGAAGCGCCTGATGCAGGTGTGTTTGTTACAAGGCAGGGAACCAAATCTCCTTTTTTTGACGGGTATATGAGCAAGAGCCGTATACAGATACCGGTTAAGGATTCTTTATTCCGTTTATCTCCCGGAGAAGTGTATGGTCCCTATTATGATGGCAATTCTATTGTTATTGCCCGGATGATCGGATCAAAAGTGCTTCCCGATTCTGTAAAAGCCCGTCACATATTAATAGCCACCCTAAACCCGCAAACCGGTCAGCCTACCCTTGCTGATTCTGTTGCTAAAAAGAGAATAGACAGCATACAGCAGGCCATAGCCGGCGGTGCTTCTTTTGAATTACTGGTGAGTCAGTATTCCGACGATACCGGATCCAAACCGGAGTTTGGCAATCTGGGTTATTTCCCGAACGGGCAAATGGTAAAAGAATTCAATGATTTTTGTTTTGAAGGAAAAACGGGAGATAAGGGTGTTGTAAAGACTCAATATGGCTATCATTATATAGAGATACAGGACCAGAAAAATTTTGAGCAGGCATACAAAATTGCCTATTTATCCAAACCCATTGAGCCCAGCCTGGAAACAGACCGGGCAGCTTCAGCAGCGGCCACGCAGTTTGCTTCACAAAGCCGTACTGCCAAAGCCTTTGATGAAACGATAACAAAGGAAAAGCTGAATAGGCGGGTGGCTGACAATATAAAAGAGATGGATTACCAGATCATTGGCGTGGGCACCTCCCGGTCGTTCATTAAATGGATATACAACAATAAACCCGGAACAGTTTCTGACCCGGTATCGGTGGGTGATCAGTATGTGGTTGCGCTTATTACCGGCGAAAAGAAAGAAGGAGTTCAGTCTGCGGCAGAAGCGAGGATGATGGTTGAGCCCACTATCCGGAACAAAAAGAAAGCAGCTTTACTCGCTGCAAAGTTTGGCAAATATACCGGTATTGAAGAAGCTGCAAAAAATACCGGTCAGGAGGTTAGCCAGGCAGACAGTATCAGGTTTAGTGATAATTTTAAACCAGGCTTTGGCAATGAGCTGATATTAATAGGAGCTGCGTTCAATATGGGTTACAAGGAAAAAGTATCTCCACCGCTTTTTGGCAATACGGGGGTATATGCGTTACAGGTAAAAAATATAGGAGCTTTACCTAATGATGCGGCTAATGTGGATGAACAGCGTAAGACTGCCGCCCTGCAAATGAAACAAACCATGGGCTATTCGGTAATGCAGGCATTAAGAGATGCGGCAACGATAAAAGACACGCGTTTGAAAGCGGGCTACTGATAGTACCCTAAATAATTTCTCACAGATCGCACAGATGATCACAGAAGAGATGAGTAGACCAATCTGTGCAAATCAGCAGCATCTGTGAGAGAAAAAATATCTCATATGGCGGGGTGATGGAATATTCCCGGCCGGCGGCTAATGCAGGCTGCTGATACATTATTATAATCAAAATAAAAAGCCCCCGGCTTTAATGTTATGCCGGGGACCGCTTTTATTTCGAAAGATCCTTCCTACTTGCCGAAAGAATATCCTACCGAAAGAGAGAATACCCTGTTTTTTGTAAACCAGGAAGGGTTATCATAGTTATTCAGATTGCTTAAGCCTAATCCATAGCCAATGCCAATGCTTATTTTGTCGTTCGCCTGGTATCCCGCCAGGAAATTAACGCCAAAATCAAGCCGCTTGTATCCTTCTTCCCCGCCAAACTCCAGTTTTCCTGAATCGGAAAAGCTCTCCACGTCCCCGTCTCCGTAATCCGACTCACCCTTATCTTTCCATTTGCCCGATAATGCATATCCCACGTAGGGTCCCGCACCCACGTAAAAGCGGCCGGTTTTGTATACAGCATTTACGGGTATTTCGAGGTACAGCAGCTTTTCGGTATAAGTTCCGCTGATCTCCTCGTCGAATGCATAATCGTCGTATGAATAGCGTACTTTATTTCCCTTGTTACTCAATGTGAGGCCTGCCTGTACAGAAAAATTGTTCGTAACAGCATAATCGGCGTAGCCGCCTAAGTGAAAGGATATCCGCGGCAGTAAGGTATTGCCGTCCTCTTTCATGTCGTCTTTAGTGTCGCTATCAAAATGGAAAGAGGCTACATTGATGCCCGCTTTGACACCGTAGCTGAACTTTGATTTTTCATTTGACTGACTATAAGAATAGCCACCACTCGTTATGGAGGCTATTATAAAAAACACCAGGAATTTTTTCATTGTTTTTAGTTTTAGTATTATTTAATACTAACCATATCGTTATATTTTTGAGAAGGTCAACAGATTATTTCTGCTAAATCATGGAAAAATTTTAAAAAGCATTAACTTCCTTTTGACCATACCCATATACTGTGCTACATGTACTTATAATTTCAACATCCTGCCTTTTCTGTGGGCTGCAGGAGCACGAATGGCTTGAGATATGAAAGCCGGGCTTATCCGGTGACTTTTATTTCAGAATTACCGAACTTTGCGGCAAGATGAATGCGATAATCAACAGGGTAGCCGAAAGCGGGATCATTACCATTGATCTCAAAGATTTTTATCCGGAAGCGGAAATAGTGGTTTTGGATATGAAAGACTATTTGTTTAAAGGATTGATCCTGAAAGAGAAGGAGTTCAGGGAGGCGTTAAAGCAAACCAACTGGCAGCAATATGCAGGAAAGTATGTGGCCCTGACCAATACTGCCGATGCGATTGTCCCAATGTGGGCTTACATGCTTATGGTTTCTTATTTGCAGCCTTTGGCAAAAAGTATTGTTTTCGGGAACGGAAAAGAGGCACAGCGGCAGCAGTTGCTTAATAATATCGCCGGAATTGATGCACGGGAATATGCAGGAAAAAGAGTTGTTATAAAAGGATGTGGCGATGTGGTGCTGCCTGAAGCGGCCTATGTAGCCATTACCCAAAAGCTGCAGCCTGTGGTCAAAAGTATCATGTACGGCGAGCCCTGCAGTACCGTACCGGTGTATAAAGCTCCTTCGGCGAAGCCACAATAGCCAGCACTTGCTTACTTTCTTTTGAGCTGTTCAAGATATGCTACAACGTTTACCAATTGTTGCGTTCCCATGCCTTCTGCCAACCCTTCGGGCATCAGCGATTGGTTATACTGCGTTTTAGAAACGATATCTGCTTTCCTGTATTTTTCAATAATGCCGCCGATCATTTTAATGCTGATCTCATCTTCCGTCTGGCTGACAACATAACCCGATACAGTAGCGTCTGTTTTGAGTTTGAATGCGTATCCTTCATACCCGAAGCTTATCCCCGCCGAGGGTTCAAGAATAGCCGAGAACAGGGCTTCCTTTGACAGCTTGGAGCCTATTTCTGAAAGATCCGGTCCAAAAGCAATGCCCTGCTTATTTACCTGGTGGCAGATGCCGCAATAGGTGGCAAATACCGCTGCGCCGGAGTCTGCATTGCCTTCCATTGTCATTAGTTCTGTAACAGGAGGGATCTTACCGGTTTGTAATTTTATATCAAGATACCGGGCAGCTTCTTCTCTGATTTCTTTCCTGTGCGCTTTTGTAAAGATATCTGTTGCGATCGGCCTGAGGTCCCCGGGTAATTTCTTGCTTTTCACCAGACCGAGCAGGCTGGTTTCGCCTGATCTTCCTGTTGCGAATGCATATACCGCTTCTTCTCTTAATCCGGCAGGGTTGTTTTTGCCGGTAAAGAATTGCTGAAGTATATTTTTTGCATCCTCACTGCCAGCCTTGCCCAGCAATCTTATCATATCGCCAGCCGCTTCATCTCTTTGCTGTAATATCTTCGTGATAAGGGCGCTTCCCCCTGATTCGAGTAAAAGTCGCAGGGCATCTGTTTTTATAGCATCCTCAGTTCCATATTTCACGAAATTTAAAAGTTCAGTGTTTTTATCTTTTACTTTATATTTTCTTACCAGGTCAATGTATAGCGGCCTTCCGGCAATGCTGTTCAACCCTTTTCGGAGGGCATTATTCACAAGGGCACTACGAGGCGATTTATCGTTGAGTTGTAACAGGGTAAGTGCGTCAATATCTCCTTGCTGCGGGTGATGCCCATTTAGCAGGGATAGCAATATTTTTTGCTTATTGCCATGCTGATGAAAGTCAAAAGCGCGGAAAAATTTCAGTTGCTGCCAGGGACTAACGGCCGGATTACCTATAATTTCCGCCAGCAGCGGTAATGCCGCTGCAGTCCTTGCACGCCATACCAGCTCTTTCCCTGCGGGAGTGTTCCAGTTGTTGTTCACCAGTTGCAGCCAGGCGTTAAAAAAAAGATCCCATTGGCCTTCGGCGGCAATACCCAGGGCTTCGAGGTACCATCGGTCCTTGCCGTTGTATTGCTGTGCCAACTGCGCCCATACCGCTGGCGCTTCGGCCGAACTGTTGTGATGTAATGCCAGCACGGCTTCCCTTTTCACCTGTATATTTTCGTCACGGAGCAAAAACCTGATCATGGCAAGTGTGTCTGCTTTTATCTGTAAGGCAGCTCTCAGCGCGGTGATCCGGATATCAGGGTCTTCGTCTTTCAATGCTTCCTGTACGTAATTCATTCCCTTATTGGGGATCTTGCTCAGGAGCCACAAGGCCCGTGCCCTGAAACGGGGATTTTCCGAAGCATATAATTTCTCCAGGGCGGGAATGGCGGACCCGCCCATGCTGTTCAATTTTTGCCAGGCCAGATATCGGGTGGAAAGGTTGGGACTTTGTAAGGCCGTTACGGCACCTTTGGCCGAGGAAAAGTCGGGCAGGGGAATTTTATATCCCTTATGGGGTTTGGGTGTAACCCTGAATATACGTCCCCTGGCAAAATCTTTTACCTGGTGACTGCCTACTCCCGGATCGTACCAGTCGGATATGAATAGCGACCCGTCTGGTGCAACACAAATGTCGGACGGACGAAACCAGTTGTCGCCCGTGCCTTCTGCAATATTGTTGATCGTAGCGGAATATCCGGCTCCTTCGGGAACAATAGCGTAAGAGCGCACCACGTTAGGCCCGGCGTCGCAGTGGATCAGCTGCCCCCGGAAGCGTTCGGGCAGCAGATCGCCTTCATATACCAGGATACCGGTTGGCGATCCCGCTCCTGTTTGCAGCATATTGGGAACAACGCCGGGATCATTCAGGTGCCAGTGCCGGTAGGGAATGGAATCTTCCTGGTTAATCCGTTTTTCGGGCCAGGATGCGCCGGTCATTTCGTCTGTAAATCCGTAGTTGCCATAGGGCATTACATAGTTGATGCGTACGCCGCGATTCCCGTCATCATCATTGTCGGATTGCCACAGGGTGCCGTAGGCATCTTCCGCCACTTCATAAGGATTCCGAAAATTATGACCCAGCACCTCCACATTACTCCCGTCCATATTGCAGCGGAATACCATGCCTTGCCTCCAGGGATGACCATTGGCTGTAATCTCTCTTCCTGAAATCTCTTTTACCGGATTACCATTTTTGTCTTTTAATCCCTCGCCTTCGTTACCAAAATTAAAATACAGCTTCCCGTCGGGTCCGAAATTAAAGGCATGTATGGCGTGATCATGTTCCTGTCCGCTGATCCCGGTAAAAAGAGTGTCCTTTTTGTCAGCTATACCATCGTTGTTTTCATCGGTAAAAACAAAAACGTTGGGGCTCCGAGAAACGATCACTTTATTGCCCAGCACCGCGATGCCTAAAGCCGAGTTAATGTCTTCGCCCTGGTAAAAAACGGTTTGCTTATCTGCAATGCCGTCGCCATCACAGTCTTCGAGTACGACGATCCGGTCTCCTTCTTTTTTATAAGGATTCTCAGGGTTGAGCGTATAACGGTAGTTGTATCCTTCACATACCCACACCCTGCCTTTTTCGTCAATATCCATATTGGTTGGATTGATCAGCATGGGCTCGTGCGCAAACAGGCTGATCCGCAGGTCTTCCGCGCTTTTTATGCCTCGTAATGCATTTTCCGGCATATGCTTTTCCGCTTCGGAAAGCGGACTGTGGTTTTCTTCTCTTTGGTCTGGCAACCGGCAGCTGGCGGGAAGCAGATTTAGTAAAAAAGCAATTTGCAGGAAAGATAAGATACGAATACTCCGGCGCGATAAACGGGAAAAAGCAAAATGCATATAGCAGGGTTTTAAACGCTGAAAAGGGTCTCTTAAGATCAATAAATATAAACATCTTTCAGGAGTGGCGGATAGAGAGGGGCACATTTCATTTTTTCGCAAAGGTGAAAGCCCAACAGCAAGCAGAAAAACGTAATACAATAACCATATAGAGCTACAGATAGTTATGTAGACAAAACTTTTCTCACGGCGATGCAGCGGCGCTACGGCAGTGTATCAGTTATTGTTTGCCTTGTCCAAACAGGCCGGGGTTCGCTGCCTGCCTGCCGGTAAGACAGGCGTAAAATCCTTATCAATATGCACAGGATGAAAGGGAGCTGGGTAAAAGCAAAAAATTGAAATACGGCCAACAGGGAGAGGCACATTTCTTTTTTTTTGCAAGGTTGCCAAACCTTAAAACAGACCAGGGCGGCAAGTGAGCCCCGGTCTTATGGTATAATTATTTTACCGGTGGCTATTCCGAAATCTCCGCCGGATATCGTAACCGCGTATATTCCTTTTCCTGGAGCGGCAGTAACCCGTATTGCCTGTCCTGCGGTAACATTGCCTGCATTTTGCTTTGATATTGTCTTCCCGTTTAAGCCGGTGATGGTTATCATAGCATTACGAATATTGCTGCTGCTGGTTACAAAAAAAGAGCTACCGGATACTATGGTAGGATAAATGCTTATTTTGCCGGAAGCTGCCGGTGCTGTACGAATGGTTATAATTGCAGAGTAGGTAATGACACCGGTCATGTCTGTCATTTTTAAACGGTAGTAGGACGTGCCTCTGAAAGGAGAAGGGTCGGTGAAGCTGTATACTGTAACCGGGCTGTTGTTAGATGGTACTGTGCCAATACCGGAGAAAGTGGAG
>CAZREP010000077.1:0-21710 GCA_964599035.1 uncultured Terrimonas sp. | reverse complement strand
AAGCTCGGACGGTCGAATTTTTACATCAACGAGCCGCTCTTCAAGCTGCTCTCTTCCTGACGCGTATGAATGAAGCCGGGGCGCGCTTCAATGATCGTGTAGAACGCGCGGAGAGAGAAGGGACCGAGACGCTTGATGAAATCACCGGGGCAATCGTGGCCGCGGCGTTGCAGATCCATCGCGGCCTCGGTCCCGGCCTGATGAGACCAGCCGGTCGTTCGGCGATCTTCAGGAGTATCTGTATCGAGCGGATTTCGGAGAGGCAGCCACTCGCCGTGAGGTTCAAGGGAGGGCTGATCGACCCGCGACCCACGCGCGCAGGGATTACGATCGGCGAGCGCGTCGCCCTCTGGCGGCGGAACGCGGCCGCGGAGTGGCTTCGCGAAGGCGACAAGCTTCCTGGAAATTCAGCCGCGCACCTTCGCCGGCGGCCCGCTCTACGGGTTGCTCGTGGGAGGCGGCTGCCGCGGCCAGAGCAAGGCGCCGAGCAATTTCGATGTGAATGGGAATCTCCTCTACGGCAACAGCCGCGGCGAGGCCGACCCGCTTCCCGGCTACCGCCTGCCGGACTCACGATTCCTGAAAAATGGCGCTCCAGCCGTTTGAGCGAAGAAGCTCCGCTTGTAGCGCCGGCCCATCGGCGGCGAAACGAACACGGGAGAGGTATGCATTGAAATTCGTGCTCGAACGCATCCCGCCCTCACACCCCGACGCAAATGCGGCGCTTCCTACGACGGGAATGCGGCCGGTGACATCTTATCAGCTATCTGTGCCGCGGTTCTGAATACTCCGCCACGTGCTTTAAGGCCAACAGTCAGTCGTTTCAGTTGTGAGAGCGCGTAATCGCCGCAATTCTTTGTCAGAAAAGGAGCCGGCGCAACTCCGCCTTCGCCGTATTCTATTACGCCCTGGGGCATCGGATGGAACTCCCAAGGATGAAAATAGAAGGCCAGAACCCTGTTGCGGATGCCGTTCGCTTTCAAATGGAGGAGGTAGTTGTCGACGTGATGGAGTAATTTATCGGCAGACTCGGTGCGAAACAACGGCCATTGATCACGGTCTCGACCATGGGGGTCGTTGCTCGGCAGACTCATGTCGGCAAAGTTCGGGATTTCAATGAGGCGCAGGTTCCCCTCTTGGGTCCAATCTCCGGCGGCAGGATGATAGGGCTCCAGGCGCTCCCGGTAAAAATAGAGCGGATAGGACGCGTCACTGATGTAGCCTAGCGCCTCGAGCGCGTTGCATACGGCGGTGGAACCGAAAAGACGAGGGCTGCGAAAGCTGACGGGCCGCTGACCGCAAATCTCCTCTATCCATTGAGTGTTCAGTTGCAGGCGAGCCTTCACTTCGTGAGGCAGAAGGGGCACGTCACCTGGAATCGGAAAAAGCGCGTCTCCCACCGTCTCATGAAACAAACTGTGCGCGCCAATTTCGTGGCCCGCCCGTTTTACCTCTCGAACACTTTCAGGCGCCGCGCGGGCGGATTGTCCGACGAAGTAGAATGTGCCGGTGATCTCGTGGCGGTGGAAGACATCGAGGATTCGAGGCGTGCCAAAACGCAGTCCTTCGTGGAAGGGGGTCCAGGACCCGATATCGGATTCCATGTCGAATCCAAACAGTATATCAAATCTACTCATGATTGAAGCGAGCCAGAGGCGACCGTGCGGCATCCGAACGGCGGACGCCGCGCGGTCGAACGAAACTAGTCGATGACGACGAGATCGGTCAGTTCCGGACTGAGGAGCACATTGTCTGTTTCCGTGATCTGGACGGCATTCTCCCAGCGCAAACCGAATGCAGATCCGTTCTCACGCGCGAGCTCGGAAACGGCCGGAGTGTAGAAAAACGTGTCGACTTGAAACGTCATACCCGGCTGGAATTTGTACTTGCTGACGCTTTCGACCCAGGGACGTTCCACTTCGATCATGCCGATCCCGTGCGCCGGTCCGTACAATTGATACTCGGCGAACCCGCGTTGCTTGATCCATGCGTCATACTGTTTGGCGACTTCGCTGGCAGGCACGCCGGGCATCATCAAGCTGCGGGCGAAGCGATGTGCTTCGAGCCCGAACTCGAGAAGCTTTCTTTTGGCGGGCGAAGGCTTCCCCAGCGCCACCGGAACGCCGATGCTGGCGGAGTAGCCGTGGACGCGCGCGCTGAGATTGAGTTGGATCAAGTCACCTTTCTGCACGCGACGATAGCCAGGCCGCCCGATTGCGTGGCTACTCGATTCGCCCGAGAGGACGTATTGCGGCAGACCCTCGGACTCCGCTCCCCCCGCATAAATGAGGCCCTGGCAGATTCCTGCGATCTCGAGCTCGGTCATGCCCGGTTTGACGCGACGTATGACCTTGTCTGTGGCGAACCGGGTAATGCGGTACGCCTCTTTCAGGCAATTGATCTCGTTGGCCGACTTGACGGCGCGCTGCTGGTAGATGATTTCATCCGATTTGATGATGGCTGCGTTGGGGAATGCCTCCGTCAGTCCCTGATAGACGGGCAGTGGCACGATCGCCGAGCCGGCGAGACCGATCCTTTGCGGCTCAAACCCGACCGCTTCCATGAACAGGCTGCGAAACGAGTCCGTTTTAATGGAGGGATAATCGGGTTCAGCCGGCTCCCGATACGCGACCAGTTTTCGGACGTCGGCAATTTTTGTTCGGCTGCGAGCAAAGGTCTCACTTTCAGGCCCGATCAGGAGCATCGCGTTGCCTTGTGCAGTGACGAGCACTCCGGCGGATTCAAAGATCGGCCAATAGTCGCTCAAGTATCGAACGCAGGCGAAGTCGGCTTCGTTGGAGTGGATGAGCAACGCGTCCAAACCGGCAGCTTCGACAAGCTCAACGGTCTGTTGGAGCCGGGAAGAAAATTCGTGATCGGGAATGGATGGCATGTTCATGAAAAGGTTTGGATTCGTGAGAGATTGAAGAAGAGAAAAGTTGCCTGTCCGAGCGTTGATCGGAACCCGCCATCGCTTCGCAGGCATGGGCGGGGTCAACCGGCGGGAAATCCCATGACCGTGTAGTAGGCCAGATTGGGCTGGCGCACATCCATGCGTCCGAGTTGTGCGATCACAGGTTCGCTGCACCGCAGCCGCAGGGCGTATTGCCCTTGCGGCACGATCACCGGAGGAGAGCCGATGGGCTCATCGATGCGAAAGCAAATGACGCGCCGGGAGGGAATCTCGGGGAGAAGAACGTCCCAGGGATCCTGGTCCGAAAAATATATTCGCAACGTGGCCCGCGAAGGCCGGTCGCCGGGGTTGAGGACAACCAATGACTCGTGACCGTGCGTTTCTCGGTTCACGAGATCGAGATCGTACGGGACGCGAGGCGGCAGATCGCCGTCGGGGAAAATCCATGTGCGGTGGCCTGCGGGATGATCGTGGCTCATGATTTGATGGCTTCATATTGTGGCGGTGGATGACCGTGAGCAGGGATCACGTTTCAAACACAACCATGGTATAACCCCTGCAGCTCGGAACCGTAGTCCGGATGTGCGCGTCGGAATAGACATATGGGAGCGGGCTTCTTTCGGGCGCGAGGTAGACTTCCCTGGGGGCCCGCTCGGACTTCAGGGCCAGCACGACATTTGAAACTTCGATCGCGTCCTCGATAATCTGGGTTTTTCCACCGCGCAGTTCCGGCACATACGCCAGGATGTGCGCCATTGTCCTGCCCGGCTGTGTGGAGACAAAAACACGGACAAACGATGGTAGGTTTTCGGTCTGAAGAGCAGCAACGGGCAAGAACTCCGCGAGGACATTGGCGAATAGCTGCCTCAACTGCACCGGGGCCTGGTCCGCGTAGCCGGTGAAGATCCGATGACTGAAATGCGCGACCTGCCGGGAGATCGTAAGCGCCGGATGATCAGTACGTTTGTCGGGAGGATTGTAAAAATAGGCATGCTCGCCGTCCCACTGTTGATCAAAGTATGGACTGACCTGGCACGCCGCCACTCGAGTGTTCACGAGGGGCTTGATCACTGTGCCGGTGCAGTAGGCCGACATCGGCATGGCGGGCAGGCCGCGATTGTAAGGCGCGTCGACCTCAAAATACGCCGGGACAAAATTGTCCTCGCGCTCGAACTGCACGCCCCAGTCTTTCTCCAAGACGAACTTCGCCGCGTCGGGATCCAAGCCGGACGCTCCGCTCGAGATGACAGGTTTGTTGGCGTCCAAGTGTTCTTCAACCCGGCGGGCCGTTTCGGGATCGAAGGTGACGTCGTCCGGGATCACGAGCACCTTGTATTTCGTCCAATCTGATGCATGGGTGACGACGTCGAATTGATATTTCAGTTCCTCGAGCATGCGCACGGCGCCGCGCACGGGACTGGCGTTTCTGAGACGCCTGAAATGGCAGGGATAGACTACTGCGATCTCGGTGACGTTCTGCGCGTCGTGGAACCAGGCATCGAAGGCCTGGGCCGCCCGGTAGATTCTTTCGTTCTGGTCGAGCACGGCCGCCTCGAGATCTCCGCGCGGATGGAAGTGTGATCCGATGTTGGGCCGAAGGCCGTTCGCAAGACCATAGAATACATCAAACTTGATTCCCTCCTCCGGACGCAAACCACCGAAGTCCGACCAGTCGTAAAAGCGGCCGGTCATATTCATGATGGTTTTCCTTCCCAATGTGCGCAGGTATCGCGACATGACGGGAAGATACTCATAGCCCCAGAAGGCGGTGGGCAGGCACTCGCATTCCAGATAATTGCCCGCGTCGGCTTGCTCTTCGAATCCGACGCCGTTGAAATAGAGCAAGAGGTCCGGTTTGATTTCTCTGGCGGCGCGGGCGATATCGCGTGAAAGCTTGATCGCGGAAAACTCGGAGAACTTCACCACATCATCCTGCTCGTCCCAGTTGATGCCATTCCGCTTCATTTCCTGGACGCAGGTGGGACACACGCATGGGTAAGGCAGGAGGCAATCGATAAAGAATCCGGAGACGGGATACCTGGCGGCGATTTCCCTGACCATCGTAATCAAGTGATCGCGGTAGCCACTGTTGTAGCACATCGTGCGGACGAATGGAGTGAACCGGGGCTCGCGGTATTCCCGTCCGTCGAACGAGAGGGTGGTCCACTCCCGATGACGCAGTCCCTCCTCGCTGGAGATACCGCCATTCAGATAGGCGTTGAGAGCTATGCCCTTTTGCTGGCACGCCTGGGCGAGTTTGCCGAACAGGTCATATGTCAACGAGGGGTGCTTGATGCCGACTTGCGTCTCGTAGTAGGCCATCCCTTCATTGCAGCGGGCGTGAAAGGTCAGGAAGTCGACGTTGCAACGCCGGAGCCGATCGGTGAAGGCCTCAACATCAAAGTTCTGCCCGACATCAGGACAGGCGGGCAGCGTGTGATTGTCGTAAAACAGACCGTATTTTGGTTGGTGCATCGGATGACAAAGAGTTGAAGGTCTTGACCGGGATGAACCGGCGAAACGTCGCTCCAGACGGAGGGGCTCGGTATTGTCAGGTGGGCGACAATGCGTGTCTTGCCCGCCGAAGGGAGAGCTCGGCCTGGATATCGCTGACGCGACTCTTCGAAAGCGGATAGCGGGAAAGCAAAATCAGCCCGATGCCCGTGCCTGCGACAGGGATGGCACAAAACAGCACACGCATCCCGAAGATTGTGCCAGGGGCCTGAGTAGGAAGTGTCGCATCGAAGTTGGTCCAGTTCAGGACCAAGCCGGCGAATACGAACGAGAGGGACGCCCCGGCCTTCGCGATCCATGCGCTCGCCGCTCCGATGAGCGCCTCACGACGGCGGCCGCTGATGAACTCATCGTAATCGACGATGTCTGCCGTCATCGAACTCACCATAATAAGGAAGGCGGTCATCCCCGGGGCCTGAAGAAGAGCCGTGGCCATCTGCAGGTAGGGCGCGTCTGGAGTATAAAGGACATACTTCAACATCGCGGACACAAAGACCATGCCCAGTCCGATCATGATCATGCGGTGTTTTTCCACCCGGTGAGAAAGCCACATTATGACGGGGATCGAGAGCATGGCGACCGCGTTGAACGTCGTTCCCCAGATACCCATCATCGTGGCAGCCGCCACCTTGTCTCCGTCGAAGATATGGTAAATATTGATGTAGAGACCAAGACTGGAGACGGTGTAGAGCGATGTGCCAGTTGCCAGTCCCGCGAGTGAGAAGACGAGAAGAACCCGATTGCTCACGACGATCTTGAGCGCCTTGAAAAAGGGTTCGCGTTCCCGAGGCCGTGAGGGGACCGGGGTCTCGGCAGGAGGCGGCTCTTTCAATCGGAGGGCGGTGAATACACAGACGCCGATCAGGATCGAGCCACAGATACAGCCGAGGACCTTGGCACCTTGCAGCACGTCTTGAAATGCGGCCAACTGAGTGAACGGGTATAACCAGCCGGTGGTGAATCCGACAAGATTGCGCGTAATCCCCGCGCTGGCGAACAAGCTCGTTCGCTCATTGTAGTCCTTCGTCATTTCGATTCCCAAGGCGTTCCAGGGAACTTCGAACAGGCTCACGCCTAAAAAGAACGAGAGAACGGTGAACAGAAAGTAACCGAAATAAAAGGAATCACCGGCGTCACGCGGGAGCCACCACATTGCGGCAAAACTAGCGCCCATCAGAACGGCGCCGGCGAGCATGTAGGGCCGACGTCGCCCCCAGCGGCTGCGGGTGTTGTCCGACAAGTGTCCGATTAGGGGGTCGATGAACGAATCCCAGAGCCGGCCGATGCCGAGCACGATCCCGATGAACGCCGGGTTCATCCCAAGCTCCAGATTGAAGATTGGATTCGCGAGGTACTGCGTCGAGGTATTGGCGAATTGCTGCACTCCGCCGCCGGCGGAGTAGATTGCCTTTTCTCGAGTGGTGACGGAACGAACGGGAGGAGGGGGGGCGGCCATAGGGTAACCGGGCTGGCGCGTCAGGCCTGCTGTTGGTAGATGGCCATCGCGCGCGCGGCGTCGGCGCCGTCGTGAATCATCGCCATGAGCGCGGCGACAATCCGTTGAGGATTGGCGTGCTGGTAGATGTTCCGTCCGTAGACCAGGCCATGGGCGCCTTGGGCGAGGCAGGCGGAGGCTTCGGCGAAAACGGCGTCGATCGGTTTTTTGCCGCCGCCGCGCACGAGAATCGGGCAGCGGGCAGCCTGCACGACCTCATGATAATCCTCCATATGATCTGTGGGATCGGCTTTGATAACGTCCGCGCCCAACTCGCGGGCCTGGCGAACGAGCGGAATAATCAGCTTCTTGTTGCCGTCGACGTGGTAGCCTCCTTTCGACTCGTTCGGTTTCAACACCAGCGGCTCAATCATCAGCGGCATGCCATACTTGTCGCATTCCACCCGGAGGCGGGCTGCATTGAGGACGGTTTGCCGATGAAGGTCCGGTTCTCCCGGCATGAGGAGCAAATTGCACACGACGCATGCGGCATCGAGCTTCAGGGCGCCGAGGATCGGTTCGTCCCAATGCACGAGTTGATCGAACATCACCTTGTGTGTGACCGCGTTGTACAGATTGCCTGCGTCCGTGCGAAGAACGAGGGCGGGCTTGCCGGGCCCGGCGATGGTCTGCAGTACATCGGCTTGTCCGATATTCATCTGGATCGCGTCGGGTGCGGCCGCGACGAGCGCATGCACAACGCCGGGCACGTCTTCCAAGCCTTCGAGGAAAGTGAATTCGTTGAATATTCCGTGGTCGATGGCTACGTCGAGGCAGCGACCATCGGCTCCAAGGAAACGATTGAGGCGAACTTTGTGGGCGTTATACATGATGGGAGTTGGATTCGAGCCGAACGCCATGGCGCTCGGAGAGGAGCTGGCGGGCGCGAGCTTCTTCGCGGGCAAGGCGCGCCGAGTCCCAGCCGAGAACCTCGGCCGCGAGCGTCGCGAGTTCGGTCAGACGCTCGGACGTCAAGCGATCGTAGAGCGCGATTGGAGTGCGACGCAGCAACAGATCGTCCAGATGAACCACAGCCTCGTCACGCAGGAGTCGGCGCAGATTGGCTTCGTCGTGGAAGTCCGGCTCGGGTGAACCTCCCATCGGCCGGTCGGTGGACGCCGCGGTGCGCAACCGCTGAAGGTCGGCCAGAACCCGATTGGCGACCAGTTCGGAAAAGGCGCGGAAGGTTGTCCATTTGCCTCCGATCATCGCGTGAACCGGCCAGGGGCGGCCCGCCCCCACCGGCAGGGACCGGCAAGCGTGGTCGCGGCTGATCCGGCCGGTGAAACCATCCTCACTGGCTGGGAGTGGACGCACACCGCAGAATCGCGAAACGATGTGCTCTCGACCGAGTTGAAGCGCGGGGAACACGGCGCGGACGCTGTCCAGCATGTAGTCCACCTCGTGTTCTTCACACACTGCGTCGTCGGGATGATTGATCCGGATATCGGTAGATCCGACCAGCACCTTGCCGTTGACGGGAAATAGAATGCAAATTCGGCCGTCTGGATTCTCGTAGAAAATCTGTTCACCCCGGCATGTCGCCATGAGTTCCGGGTGATCGAGGACCAGGTGAGAACCTTTAGTGCCCCCGATCCACCGGGTTGGCTCGTCGATGGCGGCGTTGGTCAGATCAATCCAGCCACCGGTGGCGTTGACGATCACACGCGGCCGAACGGCGATTTCTCCATCGCTTTCCTTGTCGCGCAGGATCACCGCGTCGCCATCGCGGCGCGCTAATTCGCAGTAGTTCAGCGCCTGCGCGCCACGATGCGCGGCACACGCGTCGGCGATGATCTCGAGACACAGACGCTCAGGCTGCGCGACTTGGGCATCGTGGTAGGTGGCGGTGCAAACAATTCCCGGGTGGAGCTGGGGACGGAGTCGCAGCGCCGTGGCGCGGTTGGTGAAATGATGCCTGGGCAGCATGCGTTGGCGCGCGGTGAAGAGATCATAAAGACCGAGGCCGACCTTGATGAGAGCCGAACTGCGAACCGAGGGGGGCATGTCGAGCCCGAGGAAGCGTTTGAGCGGGTTGGCGAATCCCGACCAGCGGGCAAAAATGGGAATGGTAGTCGGCAGGGGACGAACGGCGTGAGGCGCGAGCCGGAGCAGGCGGTTCCGCTCCTCCAGCGATTCGCGCACGAGGCGGAACTCCCCGTTTTCCAGGTAGCGAAGACCGCCATGGATCATGCGCGACGACGCGGACGTCGCTCCTGCGGCGAAATCGCTTCGATCCACCAGGAGCGTATTGATGCCGTTCAGTGCGAGTTCCCGGAAAACTCCAGCGCCATTGATGCCTCCGCCGACAACCAGCGCGTCGACCATCGGAGAGGCCGCGAGTCCGGCGAGGAGAGGTTTCCGTGGAGGCAGATACATGGTTGATCCGGCGGCGTTTTCAGGGATCTCCCTGCTGGAGGTAGGCGACAAGGTCCAGAGGACGAGGCCAGGAGAGCTCGACGTGCTGCGTCGTGAGGCTGACACGCAGCTCGACTGCCGGAACGGAAGCGAAAGCATGCAGGCCATTCTCTTTGGCGAGGGCGGCGGCCGTCCCCGCTGCTTGTCCGAGCTGCATCATGGTGCGCGACAGACGACAACTGGACGCCGCGACAGACGAGAAGCTTGCCCCGCGGCAAGCGATGGCGAGGTTGTCGATGCCCACCGGGAGGAGGCAGCGAAACGGAATGCCGTAGGGCTCGTTGAGCTCACCACATCCGACGCGACCCGTGTCCGCGCCATGAGTGTCTCGGGCGTGGTCGGCCAAGGCGATGATGTCGTCGTGCGCCTGTGTGGAGATCCCCGCGGTCAGATCCCGTTCCGTGAGCACATAGCGGCCGACAATTCGCGGACCTTCCCTCACTCCGAGTCCGGGCGCGACCCACGTGATCTGGAAGGGTTGAAACTCGGGGAATACGTCCTGCAGGTGGCGCCAATGAGCCATGATCCGCCGCTGACACTCGGCGTAGGCACGGGCATGACCGAGGTCGTGGGATTCGCGACCGGACATGACGGGAAGGGCGTTGATGTTGAAGTCACCGTTGGGGTACTGCGTGCAGGCGGCGTTGGGGAACTTGTCCGACCACCAGCATTCCGCGGGGATGCCGGCCGGGAGCGGGTCGATAGCGGGCGATTTCTTACCGGTGCGACTGACGCGATAAATGAGGGTGGTCCCATTGAGCCGGTCGGTGGGATGGCGGGGCGCGCTGGGTTCGTCGTAGCGGGCGCGTGCTTCCTGGCCAAGCGAGGTTTGGCAGCCGAGTTTCTGCGCCAGCAGGACGTTGGCGGTGGCGTCGACAAAGAAGTCCGCCGCTGCAGATTTTCCGTTGTCGAAGGCGAGGGAGCGCAGGCGATCACCCGTTGCGCTGATGTCGGTGAAAGCGGTGTTTTTCCAAATGGCGCAACGACCCGTTTCCAAGAGCATCTTTTCCATTTCGCTCGCGTAGACGCCCGGCTCGTAGGGGACGCCGTGCCAGTGTTTGCGCCGGAAAGCCTCGGCTTCGGGAAGCGGAGGGGCGCCGAACCGACGCAGCGAGTCGATATAGCGGCATGTCGGGTCGATGAGCAGCTCGCCACCCGGGTACTGGGGGTCCTGGTCCGGCCCCTGCCAGGCAAAATGGCGCCCGAACCTGTAAATTCCAACGGCCAAAGGAATCTGGCGCAGCCGTTTATAGAGGTCGAAAGGAATGCCAGTGCCCCCGACGCCGGGCTCCCAGCTATTGACACCCCCTCGGCTGGCGGTGCCGCCGAGCGAATCACTTTTCTCCACAAGGAGGACTTCGACACCAAGTCGCGCCGCGGCCAGAGCGGCGCCGAAGCCGCCCGAGCCGGCGCCGACCACGATGAGATCAAAGTGCGGAGTGGACATGGTGGCGGGGCGCGGCTCTCACATGGGGTTAACCTCTTGGGCCAGGGGCCAGAGAATGGTCTCCTGGATGCAGAGATGTGGCGGCAGGGCGCAGATGTCTGTCACCAGCTTCCCAATCTCCGCCGGCTGAATGCAACGCGCGCGCGTGGCATGGTCACGAGCGGCGAGGCCGGCTGCGTCATCGAACTTCGTCACGCCCCAGGAGGGGCTCACAGTCGTGACGCGCACGCCATAGGGACGCATTTCAAGGTAAAGCGACTTGGCGAACTGGTTGAGCCCGGCCTTCGCCGCCGCATAGATACCCCAAGTCGGCCAGGCGTGATGGGCGACTACGCTGGAAATATTGACGATCGATCCTGACTTCTGCTTGCGGAGGAGCGGAGCGACACGGCGGCAGCCATAAATCGCCCCTGTCAGGTTCAGATTGATGGCCGCGGCTATGCTCTCGTCCGTCTGATCCTCGGTGACGGCGATTTTGACGGCCCCTCCCGCATTGTTGATCAGGATGTCGATTCGGCCAGTTTCGCCGATGATCTGGCTGATCACGCGATCCCAATCGGCGGTGGACGTCACGTCCGCCTGAATGGCCTTGACTCCGATCTCGCAGGAAGCGCGGTCGAGCGCGGTCTGATCGCGACCGGTGATAAAAACCGAGGCGCCGGCGTGCTTGAGCGCCTCCGCGATTCCCCGGCCAAAACCTTTGGCCCCGCCCGTTACAAGGGCGGTCTGGCCTGAGATGGGGCTCACGCTCGGATGAGAAAGCGTATGCTTATTTGTCATAATGTGAAGGCGCGATGGAGAGGATGGATGGGTGGGAAGGAGGATTCTCTGGAAATTATTATTTGACTAATAGACCATCATTCCACTAATCAAACAATCAGAAAGTGGAATTTTCTTTCCGACGCCGGCTTTCCGCCCCCTTTCCGAAGTCAAGAACGCGGGCGGAGTCCGGACCGGAAACAGAACATCAAAGACCAGCCCCAAAAAATGAAACTCCCTCATTGCTTATCACGCTATGCCGCAGCAGGCGCGCTACTGCTCTCCTCGGGTTCGCTCGCACTGAAAGGTCAGGCGCAAGGTCAACCTCCGCCGTCATCAGAGACGGAAGCTGTAAAGTTGAGTCCTTTCGTCGTGTCCGCCGAATCCGATGACGGCTACGGCGCGACTGAAAGTGCCTCCGCCTCACGTTTCAGGCAAGAGCTCAAGAATATCCCGCAGAGCATTTCCATTCTAACCAATCAGTTCCTCAAGGATGTCGCGGCTGTCGACCTGGCTGATGTGATTCCGATGCTTGGCGGCACCGTGTCGGCCGGAGCCCGCTCGCAAGACGCCTTCACGATTCGCGGCTTTGTCATCGGCGAGTCCTATCTGGACGGCATGCGCGACGTTCAAGAATGGGGCGGAGGTGATTTCGTCCATATCCAGCAGCTCGAAATCATCAAGGGTCCGTCTTCCAATCTGTATGCCAATCCCAAGGGCTTGGGCGGCATCATCAATCGTGTGTCGAAGATGCCCAAGGAAAAACAATGGCAGCAGTTCAACCTTACGATTGGCGACTATGCCAACTATCATTTCACCGCCGATGTGACGGGGCCCGTCACGGCAAACAAATCCCTGCTCTACCGGGTCAACGCCGCCTATCGGAACGTTGAATATAATCGGGACTTCAAAAATCTGACCCGGAGCTTTTTCACCTCAATGCTGGAATGGCGCGTGACTCCCAGCACCAAAGTCACCTTTTTCGGAGAATTGATGGATCAAGATTATCAGGAGGATAATTTCATTCCGTCGGCGCTGAATTCGGCGACAGGATTGCGGGAACTGACGGTGCCGGACACACGACGGATCGACGAGCCATGGGTCAACTCACGTGTCGAGAAGGAAAAGGCCCGTCTCACGGTCGAGCACCATATCAATGACAATCTCATTGCCCGCGTGGCCGCCCAGCAAACCTACATCAACAATCCCATTGAGCAGGTGGAATTCCTGAGTCTCGCGGCAAACAATCGCACCGTTAACCGGCAGGCCTTCTGGCTCAATCGCTGGGAAGACTACACCTTTGTGGAAGCGAATCTCTATGGACGTTATGTGACCGAAGAGTTCGAGCATTCGTTCATTGTCGCCGCCGACACGTTCAAAACAGATTATCGCAGCAATGTTCGACGGACTCCATTGGGCACGATCGACTTGATCGAGCCTGTTTACAACACCCCGAAACCCGACTTTCCGGCATCCGGCGCCGCCACGAACACCTTGGGCGAGACCGAAACCTCCGGTTACTCCGGCACCTACCAACTCAACGGCTACGATGGCCGGTTGATTCTCATTGGCGGCTGGCGTCATAGCAAAGTGGAAAGCTCGCGTTATGCGCAAATCGGCCCTGGGCCCCATCCCCTGATCACCGATCCTGATACCAAGGCAAATTCGCCTCGGTACGGCGCCATCATCCGTCCATGGAAGAACGTCTCGCTCTACTACCAATACAGCGAAGTGTTTCAACCCCAGGGCGCAGGTGCTTTCCGTCCCGACGGCACGCCCCTCGATCCTGTAACCGGCACTTCGGAAGAATACGGCGTTCGACTTTCGCTTCTTCAGGACAGGCTCCACTTCGAAGCGCTCAAATATGAAATTGTCGCGGATGGTCTGGCTCGACGCCTGTTGCCGCCCAACAGCTCGTTCTTCGAAAATGCCGGAGAGAACACGTCCGATGGCTACGAATTCACCGCATCCTATGCTGGCGACAACTTGTACGTAAGAGCCGGATGGGTGACGGTCGATGTCCGCGATACTACTCCCGGCTCACTCGGGCTGCAATCCGCCGGCCAGCCCAAGTACCGCGGTTTGATGCAGGTTCGCTACAAGTTTCCGAAAGTCGGTAGCCATGGAGGCCTGACGATCGGCGGTGGTGTAGTCCATGCCGGGGAGCGTCCGCTTTCCAGCACGGTGGTCAATGGTCAGACGGTTCCCGCCTACAATACCTTTAACGTGCACGCGGGGTATGGCGTTGGGCGTGGCCTCAGTGTTTCCTTCGCGGTCAGCAACCTCTTCGACAAGCGTGCGATCGTTGGCAACAATGGCATTCTCTGGCGCCCGCTGGATCCTCGCATGATGAAGTTCACGGTATCGAAGGCCTGGTAAGCCGTGGACATCGCGGCCAGCCCCCTACGTGGCCATTCTCTGGCCTGGCAATTCATTCCTGGCACGATGGCAGGTAGGGGCTGGCTTGGCTTTCAGTCCACAATCGCCCTCGCGGATGGGGGCTCGTGGCAAAGGCGCGCCTTTCCCCTTCCATTTCCAATTACCAGTTCAAACCCCGCTCTCGAACCTCCATTGCGCAAACCATGTTGATCGCTCGATTTCTGTGCTGCCTCTTGCTCGGCGCGTTTACCGCAACCCTGAGCGCCAAGACACTATTCTGGGTCTCGCCGGAAGGGAGCGACGAGGCGCCGGGGACGATGGAGCAACCGTTCGCGACGCTGACGCGCGCAAAAGCCGCCTTGAAGGCTTACGTCGAGCAAGGCTTGCCGGGCGACATCGAGGTTCGGCTTCGCGGCGGAATCCACCGACTCAATCGCCCTCTCGAGTTGAGCGCGGATGAACTGGGTGATGGCAGCCGTGCGATCACTTTCATGGCGCACGCCGGTGAGCGGGCGGTAATAGCCGGCTCCCGTGTGCTTTCCGGCGAATGGCAACGCGTACAGGATGACCTTTGGGTTCTCTCCGTTCCCGAGGCCCGCCAAGGAGCATGGGGATTTCGGAGTCTGTTCCGTGACGAGCGGTCGCTGAACCGTGCCCGCGAGCCGGACGAAGGGTTTTACACTGTTGCAGCCGTGGAGGATCACCGGCACCGACTCAAGTTGCACCAGACACTGCCGGGTGAGTGGGCGCAACTCACCGGCGTGGAAATCAACTCCACGGCGTATTGGCATTTCAACCGGCAGCCTGCGGCGGCTATCACGTCAGATTCGGTCACAGGCGAGTTGCCCATCGGCACGGATGTCAGCGGACATCGCATCTCGATGCAGGCACGCAGTCGCGTGTGGCTGGAGAACGCGCTGGTCTTTGCGGATACCCCGGAGGAATGGTTTCTCGATTCGGCTGCAGGGCGGCTTTACTACCGTGCCGCTCGGGGTGAGGATCCCAATCGGTCGACCTTCACCGCGCCCGTGCTGCGGGAGCTCATCGTCGTCAGAGGTGAGCCGGGAAACATTGTTCGCAATATCCAATTCCGCGATCTCGTGTTCGCGGAGACGGATTGGGAGATGCCGGCGGAGGGCCGGCTGGGGATCCAGGCAGGCGCCTGGGCGGTTGACTTCAGCCGGACCTACTCTCCGGCCGCGGCGCTGCGCTTCATCTACACGCATGAGGCGACGGTCGAGCGCTGCGCCTTCCGGGATCTCGGAGACGGCGCCATCGCATTTGAAGTGGGAACCGGTTACAGTTCCGTCCGTCAGACGGCTTTCCATCGGGTCGGATCCAACGTAATTCAAGTCGGCCGCATGCCGGAATATACAGGGAGCGATGGACACCCGCTCCACCGGGACTTTGCCTCGACCCAGACCTGGCTCGAGGAAATGAAGAAGCTGCCGGATCCGGAGGAGATCTGGGATCTGCGCAAGAAATTTGTCCCCGAGGCGCCGGCGCAGATCACGATCGCCGACAATGCCTTCATTGATTGCGGCCATATTGATTACGGATGCGTCGGGGTCAGCGTGACTTATGCGCATCACATCACCGTCGAGCACAATTTCTTCCGCGGCCTGCCTTATAGCGCGATCAGCGTGGGCTGGCGCTGGGCTCCCGGTCTCACCAACTGTCACTCGAATTTGATCCGGCGCAATCGCATTGAAACCATCATGCTCCAGACCGGTGACGGCGGAGGCGTCTATCTTGTCGGTGAACAACCTGGCACCCGGATTCTCGACAACTATATTCACGACGTCGGAAAGAACTACTGGGCGCACGGTGTTTACCCGGATGCATGCAGCGACCACATGGAGATCGCCGGCAACCATGTCACCTCTGTCATGGATCATCACATCTTCATGAATCGCAACGGACCGAACCAGCTTGTCCATGACAACAATGGCGAGACCGGAGTCACCGCCATAACCGGCACTGCCGCCTACGGCGCGAAGTGGGTGGATTTCGCCCCTGAACGGGCGCCTCCCGATCTTTCACTTTATGGTCCGCGTTTCCCATTCTCTCGTGAATCTGAGTAATCTGATCGACGGAAACCCTTCCGCAGCCAACGCCCCCAGGCGGGGGGATGTATTCAACCCTTCGCGTGGTGAAGTCATTGCGCGCGTCCCGCTCAGTGGACCTGCGGAAGTCGACGCCGCCGTGCACGCGGCCGCCCGCGCTTTCCGCGCCTGGTCCGATCTGCCAGCGCCACGTCGGGCCACGGTGCTCTTCCAATACAAATTCCTGCTCGAAAAGAATGCGGACGAACTCGCCCGGCTCGTTACGAGGGAGAATGGCAAAACGCTCGACGAGGCGCGGGGTGATGTGCGCCGCGGCATTGAAGTGGTTGATTTTGCCGGCGGCGTGGCGCACCTTGCCAAAGGCGAAAGCCTCCCGCAGATTGCCGATCAGATCGACGCGGTGACAATGCGGGAACCGATTGGCGTATGCGCAGGCATCACGCCCTTTAATTTTCCCGCGATGGTTCCCATGTGGATGTTTCCCCTGGCCATTGCATGCGGCAACACCTTTGTGCTGAAACCGAGTGAGAAGGTGCCGTTGACCGCAATGCGCCTGGCGGAGTTGTTTCTGGAGGCGGGGCTGCCCCCCGGTGTGCTGAATGTCGTGCATGGCGGGCGCGAAGTGGTGGAGGCCCTTTGCACGCATCCGGGCATTGCGGCGGTCAGCTTTGTCGGATCCTCAGGCGTGGCCAGGCAAGTATACTCACTCGCCAGCGCCCACGGCAAACGCTGCCAGGCTGCCGGCGGGGCTAAAAACGTCCTGATCGTGATGCCTGATGCCGAGCCCGACTCGACGTTGCGGGCCATTCTCGGTTCCGCGTTCGGTTGCGCGGGCCAGCGCTGCATGGCGGGTTCCGTCCTGATGGGTGTCGGCCGGCGGACGGCGGACGAGTGGCGCGAGCGCGTGAAGGGCGCCCTTTCCGGATTCAAGATCGACGATCCGGGCGCCAACGACGCAGCCAATATGGGCCCGGTGATCGACGCCACCGCGCAGGCTCGCGTGAAAGGTTATATCGAAGCTGTGCCGGCTTCCGGAGCCGAGGTGGCTTACCAGACGAATGCTCTCCCCGAGCGAGGGTTTTTCGTGAGTCCGACTTTGCTCGACCGGGTCAAGCCGAAGATGTCCGTTTTCCGGGAGGAAATTTTCGGACCCGTGCTTTCACTGGTTCGTCCGGATTCGCTCGATGAAGCGATTTCGATCATGAACGAACTCAGCTTTGGCAATGGCGCCACGATCTTCACCAGCAGCGGCGCGGCCGCGCGCGAGTTTACGCGTAAGATCCAGTGCGGCATGCTCGGGGTCAATGTCGGTGTGCCAGCGCCCATGGCGCTCTTTGCTTTCAGCGGCTGGAACAACTCCTTCTATGGAGATCTGCACGTTCAGGGCAATGAAGGGGTCCTCTTCTACACGCGGCAGCGGGTGGTTCTCTCGCGTTGGGACAAAAGCTACATCCGCGCCCAAGGCTGGTAGTCTCGCGATGACCGCGCAGTTCAATATACCGTCTGTCGTGCTTTTCGGGGCCGGTGCTTCGCGCGAACTGGGGCCGTTGCTCACGCGGCGCAACCTGAATCGCGTGCTGCTGGTGACGGATGCTTTCATGGTATCGACCGGACTCGCGGCTCGTGTGGTCGCCGACCTGTCCGCCGCCGGAGTATTCACGGAGGTGTTTTCCGAGGTGCAACCCGATCCGACCCAAGCGAACGTGTTGGCCGGGGTCGCCCGGCTCCGAGCCAGCGGGGCGGAGGCCGTGGTGGCGCTGGGGGGCGGCAGCCCGATCGATTGCGCCAAGGTGATTGCGATTCTGCCGACCAACCCCCCGCCCCTGACGCGATTCATGGGCAGGCACAATGTCCCGCATGCGGGCTTGCCGGTTTTCGCGATTCCGACGACTGCAGGCACCGGAAGCGAGGTGACGAAAGTCGCGGTCATTACCGACACGACGCGCGACATCAAAATGATGATGCTCGATCCACATCTTCTGCCTGCGGCCGCGTTGTTGGACTACGAACTCACCTTGAGCATGCCTGCCGCGCTCACGGCGGCGGTCGGTATTGATACTCTTACGCACGGCATCGAGGCGTACGTCTCGCGTCTGGCCACTCCCCTGACCGATCCGCTGGCGCTCTCATGCATTCGGCTCGTGAGCGAGCATTTGGAAACGGCTTGGCGCGAACCGGGAAACCGACCCGCGCGCGAAGGCATGATGTTGGCAGCGACGCACGGGGGGATGGCGTTTGCGAACAGCAGTGTCGCCTTGGTTCACGGCATGAGCCGGCCCATCGGCGCGCTGTTTCACGTGGCGCACGGCATTTCGAATGCGATGCTTTTGCCGACGGTCACGCGCTTCTCCGTGGCGGGCGTCATGGCGCGATACGCAATGGTTGCTCGAACGCTGGGCTGGGCGGACGTTGGGACGGGTGACAAGGAAGCCGTGGCCACTTTGGTCCACGGCCTCGAGGCGCTGAACCGAAGGTTGCAGATACCGCGCTTGCGTGACTGCCCTGGCCTGGACCAGGCCAGGTTCAATGCTTCTCTGGAAAAGATGGCCGCCGACGCGCTGGCGTCAGGAAGTCCCAAGAACAATCCAGTGGAGCCGACTGCGGAACAGATCGTCCAGCTGTATCAACAGGCCTGGTAGCAGCGTTGCCTCGAAGCCTGCTCGAGGAAGGCGTGATGGAATCGCGATAAATGCGTCCGCGCGCCAGGATTTCGCTTCAAAGGTCCGATCGTGCCGCGAGCCGCAGGAAGCGCTGATAAGCGCGGTCGTATGCGACCTTGGCCCGAAGATTGGGTTGGAAGCGGCGATCGACTTTGATCGTCGCGGTCTGGGCGGCCGCGAGAGAGGGCCACAGTTCCACCCCCACGCTGGCGACGAGCGCCGCGCCGAGCGCCCCCGGTTCCTCGGCCCGGGGCACTTCGATGCTTACGCCGAGGATGTCGGCAAACAGCTGGCACCAGAAAGAGCTGCGCGCCGCGCCACCGGCGAGGCGCGCGACGTGGAAGCGTCGACCTGCGGCCTCGAGCTTTTCAACATGAATCCGATGGAAATAAACCACACCTTCGAGCACCGCGCGCGCCATTGCTCCGAGGTCATGATGAGGGCCCAGTCCGATGAATGCTCCCTGGCCGGAAAACAGGCGGGGAAAAAACATCAGATCCCCCGCCTCCGACGCGGAAGCCATCTTCGCGACTTCATCGAAAGCGGTGCTTCGATGCACGTTTTTGACAAACCAGTCGAAGTGGCTCGCCGACGTCGGGCTGCCTTCGAGCAGGAGCCAACGGCCGGGAGTGACGGACGGATTGACGAGAAAGAGATCGCGGGCCGTCCGATTCTTGGGCGGCGTGGAAACGAAGGTCTGATTGATCGACCACGTTCCGGCTACGAGCGAGAGGACGCCGTTTCGCGCTACGCCACTACCAATGGCCGCGGCTTCGCAGTCGATGCAACCGACGACGACCGGTGTGCCCGCGCGCAGGCCCGTCATATGTGCAGCGGCGTTCGTTACTTTTCCCGCCACCGCGAGGCTCGGCAACCGGGAGGGAAGCGCTGCTTCGCGTGAGGGAGAACGAAATCCAGCCGCGCCGACGTCCGTCGCATCGGTCGCAAACTCCCCGGTTAGTCGCAGGCGGATGAAATCCTTCCAAAACAACACATGGCGTAGCCGTTTGGTCAAAGTGGGCCGATGGATTTCCAGCCAGCGCAAGAGCACAGCGGTCTGGCCGGGATACCCGCGCCGTGGTGTCATGGCCGCCGCGCGCGTATCGCTTGACAGAATTCCCCGGCCCAGAGGCCTCCCCGATCGATCCAGGAAAATTGCGCCGTTGCCACAGCCGGTAACACTGACAGCGGCCACCCGCTCTGCCAAACCAGCGACCGCATCACGCAAGGCCGCGGCTGCGGCTTGCCACGTGGCTTCGGCATCGCGTTCCACCCAACCAGCCTGCGGCAGGATACTTTCTGTGGACCGCGCACCCGCGGAGAGGGCACGGCCCCGCCGATCGAAGGTCACGGCCTTTACCACCGTGCTGCCGATATCGACTCCGACTACCAAAGGAGAACCTGCTGATGTCACGGAGATTGAAGGAAGAAGGGAGTGCGAGAAACGGACGTAAGAGAACGGCTCCGTATCAAGCATGATGCAGAAGCCGCTTTTCTTGTTGCGCAGATCGTCGCCGCCTCTTTCCGTGGAACGAAAACGAACCTCGCGAAAAGGACGAAGAGAACGAAACGGGGGGCAGCGCTCCGCTGGGGGCGATGGGATCCGGACAACGAGCTTCCTGCTTGTCTCATTAGTGGTTTAGTGTTCTATCCGTCAAGCATTGAAGGCTTCCCCAATAAGAAAGCAGTACAACGCAGGCAATTATCGAGTACCCGCGCTTGATCGCGCGCTAAAGATTCTGGAATTGCTTGCGGCGTGTCCCGATGGGCTGCGCATGCGTGAGATCGCCGAGAGGCTCAAGCTCCCGACGAATAGTGTCTTCCGGATCACCGCGGTGTTGGAACAGGAAGAATATCTGCTGCGGGAGGGCGACGACATGAAGTACCGTCTCAGTCGAAAACTCCTGTCCCTTGGCTATGCGGCGATCGGCGAAGACAAATTGATCGAGCATTCTTTGGATGTGATGCAGCAGTTGCGCGACGATACCCAGGAAACGGTGCTGATTGGAGTGCGTGCCGATATTCAAGGGGTGGTGCTGGAGCAGGTCGCAGCGACGCAGCCGGTGAAATTTCTCGTCGATCCCGGCACGCATTATCCGCTGCACACCTCCGCGCCAGGCAAAGTGCTGGTCGCATTTCTTCCGCCGGCGGAGCGCGAGGCAGTGTTGGGTCGAATAGAGTTTACGCGCTATAACAAACGCTCGCTCGACAACCGGAAGAAGTTCGAAGCCGAGTTAAAAGAAGTGATGACTCAAGGATACGGTCTCGATTGTGCCGAACAGATTGAAGGTCTCCATTGTGTGGGAGCACCGATTTTCAACCATCGAGGTTACCCGATTGCCGCAATGTGGATTACAGGCCCGAGTTTCAGATTTCCGATCGAGAACCTGCCGAGGATTGGGGTAAAGGTTGTCGCGGCAGCCATGCGCATTTCTCGTCGTTTTGGGTACAAATTGCTCTGATCTTGCGATTCTGCGCAGTGAAGCAAATGGCATTGGCCATCTACTTTGACGGATTCCGACACAGCGAGAGGCCGCTCAATGACTTCACGTCAGACGAACCCGCACCTCGGACGAAGGTCCGTTGCATGCGTTTCATTGCGCTGTGGTCCACAACCCGGAATGCATGGACGTTCTTTCAAGACCTTGGGCCGACTCCCCGGGAAGAAATACTTTTTGCCGAAACCACTCCCGAATGAGACCCTGCTCATGACGCGCGCCAGAGTCACTCTCCCGGCGCGGTGGCGGGCGCGACGGTTGCGTTGGTGAACTGGATGGCGGCGACCCCGCTCACCATGTCGGCTTTGCGGACTCCCTTGAAGGTCGAGTCGGAGATGTGGATGCTTTCCATGACGGCGCCTTCGAATCCGCTCAACTGGAGGACATGCCGACTCGATTCGCTCGCGACGTTTTCCAGATATACATTGCGAATCACCGGCGTGTGCGGCTGCGGAGATCGGACCGCGCTTCAGCGCGCCGGGCGCAGTTTCACGATCAGGTCCTTGGCCTCGACCGTGTCGCCGCCGGCATCGTGAGCGAAGTCCACGCCGCCGTCGGCG
>CAZREP010000076.1:0-21743 GCA_964599035.1 uncultured Terrimonas sp. | reverse complement strand
GTCAAAATGGTGTATCCCGATCCTTTTATTCCAGGTAAGTAAATTGTCCAGTAACCAGCCATACGATGAGGCTTCACTTCTTGTTCCAAAGCCTCCTACATAAGTACCGCTGCCGGTTGTGGTATTAGAGGACCAGAAATTATAATCTTTTGAAAATACCAGGTTAGGCTGGAATGATATTTTATACTGAATTCCCAAAGGGAGCTTTACCGTAGCGAAAAGAGTCGAAAAAAGGGTATTGATCTTATTCAGTCTATCCTGACCATAATAATTTTCCAATGGATTATTGAGGTAATAATCATTGGGACTTCTCCTCAAAGTACCGTCATCATTCCACATGGAACCATAAGGGCTTTGAATATACAGTGTGTTCCAATTGGCCGGAACAACACTCTCGTCTCGGCTGGCAAACTGGGTATTGGTTCCGATATTCAGCCAGTCGGTAACCTTCAGATCAAGATTTAACCTGACACGTATTGTTGAAAATTCATCTCCTTTAATGATACCTTCATTATTAAGATACCCGGTAGAAAAATAATATTTAAAATCTTTTGATCCACCGCCAATGCCGAGGGAATAATCCTGTCTAATTGCAGGCACTATGACCAAATCATACCAGTCTGTGGTTTTTCCCGCTTTATAATTCTCAATTTCAATAGGTAATAATCCGATACGGCTTATCCATTCATCCTCATTATTAGTCGCAGGGTTAGCGCTAAAATTCCGCCATTGGTCAACGGTGATCCCATCCGGTAGTTCATCCGGGCGGAAATAGTAACCATAGGGAAGTGTTTTTCCGGCTATTTGAGTTAAATAGTCCCTATGCATATCGAGATATCCTTTGGGACCAAGCGGTTTCAGATCATGCGTGGTGGTTGCCACTCCTACCTGGGAAGAGAAATCAATAGTGGGCTTGCCCGTCTTCCCTTTTTTAGTGGTTATAAGAATAACACCTGAGGCCGACTTAGCACCAAAAACCGCGGCCGAGCTTGCATCTTTCAAAATATCTATACTTTCAACATCATAGGGATTGATGTCGCTGACACTACCGTTGTATATAGATCCGTCAAGCACGATCAGTGGTTCAGTTCCGGCCGCCAGTGAGGAAGGCCCCCTGATTTCCATAGATCCTCCTCCCGAAGCGTCGGTTGACTGGGTAGTATAAATACCCGGTGTTGTACCTGCCAGCATATCCGTGATCTGGGTCATGCTCTGGTTTTGAAAAGTACTGGCATCCAAATGTGAAACCGAGCCGGTAAGATCGCCCTTTTTTGCCGTGCCATACCCGATTACCACCACATCGCTTAAATCAGACACACTTACTTCCAACGTGATATTCACTTCCGTTTGATTCCCTACATTCACTCTTTTGGTTTGATATCCCACACTCGAAAATTCCAGTACAATATTCTTATTGTCGGGCGCCGTGAGGGTAAAACGGCCTTCGCTATTCGTAGTCGTTCCCACCTTTGAGCCTACAACGGTTACGGATACATTTTGTAAAGGCTCCCCGCCTGAGCTGAGTACGCGACCGCGGATCTCTACCGGTGGTGGTACAGACTCCGGATCTGCAGGCCGGTCGGGGGCTGCCGCTGCCTTCCTGGTAACCACGATCGTATTATTTTCAATAGAATAGGCTATAGGCTGTCCCTTAAAACATTCGTTCAACACTTCATTTACCGAAGCATTCTTCACCTTGATCGTTACATTAGGCAAACCGGAAAGCATGGCTTTGGTGTACAGGAAACCATAGCCCGCCTGGCGTTCTATCTCAAAGAATACCTTTTCCACCGGCGCATTTTTAAGAGAGAGCGTAACCTGGGGAAAGCTCTTTGCACATACCTGTAAAAAGGCAATAGTGAGGAGAACAGCAGTAAGTTTCATGATTTTCAGGAATTGAGGCGACAACCGGCATATAAGCAACGCCTTGCCACTAACAGAAAAAATCATAGTTTTGTGTTTTGGGTTTTTAGAATAAATGAACGTAACTGTTTTACTTATCGGATTACCCAAAAATTCCTGCCATCCCGATTGCCGTCGGGGTGGCTTTTTCAGGTAACCCTATCTTCTTTTTGCTTTCGGAGGACAAGGGGCTGACCAAAAAGTAATACTTTGCCACAAAGGCACCAAGACACGAAGAAAATTAAAACCTGAAGATCAGGAATTTGTGTCTTTGAGTCGTAGTGGCATATTTGGACCAAACCTTTATAGTCAGCCTCGGGTCTGCCTCGCAGCATACATATCATTTCTTAAATGGCATCACGGTAATATGATGCCCGTTTACAGCGAAACTCACCGTACCCGTCTTTCCCAGCATCTCCAGTATATCCGCTATATTGTCGTAGCGTGAGCGGTTGATCACACCTACAAACTCTTCACTGGTTACATTCTTCTCATAGCTTATCTCTGCATCGTACCATCTGGCCAATTGCCGCATCACCGATTGAATATTATCTCCTTTAAAAACAAAACGTCCGTTCTTCCATGCCGTCACTGCATCTACATCTACCTGTTGCACTCGTATTGCCGGGCTCGCCATATTATCATTATTTTCTATTGCCGCCTGTTCTCCCGGGCTGATCATTTTACCGGCGCTGCCTTTGCTTACTTTCACCGATCCTTCCAGCAAGGTTGTTTTTACTCCCCCTTCATCGGCATAGGCATTGATGTTAAAATGGGTGCCAAGCACGTGCACCTCAACTCCATTTACCGACACGGTAAATGGTTTCGTGGCATCATGGGCCACTTCAAAATACCCCTCCCCGCTGAGCGTTACCGTTCTTTTATCGCCTGTAAAGGAAACGGGGAAACGCAGGGATGATGCGGCATTGAGCCATACCTTACTGCCGTCGGCTAATACCACCTGGTACTGTCCTCCACGAGGGGTGGAAATGGTATTGTATAACACTTCGGCCGGTTTATCTTTCGATGAGCTGTAAGAAAGCCGGCCATCATTTAATTTAATGACTTTCATATTGCCCTGCTGCGCTAATGCCCCGTTGCCGGCACTGTCGAGTATGACCTGCTCACCGTTTGCCAGAGTAAGCACCGCCCTGTCTCCTCCCGGCACGAGTTCATTTTCAGGCTGCTGCTTTTCTGTTGCCGCAACGGGTTGCTGAACAGGTTTATTGAAAATAAAATAGCTGGCAGCGCTTAGCAAAGCAACCACAGCCGCTGCAGCCCATACCCGTGGCCAAACAGAGCGCTGCCGCCCTATTACAGGCATATCTGCGATCCTCGCATAAATGGTACTCCAGTCGGTTTGAGGCAATGGTTCATTAAGATCATGATCGGTCCACAGCTCTTTTACCTTCTCCTTGAGCTGTGTGTCGTCTTCCAGGTCTTTGATCCATTCCAATAATTCCCTGGTCTCTTCCGGAGTGGAAGCATCTGAGGCATACTGCTCCAGCAGGTATTTTAAACGATTGTTACTCATACTGTACTACGATGTCAAACGTGAATCGTGAGGGGTGAATCGTGAAGAACAATTCACCATTCACTTTTGCCTTTTCACTTTTATATGCTCAGACTTACTTTGCCTGGACTAATACTAACAGGGAGTGAGAAATAGAATAAAAGTACCAGTGAGGGAGAAAGTATTTTTCACTATTGAGGGCTAACACGGGAATTGCCAGCGATCTCACCGACCAGCCCCATGCAGATTGGCTATCATTCCTGATCAAAAAAGCCGAATAATTTAATATTGCGCCGCGCTGCGGCTTAGAGGAAATATGTTGAAAACTCTTGTGGCTATAAATATTTCGGCGCGCTGCGCCTGATAAAGGCACTATGGCAGTATAGTATTGCCCTTCGGGAATGACTCTTTTGTGCAATCAATAGAGGGGTTGCGGAGCAATCTGTCCCGCATAGCGGAAAAACTTTGCAATACAACGAAGATAACCGGCAGATAAGCTGCAGAGCAGCGATCATATTTGTAGGAAAAAATAGAGAAAAGTAAACAGGCGCATAGCGCCGTAATATTAAAGCCGGTCTCATACAGGTAGGCTACCATTCCTGATCAAAAAAGTCAAATAGATACTCTTTTTTGTATTCTACGCTATATTTATCCAGGAAATCGAGATATTCTTCTTTAAAGGTCTTTTTGCGGTGATGTTCCTCCTGTGATAAAATATATTTCACCACCGCATCAAGCTGTGATCGCGAATGGGTAAACGCGCCATAGCCCCGTTGCCATTCAAATTTAGTTTTTGAAAGTTTCTTTCCCTTTATCCAGGCGTTGGAGGAGGTTTTGATTGTTTCAACCAGTGTTGGAATTAGCTGATTAACATTATAGCCGATAAAAATGTGGATATGATCGGGTCTTGTACCGATTGCGAGGTTTTTGTGCCGGTTGTTCCGGATAATACCGGCAATATACTTTTCCAGTTCATCTTTCCATTCCTTTTTAATTAATGCATCCCGGTTTTTAGGAGCGAATATCAAATGGAGATAACATTGTGTGTAGGTGTTAGCCATAGGAGGTGTTTATATCTCAAATGTATCGAATAATTTAATATTACGCCGCGCTGCGGCTTAGAGAAAATATGTTGAAAACCTTGTGGCTACAAATATTTTGGCGCGCTGCGCCTGGTAAATGTACTATGGCAGTATGGTATTGCCCTTCCGGGATAACTCTTTTGTACAATCAATATAGAAATAGAGGAAGTACGGAGTGATCTGTGTCGCATAACAGCAAAGCTTTATAGCACTACGAAAATAATCAGCAGGTAAGCTGCGTAGCAGCGATCATATTTGTAGGAAAAAATGGAGAAAAATAAAAGGCGCAGAGCGCCGTAATATTAAACTGGGGCAGAGCGGCAGGAGCAGGTAGAGTACCCTTTATTGAATGTTTTTTTTATTCAAACAGCATCGCCAGTCCGGCTATAAAGGGTACAGCCCATTTTTTTAAAAGCGTGCGCACCGTTTTTACGGCAACAGCAAGATGATTCCTTACCGTATTTTGGGAGATCTGCATACGCTCTGCAATTTCATGATAGCTCAATCCTTCCTGTTTGCTCAACTCAAAAATTGTTCGCTGCTGCGGCGAAAGCTGCTGCACTGCCTCCCGGATCAATTTAGCGGCCTCATGCGCTGCAACGGTTTCTTCGGTGGTATTTTGCTTTTGGGCGATATAATACAAGATCGCATTCAAAAGCTGCTCGTTGCGGGATGCTTTTCTTAAATGGGTATAAATGGTATTGTGGGTAATGGTAAACAGGTAGGCTTCGGGGTCGTGGATCCCGTCTAATCTTGCTCTTAACTGCCAAATGGAAAGAAATACTTCCTGCACAATATCCTCAGCTTCCGAAGGAGACTTCAGCATTTTGAGCGCTACGCCAAATACCCTTTTCTTATAGGCTTCAAAAAATGCCTCGAACACATTAAGGTCACCTTTGGCAAGGGCCTGAAAACATGCTGTTATATCAATCTCGTATGGGTCCCGGCAAGGCATAAGCAGTAATACGGTAACATTTATTTGCGACCTCTAAGATAAAGCTTTTTGTAATAATCCTGAAAGTTACCCGATTTTGGGCAGGCATTTCAAATTGACGCACAGGCAAAAGCTCAACGATAAGCAGAAAACGTAATACAATAGCCATATAGGACTAATAGTTATGGAAACAAAACTTTTCTCGAGGCGATAGCGGTGATGCGGCGACGCCACGGGGAAGTATTTGTTATTCATTTCTTCCACTCTCTCCCCGGGAATTCCACATTGAAAGTTTCAAGGTTTCCCTGGTCCGCAAGTGTTACATATACTGTTCGTCCATCCTTCCCGCCAAAAGTCAGGTTACTGGGTTTCTTTCCTGTCATTACAATCTCCCTGATCACTTTTCCGCGTGGAGAAACTTCCACCACGGTACCTTTGCCGTGGCGTGTAATATATAAATTACCCTTTATGTCGCAACGCATCCCATCCATACCGAAGTCAGGAAATTCAATAAACAATCGCTTATTGCTGATCTGTCCATCCCCGGATAGATCATATGCCCAAACCTTTCGTTGCACACTCTCATTTACATAAAGCGTTTTCCCATTGGGGCTTACTTCTATTCCGTTGGTAGTTCCCAGGTTATCTAACAACAACGACACTTTACCATCGGGATCAACCCTCCATATCCTTCCTGTTCCGGCTTTCCAGTCGGGATCACTGGCATATAAACGATCTTTTTTATCAATTGCAATATCATTTGGCTGGCTCATTTTGGGCTCATTGGCAAGCACACTTATTTTTTTGGAAGACATTTCCACTTTTAAGATATTATGATTGGTATAATCTGCAATGAGCATCTCCCCTTTTGAGTTGAATCGTATGCCATTCCCAATGCTGCCTGTGGGAAGCTCAATAAATATACTTGCTTCGCCTGAAGGGGTCACCTGCCCTATCGTACCCTGTTTCTCAAAGTTTACGGCATATATCATTCCATCTCTGCCAACTGCAGGACCCTCAATTCCCTCAGTAAATCCATGAGCGGGCGTAAAAACGGAAGACGTATACAGTTTTGCTGAAGCCAACGTTTGGCTATTGGCTGTTTGAAAAAGACTACATAAAAAAATACACGTATTTACGCAGGTCTTCCATTTTATTGAAAAAGAACAGCAGGATTTCATACCGGTTTTTTATGCAAATTATAAAAATTTGCTTTCCGTAGTACACCGGGTATATGCCCTATACAGAAAATGTGAGAAGCCGGCTAAAAGATCACCATTGCTCCGGCCATTACACTCTGTTAATGATATAATATATTGGCAATCGTTCATTAATAAGGTATAATTTTGCACTTTCAATAATAGCCATACTTTTTGCTTTGCTTTTCTGTTACTTTTTGTGGAAAAAGTAACCAAAAGCCACCCGAAATCGATTACATCCCGATTTCGGGTAGGTTCCCTGATTAAACTTTTACACTACTGTGGCTTCAGCGATAGAACCTTGAATATATTATGTAAAAGAGGCCACCAGCCAACTCATAGTCGTTGATGATAAGTGAACTATAGCAGCATTCACAGCAATACAGATGATCGAAGCGCACCCATCATAATTGCCACCGCTTTACTTTATGTCCATAGAAAGCATAGTAGATCAGGTAAAGGTAGCAGGGCAGCAATACCCAGTAAGCATCATGCACGCCGATCCTGTCTGCAAAATACCCGTACACAGAGGGAAGAATAGCGTTGCCACTCAATCCCATGATCAAAAGAGATGCGCCAACCTTGGTGAATCGTCCCAACCCGTTCAGCGCAAGCGGCCATATGCCCGCCCATGTCAGGGAATTAGGCAATCCCAGCAGCACTAAAAACCATATTGAAATGTCAGCCTTATGCCCAAAGAGCAAAACCTGCCCCGTGGTAAACAAAATGAGCATTACCAACACGAACCCCAGAAGGGTGCAGATTCTTAGAACATTGGTCTGGCTGGCGAACCGGGGGATAAGAATGATCCCTGATATATAGCCGATTATAGTAGCAGCAAGCGTATACGATGGAAAAACTTTGGCCTCCAACAGATCAATGTTCATGGAGTCTGCATATCCTATTATCGTGTCAATAGAGATCACCTGTGTGCCTACATGCAAAAAAATAGCCACAGCTCCTAATACCAGGTGGGGGAACTGGAATATATTTTTCTTATCCACATTGGCTTTTGCCACCACTTCACTTTCATGTTCGGTATCAATATCCGGCAACGGGGATCTCCTGATCAATATCCCCATTATGAAAAGGAATATTCCTAAAAAAGCATAGGGTGGGATCACTCTCCTGATCAGTTCATCCAGGACAACATTTTTTTCGGCCTCTGCCATCAGGGGTATCTGTTCGAATAAGCTGCTGTCGGTAGCCCGCAATATCAATGCAGCCAGTATCAGGGGAGCCAGAATACCCGCACCCTTATTGCAGATGCCCATGATACTGATCCGCTGGGCCGCTCTTTCTTTAGGTCCTAAAATGGTGATATAAGGATTAGCCGTGGTTTGAAGCAGGGCAAGTCCCGCTCCTATAATAAAAAGTCCCAAAAGAAACAGATAGTATGTTCTGGTTAACGCTGCCGGTATAAAAATAAATGCCCCCAGGGCTATTATCCAGAAGCCGATCATAATACCGTTTTTAAATCCCGACTTCTTTAGCAGGTAGGCCGAAGGAACAGAAAATACCAGGTAGGAAATATAAAAAGCGAAGGTTACCAAATAAGATTCAAAATGATCCAGCTCACAGGCAATTTTAAAAAAAGGGATCAGGATCGCATTGATCCAGGAAACGAACCCAAACGTAAAAAAAAGAAATCCGATGATCACTATGGAAATAATGGTATCTCTTTTACTGATGGAGTCCGCTTTTACAATAAGATCTTTTTTATTCATACAGGGAACTTTTTATCAATGACTTCAAAGATTTAACGCAACGGATGCAAACTTGCCTACCCGCAGGCAGGGAAGCCGCGATCGCAAAGAAAATGATCCCGGAATAACATCTTTACAGTGTCGCTCACGAAGTCCTGGTCTCCATGCTTTCATTTTCTTCGTGCCTTCGTAACTTGGTGGCAAAATATTACTTTTTAGTCAGTCCACACGAAGTGCCATGGCTGCGACAATTTGAACCTTGTTCACTAAAGATAAATACACCCGATCGCATAATGTAACGCTATTGCCTGTTACAATTTGTTATATAGTATTTCGCCTCCCACGATGGAAGACTGAATAGTAATGTCTTCGTCAAAAATAACCACATCGGCATCTTTTCCTGGTGCGATAGACCCTTTGTGCTGATCTGCTTTCATCATTCTTGCCGGGTTTAAGGTCATCATTCTGATGGTTTCCACTAATGGAACCCCGGCAATGCGGATCATCGTTCTTACCAGCCTGTCGGTTGTAGCTACGCTTCCGGCAAAGGAACTGCGGTCGGGAAGCTTCGCCACACCATCTTCCACGATCACTTTCAGCCCATTGACTTTAGAGCCCAATATACTTTCTCCCGCTTCCGTTCCTGCTGCCCTCATGGCATCGGTGATCAATGCAATACGATCTACTCCCTTTACCTTATAAATAAGCTTTAACAAAGGAGCGGGAAGATGCACGCCGTCGGCAATGATCTCCACATCTATCTCATCCATCAGGTAAACACTTTCAATTACACCGGCATACCGGAATGCATTTCGCCTGGTAACGCCGGACATGGCGGAATAAAAATGAGTAGCCAGTGTATACCCGTTCTCAAATGCGTTGATCACGTCGTCGTACACCGCATCGGTATGGGCCATTGCCGGTAATATACCATGTGCCCGCAAATAACGCCCAAACTCCATAGCGCCCTCAAGTTCGGGAGCAGCGCTCCACCTGGCAATGACCCCTCCGAATTTTTCAATGATCTCACCGTATTCCCTTTTATCGGGATTACGGATGTGCTTAGGGTCCTGCGCACCCCTCTGGCTCATTGCCAGGTAAGGACCTTCGATATGCATCCCCATAAACCGGGCCCCGGATTTATTTACTGCATTTGCTTTTGAATATACATCGAGTGTATGGATGAGGTGCTCCTTTTCTGCGGTAAGCGTAGTGGGAACCATTGCCGTAGTACCGTATTGAACATGCATTTCCGCTATTGTGAGGAAATCCTCCACCGTGGCATCCATAAAATCGCTCCCGCCACCGCCATGCACGTGAATATCTATAAACCCCGGGCTTATATAATTACCGTTTGCATCAAGCTCCCTGTCTGCCGCCCCGGTTATAGGTTTATCGCTGATCTCCGTAATGATACCATCTGATATGAGCAGGCTGGCATTTTCGATGATCCGGTAAGGGGTGATAACTCTCCCGTTTGTGATCTTCAGCTTTTTATGCATGCACCACAGTTTTCAGTAAAGATGCCGAATCCTTATCCAGGAATAAACAGCAGTTGGGATGCTCCTGTAAAATACTGGCAGGATGCAGGATGCTGACCGGCTGTTCCAGGCAATCCCTGACCGCCCTGGCCTTTCGGGCACCCGGTACGGAGCAGATAATATATTTAGACAGCATGATCTGCTTTACCGACATGCTGATGGCCTGCAGGGGAACTTCTTCAACAGATGCGAACCACTGCTCATTTACCTGCTGCTGCCGGCATGCCTGGTCTAAATTGGCAATAATATAGGGCTGGGATGTTTCAAAATCGGCGGGAGGATCATTGAATGCAAGATGCCCGTTCTCCCCTATGCCTACCAGCGCCACATCAACCGGCTCCCTGCTGATGAGATCATTCAAACGCCTGAGTTCTTCCTGCGGATCGGCTTCCCCATCGATCAGGTTCACCGATCGCAATGGGGGTACTTTATCCAGGAACCTTTCTCTCAGGTACTTTCTAAAGCTTGCTTTGTGAGATTCCGGCAAGCCGATATATTCATCTAAGTGAAACATCGCTACCTTATCCCATGCTATTTCCTGTTCACCTATCAATTGCTTCAACGTTTCAAACTGGCTCGATCCGGTTGCAAGAATGATATTCGCATTTCCTTTTTCCTGAATGGCCTTCCGGATAAGCTCAGCCGTTTTTTTACCCGCTTCTATGCCTAACTGTTTTTGATCAGGCAAAATGTGTACATCCATTTTATATTGTTTATTGTTTTATGAAAGATTACATAGTGCTGAGTTAATGAACTTGTTTAAACTATTCTTTAACCACATAGATACATAGGAAAATGCATAGCATTGAAATGAAGTGCTCAATTTTAGGCTGAAAACTTAGCAAAACATAGTATTTTCATCTACGATGAAAATCTATGAGGCCCTTTTTTCTTCTTTCTATGCAAAACAACTGTGTTTCTATGTGGTTTATATTAAAAAGGTTAAACAAGTTCAATTATAATTCTGGGCGAATGGGCAATTGTCAATCAATGTCGTTTCCTTAAGATGTTGGTGATAACACCAACATCGGTAGTTGCCGTTGCGGTGTTGCCACCCGCAACTACACAGAAATTACGATGTGATACTCGTCTCTCGTTTCACATCTCTCGTCTCTCACTATTCACTATTCACCCCGTCCAACCGGCGTCAGCTCCGCCTGAATGCCTCAAAGGATCTTTCATTTTATCCATTCTTCAAGCAGGTTACGCAGCCTGCTGCCGGTATCTCCATACTCAATATCCAGGTTTTGATCTGCATTTTTATAACGATAGGCTGACCGGATAACAGCAAGATCTATCTCCCCATTTTCAGCGGAAAGCAATTGCCCGTTCCCGTCCGTTATACCGGCTATCAGCAGTCTCCCCGGAGCGAGAGCAGCCGCTATATCAGGCAGGTCAAAAGCTTTTAAGGCCCCCGGAACCGCACTAAAAATAAATGCCGGCTTATATGAATTGTTCATCACCATGGAACGATAAGACGAATAAGCATCAATCAATGCTACGCGGCTGATCGACCTGTTGAAAGCTGCTGCATATAGTAAAACGGGCGCCATTTCTTTTTTGGCTATCCCGTATACTTCGCCGGCATGAACATCTTTCTTCAATATACCGGCAAGCCTGGCCACATCGGCGGCACGTATGGCTGCAATACTCCTGCCGGTAAGCACAGACAGATACCACACTCCGTAAGAGGTATTATCAAAGAAAGAATCGCCACGAAAATAACCGGGGCCCAGTTCTCCAACGCCGATCATATCCGGCACCATAACGGTAAAGCCTTTCTTCACAAGCCATTGTACATTACCTTCCGAAGCTCCTGCCGATTTCCCGGAAGGATTAAGACAAATAACAGCTTTGCCATTAGGATCGTCCGGTACCATAAGCAAATAAGGGATCACATAATCGCCTTCACCCTGTACAAAATATTTTTCGAGCGCATAGCCGTTTTCACGGTAACGGCCTGCAAATACAGGCTGATGAAACACTATTGGTTCATGATAGCCGGATAACTTCCTGGCAGACTTTATTACCACGGGAAGATGTGCTGCAATATTTTTCCTGCTGCGCTCTAAGTTACCGATTGTCTTTTCAGCATCCCTGCGATTGATGCTGAATGCCGTTTCACCTTTAAGAGAAGTGGCGAGCTGACCCGTTGAGGTGACCTGCAGATCTTCTTCAGGCAAAGTTTGCACATTGATGTCTGCAGGATCACCGGGGTTACGCAGGTGCTTCTGAAAGAAGGCATACATTGCCTCCCGGTTTTTAGGGGTTGTAGAGTGAACTGTGTCGTCTTCTACCCTTCCGAAATTTTCTTCTTTACCGTATGCTTTGTATATGCGGGATACTTCCGCGGCGGTTTCCTTAGCGCCCTGGATGGAAAACATATCCCTTGTGGTGGTTATCATCAAAGCCGGCTTGGGTGCCCTTACTTCCAGCAGGTCGGGATGATCGAGCCCGCGGGCAATGGAATACAACATATTTTGTTCCGCATCCTGGGGGCCTATTGATTGCAGCAATCTTGTGAAATTAGTAATATAATTTTCAGGTGCAGCGGCATATATACGATCGTCGAAGGCGGCAATATAAGCAGACTGTGTCCCCCCTCCTGAGCGACCTGTGATGCCTATCCTGCCCGGATCTACTTCTTTCCTGGTGAGGAGATAATCCACTGCCCTGATGCCATCCCATATCATATGCCTGGACAAAGCGTTGCCGGCAATGAAAGCCTGTGCACCGGGATAGGAGTGTTCATGCGTTGGCCCGCCAACGGTGGATTTACCGGTAGCCGGATCGTAGTAACCCAACCGCTCTCCCTGCCCCACAGGATCAAAAGCAAACACGATAAAGCCTTTCTTTACCAGGTTCAGCATGATATATTGATATACGCCGTTTTTATATCCTTCATCTGAATGACCACTGCAATATATAATGGCAGGAGCTTTACCTTTTATACCATCCGGTATGAACAGGGACGAGGTAACATAATATCCCGGCTGAGATTCATAGATAATATTTTCAATAGTATATCCCTCTTTTTTTATCCGCTTCATTACCTGTGGGTTCAGCGGCGTTTTTCCGGGAAAAGGTCCTACCATATCCATGAAGATCTTCCTTACCTTTTGCTGCCGTTGTTTCCAGCTGTCCATCGAATTGATCTTCGCCACTGCACTGTCACGTTTATACAGCATATCCAGGGCCTCCCCTGCCAGGTGATGATAGAGCGCATTGGAAGCATTTTTAAATTGCAGCCATTTATCAATTACATTGAACTTATCCTGTGCTGCTGCATTCCCTCCCGTAAACATCGTGACCAATAGTATACAGCAGGCGGTCTTAAAGATGCCGGAACATTTATAATTTGATAAGAAAAGAGAGCGTTTCATACTTTGTTTTTATAAAAGCACCAACTAAATATAACAAGCCTTATGAAGTCTTTCAGGAAAAACACCGATAACGTTATCGAAATCCGGATGGCCCACTCGTCTGCCCATTCATCCTCCGGATCTCCGGTTTATCGTCTCACCTCCCTCGTCTCACCTTTCACCTTTCACCCTTCACCTTTCACCTTTCACTATTGCCTATTCCTCCAATGGGTATCCCCTTTATCGTCTCACCTCTCTCGTTTCTCGTTTCACCTTGGCATTATCTCTCCTTTCCGCTGGTCGAATCACGTACAATGAGCTTGCCGTCCAGCACCAGCTCTTCCGGAATAAAATTTTTTTTGGAAATATGCTTAAGGAGCAGCTCGCAGCATTTTTTCCCTACTTCCAGGGCAGGCTCCTCTACCGTAGTAAGCGAGGGAGTAATAATAGCGGCAACGGGATCATTGGTGAAACCGGCAACGCCCACTTCTTTACCAATGTTGATACCCATCTCTTTTAAAGCCAGCATGGCGCCTACTGCCTTGCGGTCATTTGCGGCAAAGATCGCGTCGGGCTTAACGGGCGAAGAGGTCCATAATTGCTTCGTATCCTCCATGCCGCTCTGCTGGGTAAACCCGGAGTGTATGATCATATGACGATGTACCGGCAAATTATATTTTTTTAACGCAGCCAGGTAGCCTCTTAGTCTTTCTTTTGTAAAGGAAAGCGAGAGCGGACCTCCGATATGGGCAATATTGCGGTAACCCTTTTCAATCAGGTGCTCCACCGCCATGAATGCTCCCCCGAAATCATTTTGGGTGACTTTTGAAGTGTTCCTTATTTCAGCCGCCCTGTCGAAAAAAACAACAGGAATACCCTTATCAATGATCGCCATCAGATGATCGGACTGGTCTGATTCTGAAGTTACACATACCAGTAAGCCATCAATGGAACTAAGAGGCAGCTCTCCTGCAATTTCAATTTCCCTGGCAGGCGATTCCCCGGTAACATACAGGATAATATTATAGTTATTTTGATAAGCGATTTCCTGTATCCCCGTGATCACCGTTGAAAAATAATAGTTGGTGATCGTGGGTAAAATGATGGCTATATTATGAGATTTACGGGTAACCAGGCCGGTGGCATTGAAGTTGGGACGGTAATGCAATTCCTCCACTTTCCTCAAAACTTTCTCCCTCGTTTCCCTGCTTACATCATGGGTGTCCCTGAGCGCCCTGGAAACCGTTGCCACCGATATTTTTAATGCGCTTGCAATATCTTTAATGGTAGTCTGGCGTTGCTGTTTCATTTTTTGATTTTGGCAAAAGTAAACCCTGCCTGATCCCTAAAGGCACATGAAGATAATGAATACAGGCGTAAAGATCAGATGAATGCAGAGATCATAATATGCTGCTTTAATGATCCAGTAGCATATCAGGCAATAGCGTAAGTTTTAAAAAAAAACGCCCCGGCTATAGTACTAAATCCGCTCCTTTGCGAGTATATATAGGAGGATGTATATAAGGGCAGGAAACCGTAGCGGGCACTGCCAAGGCAGAAAGCATGTTTCAAAATAAAAGCAACTGACTGGAAAATGTCCAAATAAGAGAATGATGGGCATTACGGCGGCCTATTATCTAAGCGATGGTGGCGATAGTGAACAGATAAGTTCAATTTTAGGAGTCTTCTGAAGACAATACTAAGTTTTAATATACCCCCTGTGAAAATGGTGCATAGCTTATGCGGGAATAAGCTACACCGTAAATATATCAAACAGCATTGGTAAAATACCGATACTGTTTATTTAAAATATTGTTGCAACAAGATGCAGTCTGCCCCCTTACCATCCTGTACAGATGGCAAACCCGTACCCTTTAGATCAGGAAGTATTGCTTTACAGGGCGTAACCTGTATCCCCGGCACTCCTGTGCCCAACCGCCTCCGTTGTAATAATACGGAACAAGGACGTAAAGGATCGGGCTTTATCCTGGAAGTAAGACAGGCACTACTTTTCAATGTGGCATATTCCGCCGTGGTTACGGGGAATGCCGGCTGCCATTGCTTCCAGAAGCATAAAAGCGGGCGTATTATTAATTCGGTAAACTCTTCATCATGGCACGAAATAAAAGTCCCCGGACTATAAAATTGGTTCTTTCTGCATTAATATTATTCCTGGGAATAATTGTTGTTTCCGCATTTAAAGAAAATGAAAATAAGGATAAGAAAAACGTGTCTTATACTTTCCATTATATCGGTGCGAGTTATTCCTCAGGAGCAGTTCAAACACTTACTAACTGGAAAGTAGGGGCAGCACCGGATAGTTGTGAAGATGCCAATCAGATACCGTGTGAAATCACTGTTGATGAGTCGGATACGGAAGGTTCCGGTTCATCAAGAGCATTAAAAGCAGGAACTGTCATTAACGTTGCTCAGTATATGTCTACAGGAAAATACTATGTCCTTGGAGAATCAGGAGATGTTATTTCAGCAGCAAATACACTGCAATAATCAAAAACTATTTTCTCAGCAACGCATAGATAGGGTAGGGGAATTAAGCTAATCAGCCAATTCCCCTACATTTTTAATTTTGGGGAATACCGGTTAATTGAATAATATCTGATGGTAAGGGTAAGGCATAAAATGGTGAATTAGGGAGCAATTCATAAGTTGTTCCATTAACGTTTCGTTTAAGGATGATATTCTGCCCTTCCTGGTTTAGTCTCTTAATATCGCTCCACCTTATGCCGCGCATTAATAATTCTTTTCGTCGTTCCAATAAGATAGTTGAGATCGCATTCTCCCGGGTTGAGAAATTAATTGGTATGTAGGAAGCGTTATCCCTCCAGCGGTTACCAAGCAGCAGGTTAATGTCGGCCATTGCTTCAGGGATCATGTTTGCCCTGGCATAGCACTCAGCTCTGGTCAGCAAAATTTCATCTGTTGAAATACCTGTAAAAAGCTTGCTAATGCTTCCTGCATAGCTGCCTTTGAAGCGATATCCACCACCGCTTGTTCTAAAGAATGCCTCCTTTCTCAGATCATCGGGTAAGTATTCCTCATATAGGGTAGTATCAATTTTAGCATATGCCGGGTGCTGGACAGACAGCGTTATATTCATCTCAGAGTAAAAGATGGTTTCCGGGTTAAACTGCAGAAAAGGTACGTTGCTGCCAATATTCACCTCGGCACTATTGTTATAGCTAATAAGCGAGTTTTTTATCTGAAGGCACAAATCGGAATATAATAAGGCGCTATCGTAAAGATGCATAGATAAATAGGCTCTCGCCAATAAACCATAAGCTGCGGCTTTGGAAGGGCGTATGACGTGGTCAGGATTATCAGGTAATAAATGAGCAGCTTCCTTGGCATCATTAACTATCTGCTGATAGGTATCTTTAACGGATGCGCGTACGGAAGGCAGATTGAAATCTGAGTTCAGCCTGATCACAATTCCCAAATCCTTATCTGCCGTCTGGGAGTCGTAGGCCTTTGAATAAACCCAGGCCAGGTTTAAGAAGGAGTACGCTCTGAAAAACAATGCGGATCCTTTTACATTGTTCCATTGTATTGAATTGGCAATAGTTTTGTCTATTTTCTCTAACCCGTCCAGACATAGATTGGCATTATAAACAACATTATAAGCATAAGACCAGTCATTAATTGCGTAATAATCATAAGGGATCCATGTATAGCACTGCTGTTCTTGTATTACCAATCCGTTAAAAGTAGATTCCAAAAGATAGTAATCAGCAGCAGATGCTTCCCCATAGCAAGGGGTATTGTAATTCATGGTACCCGCATTATCCAGTAACTTTTGGTAGTCCGTTAATTCTTGCGGTACCACCAGACTGCTATCAGACTTCTTTTCCAGGAATTTTTTACATGAGGTAAGTGAAATGAGAAAAAAAATATAGAATAAGTTGTATGTTTTCATCTTAATTCTGTTTTATTGATTAGGTAAATCAAAAGCTAACTCTTAGTCCAAGCGCATATCCTCTTGAAGGTGGTATTGAAATGGGATAGTCCGGGTCAATTCCTGAGGAATTTTTGCTCCAGATAACACCGATGTTTGAAACATTACCATAAAGCTCAATATTCCCGATCCTGTTATCGCCCTTGTTCTGAAAGAATGTATAAGATAGATTAATATATTCTAATCTTACATGATCTCCTTTTAGTATGTTGATCACTGAGTTGGCATAAAAGATATCCCTGTTTATGTCAACAGGATACTGAAAAGAGGGAACATTGGTGATGTACTCATCTCCCGGCTTTTGCCATCTCTCTGCATATTCAGAATAGCTGAATCCTAATCTAACCAGGTCACGATACGATATGGCGGACTTTTGAAAAAAGTATCCGAATTTGTAGGAAATATTAAACGACAGATTAAACTTTTTGTAAGAAAATGAATTAATTATCGCACCAAATAGTGGTGGATTAGCAGGGCCAATATAAGCAACACCTTCGCTCATTAAACCTTTAGAGCCAGCTTCTGAAAATATATTATTATAATCTGTACTTAATTGTCCATTCAAATAACCCTGTGGATTCCCTGCATTGTCTAAGCCACCCCATTTATAACCGGCTAAGGCGTATAGTGGTTTACCGATCACCGGAGTAATATATTTTCCTCCCCCGATTAGAGAAAGACCTGTTTCCGATTCTGTAGTATAATAGCGTGTTGTTTTAGATGTATTGTAGTTTAAAAGGAGCTGAGTATTCCATTTTATACGCTTGTCAATATTCTTCGTACTTATATTGACATCAATTCCCCGGCCTGTTATATTCGCCACGTTTTTGATGATCAGTCCTCCTGCCGTTCCGCCTACGGTGTAATCATATGGTGTGGCGCCATAAAGGTCGGTGGATATTTTTCGGTAAAAATCTATCGAGCCGGCCACAACATTATTCCCCAGCGTAAAATCTATTCCTACATTCCATTGCCCTACCTGCTCCCATCTCAAGTCGGGATTATTAAGTGCGGTAATCCTGGCAAACGGGTAATTCGTTGGAAAAGTGCCGCCAAAATAGCGGGCAATCGGAAGTGCGGATTTAGTTAAATCAACATTCCCGCTCTTGCCATAGGAGCCTCTCAGTTTTAAAAATTTAACAGCAGACTGTTTAAAAAATGATTCCTTTGAAAGGATCCAGCCAATACCCGCAGACCATAAAGGTTTCCATTTGTCATTTGTATTGACACCAAATATATTTGACCCGTCACGTCTTCCACTGGCTGAAACTATATATCTCTGCCTGATCGTATATGAAGCATTTCCGTAAAAAGATAAAAACCTGTAGATGGTATTGGAGAAAGAAGGCGTACCCGGTATCCCCCCATAGTCACCTGTGATAAAATGTGGATAGATATTTAAGAAATCCACACTTGCAGAAGTTAAAGGGTCGGTTTGGTATCCATAGGCCGTATAATTATCACTGTATCCCTTAACTTGTCTTATTTCAGCACCTAAAATCGCTGAAAGTAAATGGTAACTGTTAATCTTCTGATCCAGGTTGAGCTGCCCCCTCCATGTATATGATTCATTAGCTCTCCTGTTTAGGGAAATCAATCCCCCTAAAGGAACGATATAGTCTATAATTCCCGTTGAACGATCCAACTGACTAAATGAATTAATAATGTCTCTTGCTGCATAACTTTCTAAATCCGCAACCCTTTTGGATTCATTATTTTGTCTTTGGTATTGATATCTCAGGTCAAGATTTAATGATGGAAATATTTGGTATTGAAGCCCGATGTTGGCAAACATCTCCTGAATTTTGGCAACTGTATTATCATGCTTCCAATCTTCCAATGGATAATATTTCCAGTTTAATAGTTTTCCTTCTCCTAATGTATCAAGGAAAGTGGATCTATAGGATGAATAAAGGGGTAAAGCCGTACCATCATTGTCTATTAATGATAGATAGGGGGCATTCCTTAATGAATTCTTCAGACTGCTGTAATCTGGCATCCCTGTTCTGCTTTTGGAATTCGTATAGTAAATGCCGGTTGTTAATAACAGCTTTTTATGCAGTTTAAAGCTGTTCTCCGCATGAATATTTATTTTATTGTAGTTCGCTTTTGTTTCATTTTGATTGAAATCATATCCAAAAGATAAAAGATAACTATTTTTATCACTGCCACCGCTGATGTTTACGGCATATTGCAGCGTTACCGGTTTCTCATAGACATGCTTATAGTATTGATCCCGACTATCAACAGTCTTTAACCTGTTGATTTCGTTGGCAGAATCAACAGAACTGATCAGTCCTTGTTCCCTTTTCAGAAAAACTTCCACAGCCGGCGTCAAAGATTGGTAGTTTGTAGCAATCTGGTCGTTGAAATATCCCTGATGAAATAGCATTTGCTCTACGCCAATATAATCTCCTGAGCTCATCTGTGGCAGATAATACAAGTCCGGTTTGGCATGAATGATTATTGAAGAAGCCGCTCCAATGCGGAGCCTTTTATTAAACCCTCCTTTACGGGTAGTGATAACGATCACCCCATTCCCGGCCCTCGCCCCCCATATTGATGCTGCTGCCGCATCTTTCAGGATGCTTATCGTCTCAATATCGTTTGTGTTCAAATTAGCTATGTCTCCTTCATATACAAATCCATCCAATACTATAAGCGGATCAAGAGGCCCATTAATGGTACTCAGACCCCGGATAGAGATCAGTGTGTTATTCTGGGGGTTGTTATTGCTTTTATTGGTATTAAATAATAATCCGCTCGTTATGTTATTTAGCCGGTCCAGCACATTCGTGCCTACTTGCCGGTTAAATGTCTCCTTATCAATTACAGCTATAGACCCATTCACTTCATTGGGTCTTACTTTTTGATACCCCGTATTAGCCTCTATTATTACCTCTTCGTCCTGAATGATCTTTCGTGCCACTTTAACTATGCCGATATCGACACGGTTATTCACTTTAATTTCAATTGTCTTTATTGACACTCCTGAAATAATCAATATTGAGTTGGGGTCAATACCAAGAAGAGTAAATTCCCCGTTTTCATTACTGCCGGTTGATATTTTAGTACCTCTTACAGATATTGTTGCAATTACCGGAATTCCTTCTTCATCAATGATAATGCCTTTCAGGTCTATCAGGTTTTGTTGTTGATAGGTTCCTGCAAAGCATGCTTCTTTAATAATCAAAAAGAATAACAATAATATTAGTTTCAAACCGGCTGTTTGCCATTTATATTGATGCATAATGAAATTTTTATAGATTTTCCGTATTAATAGAATCGGTAAATATTGCCACTTCGATTTCTTTCCTGTTTTTTGAAAGCGTAAACCCAATGTTTGACAAAAACTGCCTTAGCTGCTCCTCCTTATAGGAGAAAATGTCAAAAGGCAGATCAATGTCAATGTGCTTTTTCAACTGAGTTTCATCAATAACAGGAATTTGGAGGATCTCCTCAAGGAGGTTGACCAATTCTGAAAGTGGTGCATTTCGCATGTGCTTTTTTAAAGTAGATTCCCTTATATCTATATCGGATTGGCCACCTTTAGAAACAGACCGGCTTATCTTGTTGTTTGTTGTTAAGGAAAAACAAGTGATATTCCTTTTTGCAATAGTCACAGCAACAGGAAATGACCGGCGTAAATCCTCACGCAGATATTCCATAATTTTATATCTCGGAACAGGGTAGGTAACAATTTCATAGCAATACTGGTTATTAATTGCGTCTGCGGTACTCAGCTGATTTTTTAGTGTGCTGTCGGATACCTCTACTAAGGTCCTGAATGAATTAAACTTTTGGAATATTGTTGGATAAGCCCGGTAGTATAAGGTTCGTAGAGGAACATTAATAGCATAAAACCTGTTAATCAGGCCATCGGAGACCTCCTTTGCTCCTGCAGCCACGCCCAAACCGGGCCTGTATTTTGTGATAACCGACCTGAATAAAAATGAATCATTACTAATACTGGAAGTTTGCAGAAAAGCATTATTTGATCTGTACTTTTTTGAATCATCTTTTATTTGTAATTGTATTCTCTTCCCTCGAACCAGGGCAGAAACATTCGCTTCGGTTATGGCTTCCTTTCCAGTTATGGCCAGTATAATATTTTGGCTGTCTAATAAAACGTAATGTGGGATGAAGGTGTAAGGGAAAAATTGTTTCAATATTGTATCCTGAAGCACATAGGATAACGATATCACTTGTCCTGTTCTTACCTGTCTTCTTATGAAAAACTCCTGTATCTTTTTTTCATTCTCGGTAGTTTCAACATTTACCAGCAAAATGTCAATCTGATCACCAAATTTGTTCTTTAAGTTTTGAAGTTGGGAGAATGATTCCACACAAGGGGCGCACCACGTTGCCCAAAAATCCAGTATTACCAGCTTACCTTTCAGGTCAGACAGCCGGATTATAGAATCGGGGTAGTTGTAAACATTGGTCAGCACCAGGCTGGCTGGCAGGGTATCCCCAATCGTTAAAGGCTTAATGGGCCTTTCCTGTGCCGTTGTGTACAGGCATACAATAA
>CAZREP010000075.1:18004-21794 GCA_964599035.1 uncultured Terrimonas sp. | reverse complement strand
TTCAAAACGGTTTTTGGTGATGAAGAGATCAGCTCGCAGCGTATGCTTAAAGCATTGACCCAGTTTGTTGCCTTGCTGGTTTCGGCCGATTCAAAATATGATAAAGTGAAAAGGGGAGAAGCAACATTCACGGAAGCGGAAGCGGCCGGCTACCAGGTTTTCCAGGCAAAATGCGCTGCCTGCCATGCAGAGCCATTGTTTACCGACAATTCTTTTCGAAATACCGGGCTTCCTGTAAATGATATATTAAAAGACATCGGCCGCATGCATATTACCGGCAACCCGGCCGATTCACTGAAGTTTAAGGTACCCAGCCTCAGAAATGTATATGCCACTTTTCCATATGGGCACGACGGGCGGTTTTATTCCGTAGGCGCTGTAATAGATCATTATCGCTTTAATGTCGTAAACGGACTAACCACTGATCCGCTGGTAAAAAATAAAATAACGATCAGCGATTACGAAAAGTTGGACCTCCTTGATTTTTTGCGAACCCTTACCGATTCCACATTCCTTCAGAATAAAAAATTTTCGGCGTCCGAATGAATTCAGGAGATCCGCTGTGCACTTCCTTTGCTCTTCCCTTTCCTTCCATTCAAAAGACAGGCAAGGATTTTATAAACGCCTGAAAATGATCGCCCTGCTGGTTACCTGGCAACGAATGCCGCGGCAGTTCCTGCTGCGGGATGAAAAAAAAATTCTTTTTCCTGATCACATTTGGGGATGTATAGCGATATAAACTTAAAACGCCCGCATTCCTATAGAATGAAAAGACGCGTTTTATGAATTACACCCCTGCCTGCAAGAATACCCTGAATCATTTCTTACAACCGTCAAAAAAAATGTATGAGCACACAAAATCCCACAACTATCCTCATCCGCTACCTGGATGGGCCCAAAAAAGGACAAACTGAAAAATTTACAGTAACGCCCGACCTGAACATCACGATCGGGAGAGGAGGCGCCAATCATATTGCCTTTGATCCGGCAAATGATACCATCAGCCGGCTACATTGCCATATAAAGGTAAACCCTCAGGTTCCGGATACCTATGAAATAACGGACCAGCAAAGCAAGAACGGCACTTATGTAAACGGGCATATCATTACAGGAACAACTGCACTCACGACCGGAGATACGATCCGGCTGGGTAAAGAAGGGCCCCTTTTAGCATTCAACCTGGATCCTGCACCTGTTTCTCATATCAAAAAAACCCGGGTGGTGGATGTCTCATCCGGGGAAACAAAACTGCACCACACTTCTCCTACTGCTACCAATACCCCGTCGCCTAAAGAAACTGTTGGAAAGCAGACGATGCTGAATATGATAGCGCAATCCGAGAAAAAGAGCCGAAAGGGCGTTCTTGCTGCTATTGCAGCATTACTGATCCTTATGGGAACGGCCGGCTGGCTGATATACTCCAATCGCTCCACATCACAGGTGATCCATATCATGGGCAATACGGATTCTTCAGGACGTGCAGGAGTGCTTTCCGCAGCCCAGATCAATAAAGCCAATGAAACAAAAGTGGTATCCATAGAGCTGGGCTGGAAGCTGGAATTAACCAATACCGGGGAGCAGCTTTACCATGTATACCTGCCCCAAAAAACGCAACAGGGCACCCTGTATACAGCAGCTTACATCACTAATAATACGGGTGCGGCAGAGCCGTGGCTTTCCACACAAAGTGCAGCGCCACAGGGTGCCGACCTGCGGCCCATAGGGGGCTTTGGCACAGGAACCGGCTTTGTGGTAGATGAGCGCGGCTTTATCATAACCAACCGCCACGTAGCAACGCCCTGGTTCACTTCCTACCAGTTCCCGCCCGACGCTTTCCCCGGACTGCTCGTTGGAATGAATGAGAAGGGAGAACTTGCCATTAATGAAAATGTGCGTATCAGCCAGGAGCAGGTAAGTAACTGGGTACCGGCAGAAGCCATGAACTATAACAGGCAGCTGATCCAGGCAGGCGTTAAAATGATTGACGGCAATTCTGCCTACCTGGATGTTACTTTTGCCAACAATTCATTACGCACCCCCGCAAAAGTAGTACGTATCTCCAACGTTCATGATGTGGCGATGATAAAAATTGAATTGCCGGAAACACTTACTAAAGTAGAGATGTTCGACAATTATAATGAAATAGAACCCGGCAGCCCCGTAGTGGTGATGGGATACCCCGGCATGTCGCCCGATCAGTTCGTTGCCAACCGCTCGCAGGATGCCTTTAACCGTAATCCGAATATAGTAAAAGTACCGGTTCCAACGGTAAGTACCGGTAATATCGGGCGCCTGGTAAAGGGTAGCAGCAGCGGTAATAAAATAGATGAATACCTGAGCGTTATGGGCGATTATTACCAGCTTACCATTAACTCCACCGGCCCGGGCAACAGTGGCGGCCCCATGTTCGATGAGCAGGGACGCGTAATAGGGATCTATTCTGCCGGCAACACGACCATGTCTTATTCCATACCCATTAAATATGCCATTGAACTGATGGGCAGACAGGAAGTGATCCGATAAAAGGACACCGCCCTTCAACACAATGATCACCTGTTTTTGACGGGTACTGCCTCCAACCGCCGGCCCCTTTACAGGGGCCGCGGCAGGCAGTCGCTGCAATACAATTTAGGTAAAAATATTTCTATGCGATTTCCCTGGCAAAAGAAAATAAACGGATCTTTCATAAGCGGCACTGCGGCAACCATATCCTGCACTATTTACGGCTTATCGGAAACCGGTCCGTTGCGGGACTCCAATGAAGACAGCATTCTTTATTTCTGCCCCGGCAAAAGCCGGGAGGCATGGTTTGCCATGGTGGCCGATGGCATGGGCGGGCATAATGCAGGGGAGGTTGCCAGCAGGATAGCCTGCGAATCGGCAGAAGAATATGTGGAGCGGGAATACAGCCGGCAGGAGGCTAAAAAAATGCTAAAGACACTGGTAGAGGTAATGCATCACAACATTCGCTCCACTGCTGCTAACAACCCGGCCTATCACGGTATGGGCACAACCTCAACAGCCGTCTTCATCAACGGCAACGCCCTCAGTTGGGCCCATGTCGGAGACAGCCGCCTGTATCGTTTTTCAAATGATGGACTGGAGCAATGCACCACCGATCAAACCCTGGTAAACCAGATGATAAAGGAAGGGAAGCTAAACCCGTCGGAAGCGGGCAACCACGATATGAAGCATGTGCTGCTGCAGGCATTGGGTACAGCAGAGCGGGCTGATCCTCAGATATGCGGGCCGGTGCCGGTACAGCCGGGCGACTATTATTTTTTATGTTCTGACGGTATTTACGACATATTATCCGACAGCGAGCTGGCATTGCTCTTTTCCATGCGCCGGCCGGTGCTTGTAATGGAATGCATTAAAGCCCTTTGTTATGCACGTGCTGCACGCGATAATTTTTCGGCATTGCTGATCGAGGTAAGCGCCGGGCAGGAAATGACCGGCAACGGTGGAACCACTAAAGAACAAAATATTATGTTATGAACCAGCCCGACAACGAGCTATATGTAATACTGGATAAAATCGGCGAAGGCGGCATGGGTACCGTATACCTTGCGAAAGATGTGATGCTGGAACGTTATGCAGCCATTAAGGTATTGAATAAGCCGGTAAATATCCCCACGGAACAGATACAGGCCCGCTTTCAACAGGAGGCGCTGGCGCTGGCCAAATTAAATCATCCCAATATAACACACCTCTACGCTTTTATACCCCGCCAGGATACGTTCTGGATGGTAATGGAATATGTGAAAGGCAATACACTGGAAGAATGGCT
>CAZREP010000075.1:0-17994 GCA_964599035.1 uncultured Terrimonas sp. | reverse complement strand
ATACACCGCGATCTCAAGCCTGCCAACATTATGATCTCGGAAGAAGGAGAAGTTAAGATCATGGATTTTGGCATAGCCCGTATACGCAATTCACAACGGCTTACCCAGCATGGGAAATCGGTAGGCACCCTGGAATATATGGCGCCCGAACAAATACAGGGAAAAGAAGGCGATGAGCTATCGGACATCTATGCAACGGGAAATATTTTATATGAACTGCTCTGCGGGCACCCGCCGTTCAAAGGCGATACGGATTACCATTTAATGAAAGCAAAACTGGAAGAAAAGCCCCCGCCCGATCCTGAACTTATCAGCAAAGCCTCCCCTGCGCTGCAACAGGTTATCTTCAGGGCTTTGGAAAAAAAGCCGGCAAACCGTTTTCCCTCAGTGGGCGCCTTCAAAGCGGCGCTCATTAAAAGCATTCCCTCTGCCTTGCCCGGTGAAGCCGAACTGGCGGAAATGCTGAAGGAGGATGTGAAGGAAAAATTATTGCCGGCACCCAGCCACAAGGGCTTGCCTCGCTTCATCAACAGCCTCAAACAAATCCGGCTATCACTGGCTTCCGCTGTTCAGTCAGGAGCAGCCAGACCGGGGGCAACAAAAACCCCTGCCACCGGCGCATTTAAGTTAGCACGCCTGACTGCACATCTCAGCCAGTGGAATATAAATAAATCCATCATATTGCTTATCGGGGTCATTATCCTGTGTGCAGGACTGCTTACCGCTAATTATTACAGCAACCGCAATAAGGAAAAAAGCATAGACAAAAACACCGGGAATGCCATCAGCAAGAGATATCGCGTAACGCTGACGCCAGGTGAAGAGCCCGGGCAAATACCCAAAAGTACAGGTATCATTGAACAGCAGTTAGTGAACAACAGCCCGCCTTATGTGCCGGTACCAGAGCCCGTACCGGCAAAGAAAGAAGGTTCCGGCAGGGAAAAAACAAAACCGGTACACGTTGAAAAAGCAAAGAACGAAGAAAGCCGGTTACCGGACAGCAAAGAAGAAACACAGGCAGCGGAAAAAACAGAAGATCTGCCACCCTCCACTCCGGGCATATCTTCAACCCGGCCGGTGAGCGTTCCGGCAGGAAGAAAGATCAGCGTAATTTTGGACCAGGATCTCAGCTCGGAAGAGAAACATAAAGATGGCTCTATTGTTCGCCTTCACTGCAACGAGGACGTAGAGGCGGGGGGTAGGATAATAATAAAAAAAGGAGCGCCTGTTTACGGCAAAATTGTAGATGTAGTACCTGCACATGGCAGAAGAAAAGCGCTTATCGGCTTTATTGTTCAACGGGTACAGGCTGCCGATGGAAGCAGCATCAGGCTACAATCCGAACGGTTCCGGCTGAGAGGGTCGGCGGGTAATGGGCCGGCTATTTATAAAGAAGGCTCGTCCTTTAATGTGATCCTGGGCAAGGGAACGGTAAAGTAAAAGTGGCACTATAGCTTTACATGCGCCCAGTTCTCTTTGGTTTTTATGCGGTGCACCTGCATGTCGGATACGCCGTATTTTTCGGCGATCGCCCTGAGCGTCTTCTTTTCTTTCAGCATTTTCTTTATTCCCTTTACCTTCCTGACATCCAGCTTGGGTCCTTTTGTAGTGGGATTTTCTTTACGCCGTTTTAAAGCGGCTTTCACCCTTGGATTCTTCCTGTTATGAGCCGATACTTCATCCTGTGTGGCCCATTTGAGATTGGAGTGCTTATTATTCTCATAGTTATGGTCAAGATGGATGATAAAGTTTTGTCCCCGCCTGGGTTTGGGCAAAAAATGCTGGGCTACCAGCCGGTGGATCAAAGCCGTGTAATATTCTCCGTTAAGCTTTTTCCTCCATATAGGATAATTCGCCTGCCGGCTCATACGCAATATAAATCCATCCGACAGGCGTTTGTTATACTTCACGATCCTGCCATAATTTGAGATTGCGTATTTGTACCAAACAGTAGTACTCCTGGTTTCGTGCTCGGGGAGGTCCTTCCAAATTTCGTTGGGAAGCATTTTTACAGATTCTCTGATAGCCATTGTAATTGGTTTATGTCTGAATAATAGGCACAGGTTGCAAAGCATACATACGCGTCTTCAACAGTCAGCCTATCTGCGGGTTCATAGAAAGGTTTATAACACCAAAAGAAGTAAAAAGTACAATCTTATCCCGAAGTTACAACATCAGGAAATATCAAGATCAATTAACGCCGTATTTGTTTTAGAGCATAGCCGGCGGGGCGGAGAGGGTCATTTATTCGTCAGAAAAAGAGCCGGTGCCTCGGCCCGGTTATCCTTCCGGCCGGCACCCGTTATTTGCCCTTACCCCTTCACGCGGAAACTTCGGGGAATATACCGTCTCTACATCTTGAGTCCTTCAACCAGGATAATCACCATATTGTTTTCCAACTGCTCAGCAGAGATCTTTTGTTTGGAGCGATGCCAGGATTCAATGCCGCTTATGGCGTGCAGCATGATCAGCACGGCGGTGGGTGCGTCAATGGACTTGACCTCTTTCTTTTGGATCCCATCTTCTATAATAGCGGCCAATCGCTGGCGGTAAATTTTTCGCTGCACTTTATAATTGGATAAATACGGTTCAGAAAGGTGCCGCCATTCCCTGTCGGCCACCTGCACTTCTTCATAATTGTTGACCATGTGCTGGATATGGAATCGCAGGATAGCTTTGATCTTATCAATGGAGTGTTGCTTATCGCCCTCTATCTTTTCGAGGTGCTCAATAAAGATATTCGCTACCCTGAAGCAAATGATCTGCAGGATCTCTGCCTTGGATTGAATGTGATTATACAGGCTGGCAGCCTCTACTCCCACATCTTCTGCAAGATCTCTCATGGAGGTACCGGAAAAGCTTTTTTCCCTGAACAGTTTCGCAGCTTTGCCTATGATCACTTCCTTTTTTGTACTGTTACGCTGGGTTTTAATGACGGGCATAGTACCTATTACTTAAAAAAGTTTAAAATTACAGCTATCGGGTGTCAGTTATGCCATCAGAAAATTATTGCTTCCCATTTCCACATTTTCAAATCAGCGTATTTTCAAATTTTCAAACGCTCATCCTTCCATGCCCATAAATGCAGGCAGGCGTAGGTACGGTATGGTGCCCATTGTTGCGATATGCTCAGCATCCGCTGCCTGAACGCCTTTTGATCCATAGCATCGAGCTTGTACAGATTTCTCATAACCACCTGAATACCGAGGTCGCCGGCAGGAAAAACATCTTCCCGCTGAAGAGCGAACATCAGTAACATTTCGGCTGTCCACCTGCCCACGCCTTTTATTTGCGTAATGTACGCAATTACCTGCTCATTGTCCATCTGCCGTAGTTTACGGAGATCCATTCCCTGTTCTGTGGCAAACTTAGCTATGTTATGAACGTAACCAGCCTTGGCAGCAGACAGTCCAACAGACCGCAACGTATCTACCGGAGTATCGCATATCTGCTGCGCTGTAGGTTTTTTTCCGTCATAAAGTCCCAGGAAGCGTTTGTAAATAATATCGGCTGCCTTAACCGAAAGCTGCTGGCTAATAACAGAAGCACAGAGGTAAAGATAAATATCCTTTTTTATTTTTAGCTCGAAAGGAGGCTGCCGGCTAAGCAGCTTTTTCAGCTTTCTATCTTTGCAGAGATGTGTTGTATAATGCATGCGCAGGTATTTTATACAATACTCCAGCTGGCACTCCCGTCTCTCTCATCTTTTAATATAATTCCCTGCTGCTGCAGCTCATTGCGTATTTTATCGGAAGTTGCAAAATCCTTTCTTGACTTTGCTTCCTTCCTGATCTGTATGAGTAACTGCAATACCTTGTCTAACCTTCCGCTATCAGCATCTTTATCTTCCTTCAAACCAAGAATGTCCGTCAGGTAGGTGGTAAGCTGTCGCTCCAGCAATTCAAAAGTTGACCAACTGATGCTGTCCGGCGGTAGCTGACCTCCTTTAATCCCGTTAATTAACGGAACCAGCTCAAATATATTGGCCAGCACTTTAGCGGTATTGAAATCATCATTCATGGAAATATCAAACCCGGCAATCAGCGCACGGCAGCGGCTGTCTGTTTCACTGTCTGTTGCCGTGTCGGGAAACGGAGTCGCCTGCTGCAGGCTCCCGAGGTTCCGGTATGCTTCCCACAGTCTTTTCAACCCCTTTTCCGCCGCCTGTAACGCTTCGTTGCTGAAATCGAGCGTGCTGCGGTAATGGGTTTGCAGCATAAAAAACCGCACGGTCATAGGTGAATAGGCTTTTTCGAGCAGGGGATGATCTCCAGTAAACAGTTGTTCCGGCAAAAAGCCATTTCCTGCGCTCTTGCTCATCCGTGCGCCGTTGACCGTAAGCATATTGGTGTGTATCCAGTAGTTGGCGGGGCTTACATTGTAGCAGGCTTCCGACTGTGCAATTTCATTGGTATGATGCGTTGCCGCCAGGTCCATTCCTCCGCCGTGGATGTCGAATTTTTTCCCGAGATATTTTTCGCTCATTGCGGAACATTCTATATGCCAGCCCGGGAAACCCATGCCCCAGGGGGAGGGCCACTGCATTAAATGCTCAGGCTTTGCTTTTATCCACAATGCAAAATCCAATCGCCCCTTTTTTTCATCCTGCCCGCTGAGATCGCGGGTGCCTTCGAGCAGATCTTCCAGCTTCCTGTTGGTAAGGATACCGTAGGGCTTTTCTTTATCGTACTTTTCCACATCAAAATAAACGGTACCATCCACTTCATACGCATAGCCGTTTTGCAGGATATGTTTCACCATTTCAATTTGCTCGGAAATATGCCCGGTGGCGGTAGGCTCAATGGTGGGTGGAAGATTATTGAACAGCTCCATCACTCTATGAAAGCCCAGCGTGTACTTCTGAACGATTTCCATAGGCTCCAGCGCTTCCAGCCTGGCTTTTTTGGAAAACTTGTCATCTCCCTCATCCCTGTCTCCCTCAAGATGGCCGGCATCCGTTATATTACGCACGTATCTTACTTTATTTCCGAGGTATTTTAAATAACGGTAAATAATATCAAACGAAATGAATGTGCGGCAATTGCCGAGATGGACATCGCTGTAAACCGTAGGGCCACATACATACATGCCCACATAGCCTGCCGTAATAGGAGTAAATACTTCTTTCTGCCTCGTCAGTGAATTATAAATCTTCAATTCTGCCATATCCTGGTTTAATATTGATATATGTTTATTGCAAATATAATCGAATAATACGGCCGTTGGCTACCTGGGGTGTATTCCAAATTGTCGCACCGCTTTGCCTCATGTGGGCGGTGAGGACACCGCCCCGGTTGGTGTCCCCACCAGCCGGCGACAATTTGGAAACACCCGCTACCTATGTTAAAGCACTACCTGGCTTTCAATTTAATATCGGCTACTACTGGTATATGATCGGAAAGGATCACGGGCACCCGCGTGCATTGCCTGATATCAAATGCCGGGTCGGTAAAAATAAAATCTATCCTAAGCGTGGGAATGCGCTGCATAAAGTGAGATGAAAAGTTGTAAAAGGTTTGTCCAAATCCAAATCCTTTCGCAATGAACACATCTCTTTTATCGCCTTTTACAGAAAAGTACGCATAGGAATTGGGCACATCGTTCAGATCTCCACAAAAGATCTCAGGGTATTTACTCCCATCCAGTTGCGTGCGTATAATATCGGTTTGCACCGCCCGCTTTTGAAAGGCAGACCTCATTTTGCGAATAATGCTTTTTGACGCGTCAATTCTTTCGTCGGGATTGTTCCTGATCTTTGAAAGATTACTATAATCTGCCGGCATGAACCGGTACGATTGCAAATGTCCGGTAAAAACCCGGATGGTATCTGAATGACAAACGATATCAGCGCTCAACAGGCTTTCTACCTGATCTTCCATTTCCTGGGGCATAACGGTTCTTAAAGAATCTATGATCGGGTATTTGGAGAAAATAGCTGTTCCGCGATGACTTCTCTCACTCCGGGAAAAGTCTCCCGGAAAAAAATAATAACGGTATCCCATCTCTTTGAGACAGGCAAGGTGATCTAACCAGGAGGAAGATTCAATGGAGAGAAATTCCTGAATAGCCAAAATGTCCGGGTCATAGCTCCGTACAACACCCAATATTTGTTCACGATGAGCAATCCGTATTGCTTTAGTAAGCTTTTCCACAGGTGGAAAAAAACCCTTAACATTCCAGGTCATGACCCGTAATGTACCCTCGTCTTTTTTTGACTTATCAAATGAGCTTAAGGGATGAAAAGCAAAAGCCGATGAAATACTTTTCCATCCCAGCAGCAGGGCGATGATGGCAAACCAGCTCCAGCGCGAACGCGCCAGGAGCCAGCCCGTCAAAAAAAGGAATAATGCGATCAAGAGGTATGGGAAAGCCAGCGCTAAGAAGCCAAAAGGCCACCATGTGGAAGGATTCAGAAAAGGCGACAGGCAGGCGGCCAGGAAAAAGATCACTACGCCTACATAAACAACCACTAAAATGCGCCGGATGAGTTTACCTACCATGCTATAAAATTACAGATCTTCCTCGCCTGCCCTGCGCAATACCTCTTTCTCTTCGTGCGAGAGGCTATGATAACCAGTTTGATTGATCTTGTCCAGGATCTCATCAATACGTTGCTGACTCACCAGCGGTTGTTTTTTATATGGGGTTTTTCCATGGGTATCATAAAAAATGCTACGCCTCGCGACATCCGGATTAAGCTGCTTATCCGGATTAAACAGATCAAAAAACCAGTCATACAGGCTATTCATCCACTTTCCCATATCCTGTCCTCTGCTGAGACGGTTCACGAACAGCAGGCCCATTGCTGCCCCGGCCATTTCCGCGCCATAGGCGGCAGCATTGCCATACGACGTTCCTGCAAAGCTGATCACGGCATAAATAACGGTCAATACCCACAACGGGATGCCACCATTGAGCATAGGAAAAATACGATATCCGGGAGCCGCTACCGTAGCAGCTATGGCAACAGCCATAACGCAGGCGTTGGCGCCCGCCAGCGCCATCTTTGAAACAGCAGGCGCAAGAGAGGGGAGCAAATTACTACATACCAAATAAACGATCCCCCCGGCCAGTCCGCCATATATATAAAGCGGGGCTAATTTGCGGCTTCCATACAGGCTTTGTATGATGAAGCCGAAAGCCCATAACCAAAGCATATTGGCAATAAGGCTCCATATATCAACATGGGAAAACATGAACGTAATTAAGGTCCAGGGGCGGGTAAGCAATTTACCGGTGTCGGCGGGAAGGATGAACCAGGCTGCCACTTCTGCCCGGAACCGGGAAAGATCAATGTCTGAAAGCTGGTAAACAGAGCGGATGAAGAAAAGAACAGCGGTGACCAGAATATTAATGATGATGATCCGGACCAGTGCGTCGTTGTCTTCCCCGAAAAAGACCTTTCTTGCCTTTGTTTTTTCAAGCACTCCCATACTTAACAATTTACACGTAAACGTAGCAGCATAAAATTACTAATAAAATCTTCTGCGGTTCTTTTTCTTCCAGTATAATACCAGCAAAAAGCCTACCAGAGCACCACCCAGATGCGCCCAGTGCGCCACATTATCACCGGCAGAATTACGAACGCCCAGGAAGAATTCCATAGCGGCATACATCAAAACAAACCACTTAGCTTTGATGGGTATAAAGAAATACAGGTAAATAAGGCTGTTGGGAAACAAATAGCCGAAAGCGGCCAGGCAACCAAAAACTGCGCCTGAAGCACCTACCGTGGCAGTATTGACCTTGAAATTGGGAGCATATAAAAGTTCAGCCTGCTGGTCGGCGGGTAGGGAATGAAAAAGCTGCATAACGGGAACATTTTCATAATACAGCACACCCAGATGCAGGAGTCCGGCGCCCAAGCCGCAGGCGATATAAAAAATAAGAAATTTTTTTGCCCCCCAGTAATTTTCCAGCACGTTTCCAAACATCCACAGGGCAAACATATTAAAGAAAATATGGCCAAAGCTACCGTGCATGAAAAGATGAGTGACCAACTGGTGGGGACGAAAATATACGGAGTGTACATCATGGAGCGCAAAAAGGTTTTCCAGCGAAAGCAATCCTGTTTGCTCAAAAGTTACCTGTGCCAAAAAGACCAACCCATTAATGATCAGTAAATTTTTTACAACTACCGGTAATACCTGAAATCCTCCCGGGCGAAATTCTGTCATAATGATTCAATTGATGAGATGCGAAAATAAACCATGCAGGATAATAAACCTCGGCGCGTATTTTTTATCACCACAGCATAACATTATTTTAGTTTTAACTGTACTACATTTTCTATGTGGTGCGTGTGCGGGAACATGTCTACAGGCTGCACTTTGGTCACTTCATATTTTTCCTGCAGCCATTGCAGATCTCTTGCCTGAGTAGCCGTATTGCAGCTTACATATACAACCAGCGAAGCCTGCATTTCCAGTATTTTTTTTACCAGCTTCTCATGCATGCCTGCGCGGGGCGGATCGGTGATGATCACATCGGGCCTGCCATGCCGGTCAAAAAAATCATCATTGCATATATCTACCACATCTCCCGTAAAAAAGGATGCATGCCCGATATGATTCAACCCGGCATTTTCTTTCGCATCGGCTATGGCGTCGGGAATCAGCTCCACGCCTATTACTTTTTTTGCCAGCCGGCTTACGAAAATACCAATGCTGCCTGTGCCGCAATACAGATCGTATATTGTTTCATTACCAGTTAGTTCAGCGAAATCACGGGCTACCCGGTATAGTTTTTCACCCTGCCTGCTGTTGGTTTGAAAAAAAGATTTTGGGCTTATTTTAAATTGAAAATCCTCCAAACGTTCGGTGATATATCCTTTACCGAAGTAAACCTGCGGCACCAGATCGTATATACTGTCGTTCCTTTTGTCGTTAATGGTGTATAACAGGGTGGTGATGGACGGCACCTGCCTGAGCAAATGGTCGAGCAGCTTTGGGCGTTCTGTGCTTTCATCATATGCCATACAAACATTTACCATTACCTCGCCGGTAGTGCTTATCCGGATAATGAGATTCCGCAGCCAGCCGGTGTGTTGCCGGATATCATAAAAAGGATAACCCTGCTGTATAGCAAATTCGCGGATGGTATTTTTGATAATATTAACGGGTTCTGTCATTAGGTGACAGGTAGTGATGTCAATTACCTTATCAAAAAGCCGCGGTACATGAAACCCCAACGCGGGGTCTTCTTTTCTCTCCGCCACGGGTTGGTGCAATATAGGATCCTCCTGCATTTCCTCCCGTGTTTTATACCGGCGGTTGCTGAAGGTGAATTCCAACTTGTTGCGATATCTTACCGTTTCATCACATCCCAGGATAGGCATCAGCGGTGGCAGATCGATATGTCCGAGCCTGCGAAGATTTTGCTCCACCTCATTTTGTTTGTATTCCAGCTGCTTTTCATAAGGGAGCATTTGCCATTTGCATCCGCCGCAAACTCCAAAATGACCGCAAAAAGGCTCCGTCCGGGCAGCAGACAGGGTATGAAAGCGGATCGCTTTTCCTTCTGCCCATTCCTTTTTATTTTTACCCAGCAGCACATCCACCGTATCGCCAGGCACAGCACCCTCAATGAAGATCACTTTCCCTCCTACCCTGCTCAGGGACCTTCCCTCCGCAGCGTAATCTTCCACCATCACCTGCTCCAATACCGCGCTTTTATTTTTTTTTCTGCTCATGAACCGCAAAAGTACGCTGAGTTGGGCAGTTCTGTTCCCGTTAAGGTGAGTTTTGAATGTTGTTTAGATTGAACAGGAATTATCATTTTTTAAACACACGAAACCCGCGTGGAAATAACGTGTGAGCAATCTAATTTTAAAAGAAAATACGTGGGAAAAAATAAAAGTTAATAAAAAACTAATTTTAAGGAAAAAACTGTAGATTTGGCACCGAAATAAAAAAGGTCTTCTGTAGACACAGATGACCTCTAACGATTGCTTGCCATATGAAAATTCGTAATAAGTCTTGTTCTGTAAATGAGTGCAGCATACTGCTTTCATTTGGATGCCTCTAACGCTTGCCGGTTTCTTGCTTCACGATTGCCTGCCTTTTCCTCTTACCTCATTTGATGATGTAAAAGTAGTACGCGAATTTTTGCCCTGCAAAACAAGTTGTTCGTAATTTTATCATGCCAAAGAGGGGGACATATGCCTGAAACCCTTTATGGCAGAGTGTTTCAGGAAATTTTTATTATGATGTCCAACAGTTTTACAGATGCTTTATTTCAATTGGTTCGATCACTGGAAAAATCTGAAAAGAGACATTTTAAGCTATATATAAAAAGGAGCTCCGGTAAGGAAGACCTGAAGATCATTCAACTGTTTGACGCGCTGGAAAAACAGCAGGAATACGACGAAAAGCAGTTGCTTATTAAGCTGAAAGGAGTTACCAAACCACAGCTGGCCAATTTGAAAACACACTTATACAAGCAGTTGCTATCAAGCCTGAGATTGCTTAAAACCACCGAAAACACCGACCTCCAGCTGAGTGAGCATCTTGATCATGCCCGTTTGCTGTATAATAAAGGCTTAAAAATACAAAGCCTCCGGGTTTTGGAGAAAGCCAAGGAGTTGGCCAGGACCAACCAGAAATTCAATTTCCTGGCGCAGGTGATCTCGCTTGAAAAGAAGATCGAAACATTACATATTACCCGCAGCACGCTCGAAAAAACAGAACAACTCACTCACGAGGCGCTGGAGATCAGCGCGCATATCGACAGGGTGACCCGGTTATCCAACCTGGCGTTGTTGCTGTATCGTTGGTATGTTAAGTTTGGACATGCCCGTAATGTGGAAGATGAAAAGGACATCAAAGCCTTTTTCAAAAGCAATATTCCGCCTGCCATCACTGCTATTAACGGTTTTTACGAAAACCTGTATCTCTATCAAAGCTATTGCTGGTATGCTTTCATACGCCAGGACTTTTTAATGTATTACCGCTATAGTGAAAAATGGATCGCATTATTTGAGGTACATCCTACTATGATCGCTGTGGAAACGGGTCACTTCATTAAGGGAATGCACAATTTGCTGAACGCGCATTTTGACCTGCGCAATTACAGGAAGTTCCAGGGCACTTTACGCCGGTTTGAAGCTTTTTCACAGACCCCTGTTGCACGGCATCACGACAATTTTCGCATTCATACGTCCATCTATATCAATGTAGCCCGGATAAACTGGCACCTGATGACCGGCACATTCAAAGAAGGCCTGGCGTTGATCCCCGGAATAGAAGCGAACCTGAAGGAGTATGCGCTTTATGTAGACCGGCACCGCATCCTGGTCTTTAACTACAAGATCGCCACACTGTATTTTGGAGCCGAAGCTTATGAGAAGGCGATCGACTATCTCCAAAGGATCATCAATGGCCCGCTCGATCTGCGAAATGACCTCCAATGCTATGCGCGCCTGATGCACCTGATGGCGCATTATGAACTGGGCAATGACGAGATCATTGAGTCGCTGATAAAGTCGGTTTACCGCTTTATGGCCAAAATGAAAAATCTTACCGTAGTAGAAGAAGAAATGTTTCGCTTCCTGCGCAGCTCCTTCCGTGTTTCACCCCGCCAGCTAAAGCCGGAGCTCGAAAAGCTCCTGTATAAGATTAAACATCTTGAAAAAAACCGCTTTGAAACCCGGGCGTTTGCTTACCTGGACGTCATTTCCTGGGTGGAAAGCAAAGTATACGGTAAATCGCTGAGCGCCATTATACATGAAAAGCATATGCAAAGCAACCGGCGGGCAGCTACGCAAACCCGAAGCCGGCAATCCGTGGTCACCAGCCGGGTATGAGAGTTTATCTTGTAACAGATAGTCCATCTCCTATTAGCAAAGCAGGTGTTTATTTCATATTTTGGTAAGTACCGGTCCTTTATGGACCGCTATATGATCTGTTTTGCTGCTTTTCCCGACTTGTACAACGCTCAAATGCTTAAAGTATAAATTTATTTGAAAACAAGTGCATTTACCAGGCGCAGCGCGCCAAAATATTTGTAGCCATTTCAACACATTTGCTCTAAGCTGCAGCGCGGCGCAATACTAGATTATTTGACGGTAGTGAAATATATTTTATCACAGGAGGAACATCACCACAAAAGGACCTTTAGAAGGATATCTTGATTTCCTGAACAAATACGGCACAGCATACAAAAAGGAGTATCTGTTTGACTTTTTTGACCAGGAATGATAGCCCACCTATAGAAAACCGGTTTTAATATTACAGCGCTATGCGCCTCTTTACTTTTTTCTATTTTTTTCCTACAAATATTATTGCTGCTATGCAGCTTATCTGCCGGTTATCTTCGTTGTGCTGTAAAGCTTTGCTACTATGAGTTATTGAAATCAGATAATTTATTTTTTCGTTTCCCATAATTTTTTGACCTAAGTTGGACAAGTCAGGAGATTTTGGTAAGCGCCGATCCTTTATGGGCGGCTATATGATCTGTTTTGTTGCTTTTGATCTCATATTGCGGCTCATCCTTCGTAGCATGATGGGTATAGCCTTTGTAGTTAAAATCTTTGATGTGCACTTTAATAATGGTACCGGAAACCCTGCCGGCTTCCGAATTCCAGCTTACTTTGTCACCTACTTTAAACTTCGTTGTCATCTTACTATGCCGGTTAAAGTTCCTTCACTTCAAATTTCCGTTTTGAAAAGCGAGGTTGAATACGATGTAAATTTCCTATAACATAATATCTATCTGTTTATCCTATCTATTTCCTTTAGCTTTTTTTCTGTAATGATAATTATAAGAATTGATGATATTATCATAAGTGAAAGGCTTACAAGTACCCGAAGAGCAATTTTCGAGGGAAAACTCATAAGCAGAATAAAATCAACGAGTATATTTAAGCAACCGCTAAGGATGAAAAGGTTAGCAGACAGCTTGTTGCCTTCCTTCCAATTTTGTACGCTTTTTAGCGAAAGCGGTGTCCGGTATCCATATAGACTTCTTGATTTGGGCGGAAAAGTTTTTAATACCGCCCCGGCAGCAATAAAAAAACCGCCTATAACCATTTCCGTTGAAAAGAAAGTCATAACGATACAATTTACGGATTAAACAAACTCTTGCTGGAATAAAATACACGTGTACCCACTACACGGGCGGGAGAGGTGTATGGGTGCTCCTCCGCCTTGCCTGGCGCCATGATATGCCACACGGTCCATCCTTTCGCTTTTAAATAATCGGAGATCATGGAGCGGTGACAACGCCACCACACAGCTTCGGAACACATATAGGCTGTGGGCTGTTGCAGCGCGATCGCTTCAAGCTCTTCAACAGCTTGCTCAAACACACCCGTTTCCATATAATCGGCATAGCCGCGGAAAGCATCATTACGCCAAAGGTCATTCTTCGAATCCTTCTGCACCTTTCTTCTCCCGCCCAACGCTTCCAAATGTGTATACGCTATACCATTCTTTTTCAATGCTGTCTCTATATTTTCTTTATTGAACTGCGGGTATTTGCGGGAGCCGGGAAATCTTCTTACATCTGCCAGAACTTTGATATTAAAAGAACGGAGCATTTGAACAAAATCATCGAAGCTATGCGTAGAATGCCCGATAGTATAAACAATATGTGCCTCCGGGGAGCTCATTGTAGTGGTTATTCACTCCGGCTGCTTTAGATCCTCTTACTTTCTATAAACGAGGTTGGAGCAATGGCTTCTTTACTAAACCGGAGCATCTTCCCTGCAACGCTGCCGGTATTTCTCTATTCACGCCAGATCCTGTAGAAATAATAGATCAATACTGCAAAGCTCACTGCAAACCAGCTATAAAACATGGCATTAAAAGCATTAAATCCCCCTCTTACCATTGCCCACTCTAAGTATAAGCCAAAAAAGATGGTAATAAAAGACCAGACCACTATGCTTATGATCACCCGAAGCACTTTGCTTATGATCCGCCTTAATTCCGGTTCGATACCATTGCTCATATATTGCCTCTTTGAGTTATTAGTCTAACAGCAGTCGCCTGAAAGTTACTGAATCTCCGTTAAATACATTGAAATCCACTTTACCGCGTATACCATTCACTCTCCCGGTTTCACTGTGTTGCCAAAACACCCATGGTCTTTCAATACGGGGCTTATTGGGCTGCAGGTAATGGGCCACCCACAAAGGATATTCATCAAATTCCGCTCCCAGGTACTGTTCGTAAAAGTCCACGTTGGTATAAATGATCGGCTTTACCTTATAATACGCTTCAATAGCGGTCAGCCATTCCTTAACCCGTACGCGGAGGTTTTTGGGTTTCACCCCGTACAATTGCTCTATATCCAGCACCGGGGGCAGGTCGCCGGGTTCCAGCGTTACCTGCGCAATAAAATTATCAGCCTGTTTTTTTCCACTCTTTGTAGCCAGGAAAAAATGATAGGCTCCTCTTATCATTCCTTCTTCCCTTGCTTTATACCAGTTGCGCTTAAACAGCCTGTCTACGTTTACAAGCCCCTCAGTAGCTTTAATGAAAGCAAAGCTCAGCTGCATTTCTTCCACATTCATCTTTTTTACTTCCGCCCAGTCGATCACCTCCTGATGATGGGAAACATCAATACCATGAATATTATAATTAACGGGGATGTCGATGCCGAAAGCCGAATAACGCACAAAATGAACACGGTATGCTCTCCAGCGCATATAACCAAATATAGCCGTTGCGGCTAACAGCATCATGCCGGTTATAAGAAGAAAAGCCTTCCAGCCGGGAATTGTCTTTTTTTTACGCGCCATGCGGGTTTAAATACAAAGAACCAAAAAGCAAATCACAAAAAACAAATAAAATTCAAATGGCAAATCTCAAATATGAAGACATATACTTTACATACTAGAAAAGAACAGCAATTGTCAACCAGAAACTCCAAACTATAAACACTTTTACACCAGCACTCCGCTCCTTTCATACATGGTTTCCCTCAACTGTTTCACTCTTTCGTCTGCAAGGTATTCATCAAATGTGGCCAACCTGTCTATTATGCCTTTAGGTGTTAGTTCAATGACCCTGTTGGCAACCGTTTCCATAAAGGTATGGTCGTGCGAAGTGAGCAGGACCACCCCTTTGAAATTCACCATGCTTTCATTGAAAGCCTGGATGCTTTCCAGATCGAGGTGATTGGTAGGCTCATCCAGTATAACCAGGTTGGGGTTCTGTATCATCATCCGGCTGATCATGCACCTAACTTTTTCGCCACCACTGAGCACGCTTGTTTTTTTCAGCACCTCATCGCCGCTGAAAAGCATCTTACCCAGGAATCCACGTAAAAAAGGCTCATCTACATCCGTAACGTTCGGCGGTACAAACTGCCGGAGCCAATCCATGAGGGTAATATCTTTCTGATCAAAATAGGAAGTATTGTCATTAGGCAAATAAGCACGGGTGATGGTAGTGCCCCACTCATATTTTCCTCCGTCGGCATCCATATTACCATTGATGATCTCGAAAAAGGAAGTGAGCGCAAGATGATCCCTGGAAAAGAAAGCGATCTTATCGTTTTTGCTTACCGAAAAGTTTACATCACTGAACAGCACTCTCCCGTCGTCCGCCTTTTTAAATAGCTTTTCCACGTTTAATACCTGGTTGCCGGCTTCCCTGTCCTGCTTAAAAATGATGCCGGGGTAGCGTCGGTTGGACGGCTCAATTTCTTCGATCACCAGCTTTTCCAGTGCTTTTTTGCGGGAAGTGGCCTGCCTGCTCTTGGATGCATTGGCGCTGAACCTGGCGATAAAATCGAGCAGATCCCGGCGTTTATCTTCCATCTTCTTATTCTTGTCGGACAACTGGCGGGCTGCCAACTGGCTGCTTTCGTACCAGAAGGTATAGTTTCCTGTATATATCTTTATCTTCTGCCTGTCTACATCGGCTACATGCGTACACACCGAATCCAGGAAGTGCCTGTCGTGGCTCACCACAATAACAATATTCTCATAGTCGGCCAGGAAGTTCTCAAGCCAGGAAATCGTTTCCACGTCAAGGTCATTGGTAGGCTCATCCAGAATAAGGATATCCGGATTGCCAAACAAGGTCTGTGCCAGCAACACGCGTACTTTCACCGAACCCGGCAGGTCTTTCATCAGGGCCTGATGGTAAGCTTCGTCCACACCAAGTTCTCCCAGTAATGTTCCCGCATCGCTTTCGGCAGCATATCCCCCCATCTCCCCAAATTCACCCTCCAGTTCTCCTGCACGCATGCCATCTTCTTCGGTAAAATCTTCCTTGGCATAAATGGCGTCTCTTTCCTGCATCACTTCCCACAGCTTCCGGTGACCCATGATCACGGTATGCAGCGCAGTATGCTCATCAAAGGCAAAGTGGTTCTGCTGCAATACTGCCATCCGTTCGCCGGGTGTAATATCTATTGTTCCCTTGCTTGGCTCTATTTCCCCGGCAAGGATCTTTAAAAACGTGGATTTCCCCGCACCGTTGGCGCCAATAACCCCGTAACAATTACCTTTGGTAAAACTCAGGTTTACCTCATCAAATAATACCCTTTTTCCGAAGGATAACGATACATTATTCACTGTAATCATAGCTGCTTCCTTATTTTAATGGGCGCCTTTTGAAAAAGAAGTTGCGAAGGTACGATTTAATGCCTAAGAAGAGAAAGCTCCCTACAGTTGCCGCTGTTCAATTCCTCCCGAACGTGCAAAAAGGGATGCTATACAACGGCATAGTACAAAGCCTTTTATTTTTCTGTCTGTTTCATTTATCCTCATATTATTTAACCCGTCCCAGCCTGGAGAGGACAGACTTACGCACTAAGACCCTGATTTTTTAAAACTGCTGACCGAAGGTTTTGATCATTCTGCCGAATAGCAGCATAGGGGTACTAGAGGCCTAGCATATATACGCCGCTTTGACCTTTATCAAGACAGCTAATTTTATTCAATCTGTATTCTAATGATGATCAATGAAATGTAAAATCGAACGATAATGGAGGTAAATGGATAACCCTGCTCTTGTTAAGTGTATATTCATAGAAATTAAGCAATAACACTTATTGGCTTCCGTTACTTTTATGCAATGATCAACCCCTAATTAAACCGCCATGAAAAAATTTTTACCCGTTTTTATTATTCTTTCTTTGCAGGTGCTGCTTGCCAAAAGCCAGCCCTGTACGCCTGCCGGAAACGAAACCACTTACGGAACCGGCAATGTATGGATCGGTTACGTTTATGATAATATCAATTTTACAAATTACCGGGGCTACGTAAATGAGGGAACGGCCGCAAGTCCTGATTTTGACAGGAATTTCGGGGGAAGCAATGTAAACTACCCTACTAACGGGTGTACCGTGCAAACGGAAACGTTCAGTGTGCGGTATAAACTTACCAAAACCTTTGCAAGCGGCAATTATACTTTTACCATAGGAGGCGATGACGGCTATCGGCTTAGCCTCGACGGCGGCACTACCTGGGTGACCAATCGGTGGGTTGACCAATCGTATACTGTCAGCACGCTCACTATCGCACTGAGCGGTACTTATAATATAGTACTTGAATATTATGAAAACGGGGGAGATAACAGGATAAGCTTTTCCGTAGCCTCCGCATGCACCGGAACAGAAGACACAGGCATATACGGAACAGGCAACATCTGGAACGGGTACGTTTATGACGGGATCAATTTTGAAGCATATGTGGGCATGGTGCACGAAGGCGCTGCAGGCAGTCCGGATTTCGACCAGAGCTTTGGAGGAGGAAATGTATCTTATGCCACCAGCGGATGCACGGTTCAGACCGAAACCTTTAGCGTACGTTACCGGCTTCCCAAAACCTTCGCTGCAGGCACCTATATGTTTACCGTAGGCGCCGACGATGGTTACCGGCTTAGCGTTGACGGTGGCACTACCTGGATCATTGATAACTGGGCGCTTCACTCATATACCTCCACCAGCTATAGCGTGTCCCTGAGTGGTACGTACAATCTGGTGCTGGAATCGCAAGGTATCGAATTGATTTCAGGATTTTCTGCAGAGCAGATCAAA
>CAZREP010000074.1:0-21819 GCA_964599035.1 uncultured Terrimonas sp. | reverse complement strand
TAAGTGGAAGGTCAAAACGGAATTGTGATAATTTCATCTGAGTGTTTATTATTTTATACAGTCACATGAAACTTACCCTTATCAATGCGTCGAGGTATCTTTTTGCCTGAACCTGATCTTACGGTATCAGGTTTCATGTAAGTAGCTGTATTTGACAGCGTGCAAAGGTAAGGAAATAATAATTCCAATAGTAACATCTGCAAAAAAGGATATGGACAATTATGAAGACAAAACTTTTCCCGCGGGGATGGCTGCGATCAGCTTTCTCGTATAGTTGCTTTGCGGATTGTTATATACTTCTTCTGCAACACCCGTTTCCTCTATCCTGCCTTTATACATTACCAGTATACGATCGCTGATATAGCGAACCACAGAAAGATCGTGGGAAATGAAGAGCGCGGCAAAACCAAATTCTTCCTTCAGGTCGTTGAGCAAATTGAGCACCTGTGCCTGTACGCTTACATCAAGTGCGGAAACCGATTCGTCACAGATAATAAATGAAGGGTTTAAAGCCAGGGCGCGTGCGATGCCTACCCGCTGACGCTGCCCGCCGCTAAATTCATGAGGATAGCGGCTATAGTGATCAGCATTCAGGTTCACCTTTTCTAAGATGTTGATTATCATATCTCTCCTGTTCCTGGTGTTGCCCCCCAATCCATGTATGCTCATTCCTTCCTGGATAGCGCTGCCAATGGTAATACGGGGATTAAGGGAGGAATATGGATCCTGGAAAATGATCTGCAGATCTTTACGCATCTCCCGTTGTTGGGGAGGAGGCAGGCTTAGCAGATCCTGTCCGTTAAAACGAACGACTCCCGAAGTAGGTGCCACCAGGCGAAGGATGCTTCTACCCAATGTTGTTTTACCGCATCCGGATTCTCCCACCAGCCCCACCGTTTCCCCCTCGTACACCTGAAAGCTTACATCATCTACAGCTTTTATATAACGGCTTCCCCTACCCTGGTGCTTATTTCCTGCCGGGAACCATACCTTCAGATTTTCAACTTCCAGGAGAGGCAAGGCACCTGCAGGTTGCTTTTCCGTTTCTTTAGGTGTGTTCATGACCGGCTCCGGGTTTGCAGGCTGCCGGTCTTTTTCCGTTATTGTGCCATCCTTGTTCACTTCCATAAAATCACCTACCACCGGCAATCTTTCTCCTTTGGCATGGAGGGCGGGGCGGCAGGCCAATAACGCACGGGTATAGGGATGTTGCGGATGGGTAAAGAGCTCACGGATCGTATTTTGCTCAACGATCTTTCCTTTGAACATCACTATTGCCCGGTCGGCTATTTCCGCTACCAGTCCAAGATCGTGGCTGATAAAAATAACACCGATTTGCTTTTCGGCCTGTAATGTTTTTATCAGGTGAAGGATACCCTGCTGAACCGTTACATCTAAAGCGGTGGTAGGCTCATCAGCGATCAGGAGCAGCGGCTCACAGCTTATAGCCATGGCGATCATAACCCGTTGTTTTTGCCCACCGCTTATTTCGTGTGGGAACCTGTTGAAGATGGCGGCGGGATCGGGCAACTGCACTTTCTCAAATAACTCGATCGTTTTTTGCTTTGCCGCTTTGTAGGTAACACGCTGGTGCAATAAGATGGCCTCCATGACCTGGTTACCACAGGTGTATAAAGGATTCAGAGAGGTCATGGGCTCCTGGAAGACCATGGCAATCTGGTTGCCCCTTACAGCCTGCATTTCATTTTCAGACAACTTCAAAAGATCCACTCCGGAAGATCCCCGGGCCGAAAACAATACGCGCCCACCGGTATATGCTGCGGGTGGCACAGGCAATAGCCGGAGCACAGCAAGTGAAGTGACCGATTTTCCCGAACCCGACTCTCCTACTATCGCCACGGTTTCGCCACGGTTTACCGAAAAGGAGATATTGTGCAGGGCAGGCACCAGGTTCCCCCCCTGCCGGAAGCCGATATTGAGATTTTGTATGGACAACAGGGGCTGCATGGAGGATTAAAATCTTAAATGCCTTACCGTTAAGCCATCATTGATCAGTTGCTTCAGGGAATCAATGCCGATCTTTATATGCGTTTCAACAAAAGCTTCCGTTACTTTTCTGTCGCTCTCTTCCGTTTTAACTCCTTCGGGTATCATGGGCTGATCACTCACAAGAAGGAGCGCACCGGTAGGGATCTTATTGTAAAAACCCACCGAAAAGATAGTGGCAGTTTCCATGTCAATAGCATAAGCCCTTATTTTTTGAAGGTAATTTTTAAAGGCTATATCATGCTCCCATACACGCCGGTTGGTAGTATATACCGTGCCTGTCCAGTAATCCACTCCATGATCTCTTATGGTGGTGGAGATTGCTTTTTGAAGTGCAAAGGCGGGCAATGCAGGCACTTCTGCAGGGAAGTAGTCGTTGGATGTACCTTCACCACGAATGGCGGCGATAGGCAGTATCAGGTCGCCAATTTTATTTCTTTTTTTCAGCCCGCCACATTTGCCCAGGAATAATACTGCCTTTGGCTCAATGGCAGTAAGGAGGTCCATGATGGTAGCCGCGCCCGGGCTGCCCATTCCAAAGTTTATCATAGTAATGCCATCGGCGGTAGCACATGGCATTGACCTGTCTTTACCCATGACTTCCACCCCATTCCATTGGGCAAAACAGTTTACATAGCTGCTGAAATTGGTAAGCAATATGTATTTTCCAAAACTTTCAAGCCTTTCCCCTGTATAGCGGGGCAACCAGTTCTCAACAATATGTTCTTTTGTCTGCATACTTCTTTAATTGGGCTAATTTAGCACATTCATTACTAAATATGATTAAAATAGCATATCCTGCCCACCCTTATAAGATCAGGAAGGAAAACGACAAACCATTCATATTTGACGACATACGCAGGCAATGGGTAGCGCTTACCCCGGAAGAATGGGTAAGGCAGAATTTCCTGCAATATCTGGTACAGGTTAAAAACTATCCTTCTTCTCTGATTGCAGTAGAAAAAGAAATACGGGGAGGCGAGCTTACCAGGCGTTGCGATATTGTAGCGTATGACAAAACCGCTAATCCGCTGTTAATGGCAGAATGTAAAGCGATGCATGTTGCACTAAGCGCTACCACGGCTGAACAAATACTAGGGTATAATGCTTCTTTACCCGTTAAATATCTTGTTATAACCAACGGCTCCTACTGTTTTGCTTTTGAAAGGAGCGGAGAAGATCTTCATTTGCTGGCAGAAATACCGGAATGGAAGGGATAACAGCTCAGGAATGCAGCTAGTCTTCTACAGTTTTCGGGCTTTCATAATCCCTGATCTTGTTATACAAAGTTTTACGGTCGATTTTGAGGATCTCGGCAGCTTTTGTTTTGTTATAATTCACTTGTTTCAACACCCTTAAAATCGTTTCATATTCAGCCTGGGATGCCGCTACCTTAAGGTCGGGGTTTTTCGATGATATGGCGAAGGATACATGTTCTCCTACCGCTTCATTTGGTGCCGGTTCAATAATTTCCCTGGGTAATATAGATGTATTTATAACCGGGGTGCTGGTTAATAAGGCAGCGCGGCGGATCACGTTCCTGAATTCACGAAGGTTGCCCGGCCACGAATATTGTATGAATAACCGTAACACATCATCCTCAAATCCTTCAATATGCTTATCCAGCTCTTTACATGCTTTTTGCAAAAAGAAATCTGCGAACAGCGGAATATCTTCTTTACGGTTCCTGAGAGGTGGTATATGAATGGAGAATTCATTGAACCGGTGAAAAAGATCTTCGCGGAACTTTCCTTTGCGGTAACCTTCCTGCAGGTTTTCGTTGGATGCCACAATGATCCGTATATCAAGATTCATTTCTCTAGTACCCCCCACCCTTTTAAATTTGCGTTCCTGTATCACACGCAGTAAAGCTGCCTGTACATCAATAGGGAGATTGCCTACTTCGTCTAAAAAAATAGTTCCGCCATTAGCCATTTCAAAATGACCTTCCTTATCACTTACAGCTCCGGTAAAAGATCCTTTCATGTGTCCAAACAGTTCGCTTCCCGCCAGTTCTTTTGATAACGTGCCACAATCTAATGCAATGAAAGGCTTATTGGCCCTGTCGCTGTACTGGTGTATCGTTTTGCCGATCACTTCCTTTCCCGTTCCGCTTTCTCCATATAAGATAACACTATAAGGGGTGGGTGCAACAAGCCTGATCTGCTTATACAGTTCTTTGGTAGCCGGATCCTTACCTATAAGATATTCCCCCTCCTGGAGTATGGATTTTACGGTGGCCCTGGCAGATCCTGTAGCAGCAGCCAATTCTCGTGGGGTAGTGCCTGAGACGGCTTCCTGTGATTTTTTTATAACGTTCAATACTTCGTCGGGGATAAGCGGCTTGGCAATATAATCAAATGCCCCCTGCTTAATGATGTCTACTGCTGTTTTAATATCAGAATAACCGGTGATAATAATAACGGTTGTAGCCGGTTTAACAGACTTGACCTCTTTCAGTACTTCATGTCCTTCCTTATCACCCAATCTGAAATCGCACAGTACAATATCAAAATGTTCCTCTTTAAATTTAGCTATTCCTGAGTTTCCCGTATAGGCAGTTTCCGTTTCAAACCCTTTCCGCTGTAAAAACCTGCTCAGCAGCGCGCACATATCCATGTCATCATCCATTATCAATATTCTGCTCATAACAAAAAATCATTTAAAGTGGGTCTAAGTTACTTCAAAACATTTACATATCCTGTTATCCAATTTAAAAGCCACAGCCTGTGGCGTAGTACCACATATATATTATTCCATTTCTGCATTGCCTGCCTTTGATGGAGGTAATGAATGTCACTATTGGATATTCAACTTTGATACGTCGAAAAAAATCCTGCTATTTTTTGTAAAAGCTCTTACCGTTTAATAATGTAGAAAAAAGATTTTTGTTCATTTTGTTGAGTTAAATCATCACATTGGGGAAATTAGTGCCCAAAAAATAATATATCTTTATTTTTACCTCACATTAATCACTATGATAATATATAAAATGAATAACCCGGTTATTTCGTTTAAAAATTTACCGGGGTATACTATGGCAGGTTACTTGTAATAAAACCCTGGAAGTATCGTTCCATTCTGAAAACATGTTACGAACCTTTGTATGAAAGTTTTGATCATAGATGATGAGCTGGATATTTGCTATTTATTAAGCGGGATATTGAAACAGCAGCATTTTTCGACCCGCTATGTTACTTCCCTTTCCGATGCCGAGGTAGCATTAAAGAATGATCCTCCTTCCATTATTTTTCTTGATAACCACCTGCCCGACGGGTTAGGTATTGATTTCATTCAATTCATCAAATCAAAATATCCAGTCAGCAAAATAATAATGATCACGGCCCATGACAGTCCTGCCGAGCACAAGAGAGCATATGAAGAAGGTGTGGACATTTTTATTCCCAAGCCTTTCACGAAGGAAAAGATCAACTCAGCCATCAGTCAGTTAACCTCATAGCATTAATTTACTCAGATTGTAGAAATTATTTCTCGTTAGTGGCACCATGTAAACAGTTTGTATATCCGGGTATTTTGTCAAATACCGGCATGACCCGCTTTTTACTGCAGATGTAATTTTGGCAACATATTTTTAGTGATAAGGTAACCGTTCGGTTCAGGCATTGACTGGCCGGAGAGATTCAAAAACCACTTAAAACATTTTGTATGGGAAATCTATTGTATCTTATTGCTATCATTCTGGTAATTGCTTGGGCCATCGGTTTTTTAGGCTATCATGCTTCCGGCTTAATTCACCTCCTGCTTGTGATCGCAGTTATAGCAGTGTTGTTAAGAATAATAAAAGGTGCAGCCAACTAACAATCAGGGTCAATTATTCACTAAAAAAATTTATTTATGGAAAGCTGGAAATTAAAATTAAAAGGAAACTGGAATGAAGTGAAAGGTAAGCTCAAGCAGAAATATGCCACCCTTACCGATGACGATCTTCTTTATGAAGAAGGAAAAGATGATGCACTGCTGGGGAGGATCCAGCAAAAAGTAGGGCAATCCAAAGAGGAGATAAAAAAGTGGATAGAAAGCCTGTAGTGCAGGAAATTAACCGGCATATTTTTTCTACCGGTGCACTGTAACCGCTATTTGTGAAGACTTACGCTTCTTGCGCAAAATCGAAGGTAATGATAAAACGCGTACCCTTTCCCAATTCGCTTTCTACATTGATATTACCTTTATGGCTTAGTATTATATTTTCAGTGTTCGTTAACCCTAACCCCGTCCCTTTGGTCTTTTTACTGTAGTAGGGTTCAAATAATTTATTAAGCGCTTCCGCGTCCATTCCGCTTCCATTATCTTCAATTTCAACTACACACTTGTCATTTTCGGAATACGTTGACAGTCTTAATATGCCCTCTCCCGGCTGCATAGCTTCAATAGCATTGACAATGATATTTAAAAAAGCTATTATTATTTTTTCCTTATCTACAGAAATATTACAGATGTCTTTCTCATAGTTTTTTATCACTTTAATGTCATTCAGTGTCAGCCTGTCTTCTGCCAGTTGTAAAGCACTGTCGAGCAGATCGTTAACAGAAAAGGTTTCTGCCGTAAGTTCAATAAACTTCGTGGAATCCAGGAGTTCCGTAATAAGCAGATTGATACGTTGGCTGTTCCTGGTGATCATGTCGTAAAAAATATTCCTGCTTTCTTCATCAGTATCGGTTTCCGATCTGAGCTGATCTACCGACAGGTTAATATTCGTAAGCGGGTTTCTCACTTCATGGGCAATGGTGCGTGCAATGCGGCCCGTAGCCGTAAATTTTTCCATTCTGCGCATTTCCAGCAATTCTTTATTCACTTTATCCAGCTGCTTTATCCTTTCTTCCAGTTCTTCACGGTAAGCTTCCGCACGTTGATCAGCCAGTCGCCTTGCTTTATTTTCGGTAACGTAAGTAATAAAGCCAAAAACAAACAGCAGCAGCGCTACGATCAACGAAACAAATACAATGGTATTGAGCCAACTGTATCTGGATTGAAGGTCGTTGTTCCTTTGGTCCAGAATGGAGCGCTCAGAATCCTGCATTGCTTTGATAATGGCGCCAAGACTATCCATGTTCGCTTTTCCTTCGCGCTCATAATGCAACATGCTATCTGTAAGATGATAATTGTTTTGGGTGAATTCGGCTATAGCGTGGTTGATAAGGGTATACTTTTTATCCATCAGCCTCTTTGCCTTTTGCATCATATCACGCTGTTCTTCGCTATTGATGATCTGTGTAAGGAGGGTGTAAAATAGCGGCCCCGATTTCATTTTGCTCCGATAATAAGGGGTCAAAAAGCTTTTATCCCTGTTTATTACAAACCCCCTGAAGCCCAGTTCCGCATCTTTCATAAGAGAAAGGAAGTCTTCCAGGCCGTGGATCACTTTATTGGTATGCTCAATAAGCCGGGATTTTTCGAGCACCTGCCGGTTAATATACAGGGTAACCAGGTAAGAAATAAGCAAGATAAAAAAAGCGGAGCCATACCCTACCCTGATCCTTTTATCTATCCTGAACTTTTTTATAATTCGTTTCATATAATAATTTAAAGATGATCCCGCGTTGATAAAAGTAAGCCAAAAAGGCAACCTGCACTGACGTTACCATTTAAAAGCGTACCAAATGAAAATAAAACTGAAGGCAAAATGGAAAATGGTATGGCAATTGCGCTATTTACTTAAGGCATTCTTTATTTTTATCCCGGCGGGGATTAGCATTTATGATACAAGCCAGCACATACAAAGCCCCCAAATATCTTCTGGACAAATTATTATATTTTTGGGATTTTTTAAAAGCTGAAAAAGAGAAATATGAGCGTGCGGCGCTTGCTGTATCCGACCGTCAGATGAGATATACAATAACTAATCTGGCGCAGGAGAGCAATCAATATGGTTGTGAACTGCTTTCACAATTAAGGTCGCTTGGTGTAAATGTAGGAATCGGGCAGCCTGAAAGCGCTCCCACAGAATCTTTCAGGACCATTGCAGAAGACGGATCGAACCAGATTTTGGATCATACTACATTACAATTTTGCCGGGATAGTGAAAAACAAATGATCACTGCATACAGAACGATCCTGAATGAGCCTTTTTTGATGGAAGACCTGAGAAAACTTATGCGTACTCAGCTAAATGGGATACTCTGTACCTTTTTACAACTGAAACTTCTGGCCTCTGCACGTTAACAAATCTGCTTTTATTAAGACTGAGCGCCCTATTGAGCTTAAAAAGCAAAAGGAGCGAAACTGAACTTCGCCCCTTTTGTAAGATCATATCTGTTCCCGGATTACAACTTTATAGAATCGGTGAATGCCGGAACACGCACAATTCTCTTTTTAGATTTGTTCCCTTCATCCAGTTTCGAGAATTCAGAGTTATTGCTGATAAATTCGGGAATAATCGCCTTCATTTTTCCTACCAGTTTAAAATGATCCCCCTGCTTGCACAGATCGGTAAGGCTTTCTATATCACTGAGCACCTCTTTGTACGATTTGGAGATCACTTTTGCAATCTTTATCTTTTCGTGGTGCGTAGGCAGGGTTTTTTCTGTTTCATTTAAGAGCTCCTCATATAATTTCTCTCCCGGGCGCAAACCGGTATACACAATATTAATATCCTTATCGGGAACCAGGCCGGAGAGCTTGATCATATTCATTGCCAGGTCAGCAATTTTTACCGGCTCACCCATATCAAAAACAAATATCTCACCTCCATGCCCCATGGTAGCGGCTTCCAATACCAGCTGCACTGCTTCAGGAATGGTCATAAAATAACGGGTGATCTCCGGATGAGTGACCGTTATAGGGCCGCCCTGCTGTATCTGTGCCCGGAAACGCGGGATAACAGAACCGTTAGAGCCCAATACGTTCCCAAACCGGGTAGTAATGAACCTGGTCTTTACATTGGCGGCAACTGTCACTGAATCATCGTCGTCATCCTGTATAAGCCGGGAAAGGAATTCTGCTGCCGGAGGGTTGTTGGAAGCATGGTTAAGCGACTGAACATAGGTTTCGGCAATGCGTTTGGATGCTCCCATAATATTTGTCGGGTTCACCGCCTTATCGGTAGAGATCATGATGAACTTCTCAACCCCAAAACAAACCGACAGATCGGCCATATTCCGGGTACCCATTACGTTGGTCAATATTGCTTCCTCGGGATGCCTTTCCATCATGGGAACATGTTTATACGCGGCAGCGTGAAACACGATATGAGGACGATACTCCTTAAAGGGAATCAGCATTCTTCTCAGGTTCCTTATGCTGGCAATAAAGGTTTTTATTTTAGCCGAGGGGTATTTCTCTTCCAATTCCAATTGAATTTCATGCAGCGGCGATTCGGCCTGGTCGCATAATATCACCATTTCAGGGTTATAAGACATCACCTGTCGTACAATTTCAGCCCCGATCGATCCTGCTGCACCGGTGATCAGCACCCGCTTGCCCGAGATCTCTTCCGATACCAGTTCGTTATTGATTTTAATAGGTTTGCGTGGAAGCAGATCTTCAATTTTCAAATCCTGCATCTGGCCAAGGCTGAGCTTACCGCTTACCCACTGTTCGGAGGGTGGCACGGTTTGTACTTTAATGCCCAGGTTCAGGCAATGGTCAATAATAGCCCTGAATTCAGGCTTGCCCGATTGCCCGTTAGGAAGAATAAGCTTGTCTATTGTAAGCTTTTTATGCAATTCTGCCAGCTCGCGGGTATGATAAACTCTTTTTTGCTCTATTGTGCTGTTGATCTTTTTACCGCCCGACTGAATAAAACCGCTTACTATAAATTTATGGTTGCCTGCTGCTTCAATAGCCTGTTTGATAAGAATGGCATGGTTATCCGACCCGTATATCAATACTTTTTTTACATCGGTCATGGCATATCCCTTTGCCAGGATATATACTTCCTTGATCGAAGTACGGAACATGATCAGTAAAGAAGAGCTGATGAAGAAGTTCAACACAAGCAAAGTCGGCATGTCAAGAGAAGGGATATGATAAAACCGGCCTGCAATAATTTCTGAAACAAATGGATAAAGCAGGCTGACTACCAGGATAGCGGAGAATATCCTGAACATATCCTTTGTATTGGAATACCGGATGAGACCGGTATAAATGCGCATAAAGTAAAATACAGCGAGTGACAATAAGCTGAACAGACCTGCATGTATGAAAAAGTGCTCCCGTACTAAAACAGGGAAACGGAACTGCTTTAAAATAAAGTAAGACAAGGCAAATGATGCAGTTACAATAACCGTATCTACCATCAAAATGATCCAGCGGGGAACTATAAATGGTTTGTCGTAAAAAATTTTCATACTTCAGTACAGTATTAGATAACAAATCAACTACCAGGTTTTAAATACAATACTGGAATTTAGAGGGTTACAATGACAAGCGACATTACCTGGGATATAAATCCAAACAGGTCTTTTGGCAAACATTAATGATACTGGAGAATTGATTCATTCTGACTCAGAATGGATTTTCCGAGAATAGGAATTGGGGACTTTATCAGTAGAGAGTAAAAAGAAACAATTCGTTGCAAAGATGTAAAAAAAAAATCACAATTCTATAACTTTCCGCTCATTTTATCTTAAATCAACTCTGCTTACATACATTCCAATACAATTACTTCATTGTAAAATCAGCATAAATAAAAATTATTTTATATGCGAAATATTTAAGATCCAATTTCATTTCTCTTACAGCTATATCCGCGTCCTCTTTTACCTGTTACCCCCTACACCGGGATTAATGATATTTTTCCTGCCAGCTTAACATTCCTCCTTCAAGGTTCCTGGTATTGGTAAAACCCAGGATATCCAAAACAAGACAGGCTTGTGCGCTACGCTTACCACTTCTGCAATAACATATCACCTCTTTTTTCTTCAGTTCCTCAATTTCATCAACCTGCATATTTTGCACGCGCCCTACCGGCAGGAGTGTACCTCCGATATTAAACACTGCATGCTCATCCGGTTCCCGAACATCCACTAAATGGAGCTGCTCGCCTGCATCCATTCTGGCTTTTAATTCTTCTGCTGTTATAATCTGCATGTCGATCTGTGATTTATACTATGCAATTAATATTCGTTTAAAGATGGCCGGGAGTTGGGTGAACCGACATTTGAACTGTCAGTTTTTTTCACCGGTCTTTCCGCTGATATCCACATATCTATCATTTGCCCCCTTCGTATCCGGTTCAGCGCCCCGTTTTCGTTGTAACGTTCAGGCTGTTGCCTGAACACAAAAGCAGAGCCCATATCCTGTATTGATCCGTCTGTTATAACACTCCCCGGTGTAATGCCGTTTGCTTCCAGCAACGTTACAGCTTCCTCGTAGTTCATCCCAAAAAGATCCGGCACAGGCATTTCTGTGCTTCCAATGCCGGCACCCAGCACTAAAGATATCACAGTGCCCATCGTAACTTTGGTTCCCGGCTTTATGATCCTGCTATTCAGGGACTGCTCCAATACGGCATTTTTAGCGATATCGGGCTTGTAGGTAGTGTCTCCTAGTTTCAGCCCCCTGGTTTTTAATTCAAGCTCGGCATTTCTGAAGCTCATGCCTACCAGGTTGGGCATTTCTATTTCCGGAGGAACGGCACGGTTTACGGTCAGATAAACGATCCGGTTCACCTTTACCGATGCGTCCGGCTCGGGGAATTGCTTTACTACGGCAAGCGGTGCGAGGGTGTCGTAATATACAGAATCCTGCACCCACACCTCAAATCCCTGCTTCTGCAGCAGGTCGGTGGCTTCTTTAATATTTTTATTGCCCACATCCGGAACTTTCAGATAGGTACCATGATGGGTAAAATATTGAAGGGATTGTAAAAAAAGAAGGATAAGCAGGACAATGATCACAACAGCAGCCAGTACATTTATCCATAAAGGACGACGAGTTATTGCTTTAAACATACTTTTTGATAAATCTAAAAATTGAAATTCCATTTACGTTGCTGCGCTCTCTTTCCGTCCATACAATGCAGGTTCAGCATACTTTATTCCTGCGCGACAATGCTTCATCGATTAATGCAGTATAAAAAGCTTTTAATGTCCAGTTAAAAGCTTTTACCTGTTGCGGCACTATGCTGGCTTCACTTTGTCCGGGAACGGTGTTGATCTCAAGCAAATAAGGCACTTCCTCTTCCGGATTATAGATAAAATCCATCCTTACAATACCCCGGCAATTGAATAACCGGTATACCTTTTCCGCATGCTGCTTTACCTTTTCAGCCATTTCTTCCGAAATTTCGGCAGGGGTGATCTCGGTTGACATGCCTGCCGTGTATTTGGCTTCATAATCAAAGAAATCCTTCTTACTGATCACTTCCGTGATCGGCAATACAGTGATCTCCTTTCCTGCCTTAAATACCCCTACGGTAAATTCCCTTCCTTTTATGAGCTCTTCAACCAGCACCTGGTCGTCTTCCCTGAATGCTTTTTCCAAAGCAGGGGCCAGGTCCTCCGGCGCAGCAACCCTGCTCATTCCGATGCTTGATCCCCCGTTGTTCGGCTTTACAAATACAGGCAACCGCAGTTGCGACAATATGTATTGGGGTGATAACGGGTTCTCCCTGAAAAGATGTACCGACTTCGCCACTTTAATACCAGCAAAGGCAGCCACGGCTACAGTATATCTTTTATTAAAAGTAAGGGCAGAAGTGGCCGCATCACAGGAGGTATAAGGAAGGTTCAGCATGTCAAAATATCCCTGTAGCTTTCCATCCTCCCCTGGCGTACCATGTATCCCGATCAAAACGGCGTCGAATTTTATAATGTTGCCATTAAGATTAATGGAAAAATCATTTTTATCTATAGGTATGCGTTCCTTATTCAGTTCACAAAACCAGCCATCCGTGGTAATATCAATGGTATAAACGTTGTATTTATCCCTGTCAATATTATTTTCTATGGTAACCGCACTTTTATAGGATATGACCGATTCACCTGAATAGCCGCCGGTAACAAAAGCAATATTGGGTTTCATGTATCGAAGCCAGTTTGCATGCAAAGAAACGATTTTTGATGTCAATTATGATGATCAAAAAGCTAAATTTCAATCTTTCTCCCCTTCGGGCTGCGCCCGCCCGCTATCCGCCTCTGCATCGTTCATCCCCTCTCCCACTCCCTCATTACCTGCATCCAATACAAATTTCCACCTGCCGTCTTCCTGCTTTTTCCAGATGGTAACATAAGTGCCCCGCTGTACCGAATCGCCGGCTCTAAGGCTGTAAGTACCATAGGTATACCCCATATCTGCAGATGCAGCAATATCGGCGCCCAGGGGCTGCCAGGTAAGCACAACCGAAGTATCGGTTAAAGAAGTGATCAGCGCTACGGCATCTGCTCCCGTTACCGGCATCCTGTTTGGACGTAGGAGCGTACCATCGGGTTCAATATATTCAAGAAAGGCTTTCTTCATCCCTGCTTCTTTTGAGCGATTGGAAAAATCAACATCTGTTTGTTGCATCTCGTTCAATGCGTTGATCCGCCCGGTGTTTTTCCTGAACTGAAGATCGCAGGAAACACAAGCCAGGTAAAAAGCGGCAATTCCCCATAAAATAAAAGCCTGTTTTATCATACTGTTGGCTTAAAGAGCAGTGAGCTGGTCGACCTGTAATAAATTTATCGCAGCGGCAACCTGTTAAAAAACAAGGGTGAAGAATCACTTAACATGTCTTCACCCTTAAACGGGAAATATCACCCGTTTATAATTATGATGCAGCGCACCATTAATTAAGCATATAAGATTCCACCCTCAGACCCAACTCCCTGACAAAGATTATACGTGCAACTTATCCTTTTTTGCCATCAGCTCCTCAACGGTTTCCTGATACATTTCATCAGGTACGCAACAATCCACCGGGCATACAGAAGCACATTGGGGCTCTTCATGAAATCCCTGACACTCCGTGCATTTATCCGGCACAATATAATATATGTCTACACTTACAGGAGGGTTACGCTGGTTTACATCCATAACAGTACCATCCATTAATGTAAACTCACCTTTTATAGTGGTGCCGTCTGCAATTGCCCACTCCACTCCCCCTTCATAAATAGCATTATTAGGACATTCAGGTTCACAGGCCCCGCAATTTATACATTCATCTGTTATTTTGATTGCCATATTAATTTACAATTTTTCGGATAATTTTTAGCAATAGATTTGCACATCAAAGATAGTTACACTGAATTGAAAATCCATGTTGAATTTACAACAACGCATCCATATACTCTCCCTTCTTCAGGAATATATAACCTCCAACGACCCCCTCTGGCTCAATACAAAGACTCAGGCGGCAGCCTCCAATCCCTGGTTCATACCCTGCTTTATTGACAAAGCTATCCAGAATATTGCGTCATGCTTTCTTGAAACGGCTGAGCTGAATAAGTGGGTGGCTTCCTATCATTTGCCGTTGCATCATCCTGCCCCGGTTAATGTAGGTATTACTATGGCGGGCAACATCCCGCTGGCGGGATTTCACGATTTCCTCTGCGTATTTGTATGCGGGCACCGGCAAACCATCAGGCTGTCTTCAAAAGATAATGTGCTTCTGCAGCATATGGTTGAAAAGATGCTCTCATGGGATGATCACCTAGCTGAACATATCAGTTTTTCGGATATGCTCAAAGGGTGCGGTGCTTATATTGCCACAGGCTCTAACAATACGGCAAGGTATTTTGAATATTATTTCAGGAAATATCCTCATATCATCCGGAAAAACCGGACTTCGGTGGCTATATTAAGAGGCAACGAGGAGATAAAGGAACTGGAAAAACTGGCAGATGATGTTTATCTCTATTTCGGATTAGGCTGCAGGAATGTTACGAAAATATATGTACCGCCCGGTTATGATTTTTTACCCCTGCTGGAAGCGTTTAAAAAATACGACAGCCTGATCGGGAATCATAAGTACAGGCACAATTACGATTATAATCTTGCCGTGCAAATCATGAACCGAAAGTTCTATATGACCAACGGCTCTGTTATCCTTTCTGAAAACGCTTCTGTTTTTTCGCCTATCAGCCAGTTGCACTATGAATATTATAATGACATGGATGAAATATATAAGGGGCTTGATCCGGAGCATATCCAGTGCATCGCCGGGTCGGAAAAAACACCCCTGGGAATGGCGCAGTCGCCCGCTTTAACCGATTACCCCGACGGCATTGATACCATGCTTTTTTTAAAACAGCTTGGAATAAAGCATGCATAAACACGCTGCCAGACGCTTTACAACCGTCTAACATTCCTTAACATTTTTATTACGTATTCCTTCGTAATTTCACCTCGTTCTTTGAGATACGTAATACAGTTCCTAACCATTTGTTAAGCTCATTGTGACGAAATGTCATTTACCAGCAGTTTATTTACTTTGCAGCATACCGGGGCATAACATTTGATTGGCATTGAATGCGTATTTTCAGATCTACTTACGAATAAATTCATATACAGATGAAGCTTAAACAAGTTCTATTTACCGTATTGATAAGTGCCGCTACCGCATTTGGGGTAATGTATGCTTACAACACGTATATTAAAAAGCCGGTAGCTATCCAGGAGGGTGTAAAGATCCCTGCAAATTATGCAGGCTTGTTCAACGGCGACAACATACCGGGGCCGGTAGATTTTGAGCAGCCTTCGAAGATTGCTGTGCCTGCTGTAGTGCATATCACTACCGTGATAGGTAAAGCCGAAGCCAGCAATAACCTGCCACGCAGGAGCAACCCATTCCGGGGACTTGTGCCGGATGATTTTTTTGATGATTTTTTTGGCAATGGTCCTAATATGCGCAGCATTCCGCAAAGAGCTTCGGGTTCAGGCGTTGTTGTGAGCCAGGATGGCTACATCATTACCAATAACCATGTAATTGACGGCGCCAGCGAAATTAAAGTGAGCCTGAACAATAAAACCACTTATACGGCTAAGGTAATAGGCTCCGATGTGAGCAGCGACCTTGCAGTATTAAAGATTGACGCGAAGAATCTGCCATTCCTGTTATATGGTAATTCTGATAATGTGCAGATAGGACAATGGGTACTGGCGATCGGCTATCCGTTAAACCTTGAAACAACAGTAACAGCAGGTATTATAAGCGCCAAAGGGAGGACTTTAGGCTTAAATGCCCGCAGGAGCCAGACCCCTATAGAATATTTTTTACAAACAGACGCGGCTGTTAACCAGGGCAATAGTGGTGGCGCCCTTGTTAATACCAACGGTGAATTGATTGGCATTAACTCAGCCATCGCCTCTCCTACCGGCTCCTATGCAGGCTACTCTTACGCTATACCGGTTAATATCGTTAAAAAAATAGTAAACGACCTGATCCAGTTCGGTGCTGTGCAAAGAGCTTACCTGGGAATAAGCTACTTGCCGGATGAAGCCCCGGATTCTGAAAAAGAAAAAGTAGGATATAAACAGGGGCAGGGCGTATATGTAAGGGAAGCGGCTAAGGACGGCGCAGCAGCAGCAGCAGGAATTAAGGCGGGAGACTATATCAGTAAGATCAATGGTGTTCCCATAGTATCAGGAAATGATATGGTAGAAAAGATCGCCAGGCTGAAACCCGGCGACAAGATCTCTATCACTTATTTGAGGAATGGAAAAGAAAATACCGTTAATGTTACCCTTAAAAATAAATCAGGTACCTATGATATTGTAAAAACTTCGGTGCTCGACGATTTTGGGGTGGATTTTGTGACACTCGATAAGAAAAAAGCAGGTGAATACGGGCAAACAGGTGGTGTGGTGGTAAAAAAAATAAACCCTAACGGTTTAATAGATGCGCAGACTAGAATGCGCGATGGGTTCATTATCCTGCGTGTGAATGATAAGCCTGTAACCACGGTTGACGAACTGTCTGAAACCATTCAGAAAGCGGGGAACAATATTAAGCTCGATGGCTTTTATCCCGGATTTGAAGGGCTATATACCTACAACATCATCAAAGACCCGCAATAAGCCACAGATATAAAAATTGCTGTTAAATAGGAAATGTCCCGGGATAACCACCCGGGATATTTTTTTAACATGCAGGGATGTAATACAACAGATCCAGGAATGAAATGCGCCCAACTGCCGGGTAGTGTGTAAGGGTATATTATTAATATAGCTTTAGTGTAAATAGAAAAGTGGCACATAATGCTGGCATACACACAATAAAAGTTCAAAAAAAAATATACATTCGTAAATATCTTTTGTTCTGAAGTTCAGGAAAGCGCAAATCCACTGATCCTTTCTTTCCTGCTTCATAGTAAGGCTCCCCGTGTCAGCGGCAACAAATAAACAGGCAACAATGAAACGGGATTTTCCGAATAGCAGAAAAAAAATCTTTTCTTTACAGGAACTATCTCTTCGCCAACAGATCCCGTTGCTGGTATGCCTTTTATTATGCAGTGTAATCGTGATCTTTGGGTTCCTTGCCTACATGAGTGTTAAAAGCATCGAAATAAAGGCGGGGAAACTCCGGCTCGCTAGCCTTGCTGCCCAGGCAGGCAACATGATAGAAGAATCTCTTAAAGACATTATCATTCATACAGAAGAGGCGGTACCCGAAGACGCTATCCGTACTTATCTGAAAAGTGGTGCTGACGAATCGAAAAATACAATACTTAATGTATTGCAACGTATAGGCGGCGATGGATCTTCTGTGTGTGCAGAGCTGCGGGATAGCAGTTTCCGTGTTTTATTATCGGCAGGAAGGGCACCCGACCACAGGCCAGCCAACATCAGCCTCTTTCCTGCAGCAGCCAAAAGCGATCCGGAAAACAGAGCCGGTTATATATACCAGATCAACGATTCTATTTATTTCCCGGTCATTATCCCGGTTATAGATAATAAAAAAACGGTTGGTTATATCACCAGATACCGGCTTGTTAAAATTACCTCCAAGTTAATAGAGCAATTCTCAAAGCTTGCAGGGAGAGGCGCAGCCCTGTATGTTGGCAATAGGGACGGCAGCCTTTGGACCGACCTCGTTCACCCTGTGTCTTACCGGTTTCCTGTGAGTGATTTCAGCGAAGGGAAAACTTTTGAATATGTGCAAAAGAACGGTAAAGACAAGCTAACAGGTGCAGCAAAATATGTACAGGCCACGCCCTGGATGATTGTACTGGAATTTCCCGCGGCAGCTTTTTTACATGCTTCCACCCAGTTTTTTAACTGGATCCTTTTTGCCGGGCTTGTTCTTGTAAGCGGCGGCATTATTGCAGCATGGCTAATGAGCCGTTATCTTACCCGGCCGCTGAATGCGCTAACGGCTGCTGCCTCTGCTATTACAGCCGGCAATTATACTTCAAAAGTAACAGTACGGGGCAGCCATGAGGTGGGCAAATTAGGCCGTTCGTTCAATGCCATGTCGGCAAAGCTCAGGGAGGCACAGGATAAAATGGAACAACAGATAGTGGAAGCCAGACAGCTGAACGGGCAATTGCGTATGCTTTCCGCGCATATGGAAAATGTACGTGAAGAAGAAAGATTACATATTGCCCGGGAGATGCACGACGAGCTTGGCCAATTGCTTACGGGATTCAAGATGGAAGTTTATCTTTTAAAGAGAAAGCTCAAAGGATATCAGGATGCGGAAATATCAGAGAAGATCCACTCCCTTGAAAATACAGCGGGAGAAGCGATACAGTTTGTAAGGAAGCTGTCGTCTGAGTTGCGTCTTGGGCCATTGGAAGACCTGGGGCTGGTGGCAGCACTGGAATGGTATTGCGGAGAATTTACAAAACGATATCATATTCCTGTTGTATTTAAAAGCCAGGTTACCAACCTGCCTATTTCTCCACTGATCAAAACAGGATTATTCCGCATTTACCAGGAGTCGCTCACCAACATTGCGCGGCATGCCCAGGCTACCCAGGTCGATGTCAACTTCTCCATCACTAATGATAACCTGTTGCTTACAATAAAGGATAATGGAAAAGGGTTTAATGCCAACAGCTCCGAAAGAAGAAAAACGCTCGGATTACTGGGCATGAAGGAAAGAGCCATAATGATCGGTGCCGCCCTGAAGATCACATCTGCTCCGAACGAAGGTACCCTGGTTGAAATAACTGTTCCGCTTGCAAAAGAACAGGACGCTGCCTAAACAGAAGAAATGCTAAATCTGGATCGCGATTGCCAAAAGAACAAAAGCATAACTTATCAAAACTGGATTCGGTAATTGAAATTAGGTACTATCAGCAACTCTTCCCAAACCAGTTCCGGGTATAGATACCGCTACGTGCTCACTGCCCTTTTTCAGGGGAGTTGTTATTCTAAATTACTGTGTTTCATAAACGGTCCGGGGATCTGCAATTATTTTGCATTTCTGTTGGGGTTCTTTGCGTGCGTATAGACGGATAACAAGTCTGCGTCCTCCGACCTCTGTTCGGGCAGTCCTTTATTTTTTACTTTCCAAACTCCTGATAAAAGCAATGATATCCGCTTTTTCTTCTTCAGTAAGATGAAGATTTTCTGCAGGAAGCGTTTGATTCGGGAGGTCTGTTCCCAGTCCCGCGGCTCCCCCATTATTATAAAATTCCATTACCTCTTCTAAAGTCTGGTATACACCATTATGCATATAAGGGGCTGTTTTATCAATATTGCGGACAGTAGGGATTTTAAAAGCATATTTATAGGAATCAATCCCGATCACATCGTAATAACCCTGATCGGGGTCCTGTGTGGAGTCTGTGAGGGATACGGGGACACCCAGTACCTCCGTTTCGCTCACAACGTACTTTGGGGGAGTGATCCCGTTGAATAAGGGAATGAAATGGCAGGTGGCGCACTTCGCTTTCCCCATAAACAAATTAAATCCTTTCAGTTCCTGCGTTGACAGCGCCTGCTCATTACCCTGCATATATTCATCAAAACGGCTGTTGAGTTTTGTAAGGCTGCGCACATAGGAAGCAAGTGCATTTGTCACTTCATCCGGGCTGATCCCGTTTTCAATTGTTGCAGGAAATGCCTTTGCGAATAACGACCTGTATAATTGACTGGCAGAAACATATCGTATGATCGCATCCATCGAACCATCCATTTCCTCTTTGTTGCCGATCACATCACGCGTTTGATCTTCCAGCGTCAACGCCCGCATATCATAAAAATAATTGGATTGTAAAGCAGCATTGAGCAAGGTGGGCACATTCCTTTTCAGCTTCTTTGCAGGATCATGAATATCCGTATTTTTAGCCAGCCCGTCCGTAAAGGCTAACTCAGGACGGTGACAGGAAGCGCAACTTCTTGTGCCGGTACCCGATAGTGATGCATCATAAAAAAGTTTTTCGCCTAATGCCACTTTAGCGGCTGTAGTATGAAACTCCGGCCCGGGGGAAAATGCATCAATATTAAATGCATCCTGATCAAACAGTGTTCCTGCTTCCTGCTTCAGCATCCGGTTATACCTGATTTTCGGACCCGGGAGGGTTTGTTCCAATTGTGCGATCCCGGCACTGATCTTATTGGCGAAACGGGTAATGAATACCGCCCTGTCGAAGGAGGTAAAGTCAGGATGATCGCGCAGGTATCCGATGGCAATATTAATATCCTGTAATAAAGTCGTTTTGTTGTTTTTATTTATATAGTAAGAAAGTGTTTCACAGAGGCTTTTTAAAGCAGTGGATGATTCTTCCATACTGTTAAGAGAAAGCGCATTGTCGAACCCGGTAATGCCCAAAACGATGATCCTGAATACCTCCAGCTTGGCAGCATCTAAAATTCGCCAGTCGGCAATCGGATGATCAGCAAAATAAGCAACCAGGTATCCCGTATTCGTTATTAAATGTCCCACTTCGCTGATCAGCGCTTTTGTGCCGGCAGTATCATATATAGGGTAGATCAATTCCTCTATCACCTGCAGCCCCATTGGATCAATGGCCCTGGCTAAAGAAGGGTCTAACAGATCAGCATTCTCAATCTCCTGTACCGGCGGACCATTTAGCCGTTCCGTGAGATCAGCAGCAAAATATGCTGCAGCCCACTCAAATGCTTTGAACAGCAGTCTTGATTGTAAGAAGGCCTCGCGAACCCTTAATGTGTCCACTTTTTTTTTATTAACTTCTACAAAGAAGCTGTCTTTTACATAATCGCGAAAGGATATGATCTGGCTGAAAACCTTTTGCTGAATTTTCCGCTCACGCCGGCTGAATCGGGTTTGCTCTGTACGGTTGCTATGAAAAGGTGTGAAGCTTGCAATCAATATTCCCGCAAACACAATCACCACAACTCCCATCTTTTTATACATAGCATATTTTCTCCGTTAGATCAACAGTGGTTATTTAAAGATCAGGGCATTTCTGAACGGGTCGGCATTCTTATCACGGTCAGCCAATGGCGCTATTCCCCATCGATGCTCTATAAAAGAAAGAATGCTGACGGTTTCATATGGGGTGTGGTCTACATATCCCTTTTTTGCAAACGGCCCGATAATAATAGCAGGGATACGGCTCCCGGGGCCCCATCTGTCAATAACCGGTGGCGGCACATGATCAAAAAAGCCGCCAAACTCATCATAGGTCAGGATAACCAGCGCATCTTTTGCATTAGGTCCCTCTAATACGGCATTGATCAGTTTCACTGCCAGCTGTTCGGAGGAATACACATCAGAGCTGCCGGGGTGTTCATCATTTCCTCCACCCGGCTTCACAAAAGAAACGCTGGGCAATGTGCCTTCCTGTGCAGCCTTAATAAAATCATTCTGATCCTTCATGTGTTTTCTGCCTTCTGTGCCTTCTTCGTAATTGGCAAAATACAGGAAGGGTTCATGATTGTAGGCAAAATTATTTTCCCTCCCTGCTACCGCATCGTCCCATCCCTCCGAATACC
>CAZREP010000073.1:0-21898 GCA_964599035.1 uncultured Terrimonas sp. | reverse complement strand
GCAATGAAACACCAAACATTGATGTGTTCTTTGATAATTTGCAGAGCCTGCCCCGCTACTAAGCGGGGTAACCCATACACGAGGCCCCATTCTTGAGGAAACACATTATTATCCGTTCGGACTTACTATGGCGGGGATCAGCTCTAAGGCACTGGCATTCGGAGAGCCTGAAAATAAATACAAGTACAACGGCATTGAGTTCAACAGCGATCTTGATCTGAATACTTATGATGCATTTTATCGAAATCTTGATCCACAAATCGGAAGATGGTGGCAGGTGGATCCGAAACCTAATGATAGTGAAAGTCCATATGCCACGATGGGGAATAACCCAATTCTATATTCAGATTATTTGGGAGATACTTTAACACCTCAACAAGCCAAAGTGCTTTTAGTATCCTCTGGTAATAAAAATGGTGATCAATCGGGTGTAATAAACAAATGCTACTAAAGAAGAGTATCAAAAAGATCCTATCAAAGCGTTAGGAAAAGACCTCGTTCATCTTGCGGCAGAATTTTTAGGATTTAATGCCATCGATAACGCTACAGCTACAGTAATAGATCCCAATGTTTCAGTTGAGGAAAAAGTTGTAGTTGTTTTAGATGCTGGATTTGCTGCATCTCGTGGTGGAAAAGGTAGTAAATCAAAAAACAAACTGAGTTTTGATGAAACGGCACAAGGAGATCATTCTACATTTAAACGAGATAATAATGGAGATATTTACAAGTATCAAGAGTGGGGAACGAATGATAAAAATCCGAATGGATTTGACCCGGGAAAACGATTTGATGGTGGGAAGCCAGACGGTTCACCAGGAACACCGCACGTAGATAGAAAGACGGGAACCTCTACAGAAACACCACATGTAAATGAAAGAGGTGGTAACGTTAGGAAACCAAAACCATCAGAAATTCCAGACAATAGACGATTTAAACCTTAAAAGATTATAAAGATATGATTGAGTGGTTGCAACAATGGTATAGTCATCAATGCGATGGTGATTGGGAGCATGAAAATGGAATTAGGATTGAGACTTTAGATAATCCGGGGTGGTCTATATCAATTGATTTGATAGGTACAGAACTAGAAGGGTTAGAAGTTCCATATACTGTTCAAGAACTTTCTTTAGAAATATGGAGAGGCTACTCGGTTAATAATAATGTATTTAAAGGTGTCGGTAGTCCGGGTGAGTTGATTAACTTAATAAAAATCTTCCAAGAACTTTATTTTTCTAAAAAGCCCATTACCACCTAAGCATTACCTGCTTGACAAATGCAGCAATAATATTAAAGTCCGGCCGGGCTTTAATATTTTACGAAGCGAGCGCTTTTTTAGCTTTCGTGTTTTGTATGATGTTATCAATTACGAAATACAGTTTATCCTTTACATCACTGTCGAGCTTTTCAATATCCTGCACCAACAACGATTAGTACGCGATTAGTATATAGACAACATTTCATACATTAGCCTACACTTACAATCTTATGCTTTTGTCATCATGCCTGATCATTTACACCTGATATGGCAAATGAAAGCCGGGCTTTGTAAACTGCCGGAAGATTATAAATATTCCTCTGCAAAGTTTTATGAAACAGGTACAGATGATTTTGGATTCATTACACATATAAGTCATAACACTTTTCTTTCCCTCCCTACTGTTGTTGGTGAGCTAAATCACAAACCAGTTCACAAACACCAACAACGGCGCCAAAATGTATAAGGTTGTTTCACGCAGCGGCCGCAAAGGAGCAGCGGCGCAAAGGGGATATGGTATGCGAGTCTCTTTTCTGTCTCTTTTCGGATTTGGGAAGTTTATAGTTTTGGGTCGTTCGGATTTCGTCCCGCTCGTGCGGGATTTATTCTTCGGATTTGGTATTTGATTTTTATTTGTTTCTTGTCTTTTGGTTCTTGGTGCTTTAGGTTTCAGGTCTCATGCATATTTTCATAATAATATACGGGTCCGGATCGCTTTGTATATATCCTTTTTTAAATTTCGTACCTTACATCGTATACTGATCCTGCTTTTCATCATGAAAATCAAACGCAACAAAAAGCTGCTTTTCATTACCGGTGTACTCGTGGCGGCATTGATCATAACTACCAGCCTTATCGGGCACCAAACAGTGGCTTACAATACAGAAGTAAAACCTCTCTTCAATAAAAAATGTATTTCCTGCCATGGCGGGGTAAAAAAAGAATCGGGCTTCAGCCTGTTGTTCCGCTCCGAAGCGCTGGGCGAAACGGAGAGTGGAAAGCCTGCGATAATACCCGGCGACCCCGACAACAGTGAAATGATCCGGAGAATAACTGCTGATGATCCCGAAGACAGGATGCCGTATAAGCATGATCCGCTGTCGGCCAAAGAAATAAGCATGCTGAAACAGTGGATAAAAGAAGGCGCCAAATGGGGTGATCACTGGGCTTATGTAAAAGTGAAGCCGGTTGAAGTACCGTCCGTTTCAAGTGGTTTTTGGGGATCGGGAAAGGGTGGTAATGACTGGGCAAAAAATGAAGTGGATCATTTTATATATGCCAGGCTCAGGGAGGAAGGTTTAACGCCTTCTCCTATGGCCGATAAGGCAACCCTCGCCCGCAGGGTAAGCCTTGATCTTACCGGGCTTCCTCCTTCTGAAGCGCTTATCAAAAAATTTGAAGGCAACGACCGTCCCGATGCATACGAGCTGCTGGTAGACAGCCTGCTCAACACGCCTCAGTATGGGGAGCGGTGGACGGCTATGTGGCTCGACCTGGCACGCTATGCAGACAGTAAGGGGTATGAAAAAGACGGTTACCGTTCTGTATGGCGATACCGCGACTGGCTGATCAGGGCTTTTAACGACGATATGCCCTATGACCGGTTTTTGACAGAACAGCTTGCCGGTGATTTGATGCCTGATGCCACAGATGAGCAGTTTATAGCTACTGCCTATAGCCGCAATAGCATGAATAACGATGAAGGCGGCACAGACAATGAAGAATTCAGGACCTCCGAGGTAATAGACCGCATCAATACCACATGGGAAACGCTCATGGGCACCACCTTTGCCTGCGTACAATGCCACAGCCATCCCTACGATCCCTTCAGGCACGATGAGTATTATAAGTTCATGGCATTCTTCAACAATACCCGCGATGAAGATGTACCCGGCGATTATCCCGTTCTGAGAGAGTTCAGTGAGGAAGATCAGCCGAAATTCAACCTGCTGAAAAAATGGCTGCTTGATAACGCCTCGAAAGAAGAGGCTCATGAAATGATCACTTTCGTAAAGACATGGCAACCCGCGATTAACAGCTATCATGCAGACCGTTTTATCAACAGCCAGCTTTCAGAAGTGTATCTTGCGCTAAGAGACAATGCTTCCAGCCGGTTGCCGGAGGTACCGCTCAACAATAAAACGCAGCTCTTTTTCCGGTACAGATCAGGTATGGAAGATGGCAAATGGGAAATCCGTATTGACAGTGTAAACGGTGCAAAGATAGGGGCTGCCGTTATCCCGCTCTCGCGTGGATGGACTGTTCATTCCATTGATATTATTCCTGTAAGCGGGGTGCATGATATTTATTTCATCTATTCAAACCCCCATGCTGAGAAAGGAAGCCAGAATAACCTGGTAACCTTCGACTGGTTTCATTTTTCATCTGCCTTCCCGGGAAAAGGCAAAGCAGGTTATGATACGGCTTATGCATACTACCGGCAGCTTATCAATGCAAAGCCGGGCCGGGAAACACCTGTTATGATGGAAAATCCGGACAATATGTTTCGCCCCACTCATCTTTTTATACGGGGAAGCTGGCTCAATAAAGGACCAGAAGAAAAACCGGATGTGCCGCATGCCTTGAATCCCTTTCCTGCCAATGCGCCGAGGAACCGCCTGGGGCTGGCGATGTGGCTTACCGGCAAAGATAATCCCCTCACAGCAAGAACGATGGTAAACCGCATGTGGGAGCAACTGATGGGACAGGGTATTGCGGAAACCCTGGAAGATCTTGGCACACAGGGCATCCCGCCCACCCACCAGCAACTGCTCGACTGGCTGAGCTGGAAATTTATGAATGAAGATCAATGGAGTGTAAAAAAGCTGCTGAAAAGAATAGTGATGTCCGCCACCTATCAGCAAACTTCCGTGGTAAGCGAAGAGGCATTGAAGAAAGATCCGTTCAACAAATACTATGCCCGTGGACCACGGGTACGGCTATCCGCAGAACAGATCCGCGACCAGGCGCTGGCGGTATCGGGTTTGCTGAGCTATAAGATGTTTGGGGAAAGTGTGATGCCATACCAGCCCAACGGCATCTGGCGCTCTCCTTATGACGGCAAGGTATGGAACAAAAGCACGGGAGAAGATCAATATCGCAGAGCCATCTACACGTACTGGAAACGCACATCGCCTTATCCTACTATGTTAAGCTTCGATGGTACCGCCAGGGAAGTGTGCCTGGCCAGGCGCATACGTACCAATACACCGCTTCAGGCGTTAGCTATACTCAATGACAATGCCTTTATTGAAATGGCAAGGCATCTTGCAGCCCGTATGGAAAAGGAGGGCGGAACCGATCCGGCCATGCAGATCCGCAAAGGGTATGAAATGACCATGTTCCAGCCCATCGGCGAAAACAAGCTGGAAGCATTGCAGAAATTATATAACAGGGCGGTAACAGCATTTGAAAAAGACAAAGAGAAAGCCTGTGAAATGATAAATGAAGGGAGCGATAAAACGGATGCCCGTAAAGCTGCCCTGGTGCTGGTGGCAAATGCCATGCTGAATTTGGATGAATTCATTACAAAGAATTAGAGATGACACAAAAAGAATTGAATAGTCAACGCCTGTTCGGCGAAGCCAATCACGAAACCTTCCAGCTGGTTACGAGGCGGCATTTTTTAAAAGACAGTGTAACAGGTCTTGGTGCGATGGCGCTCGGATCGTTGCTCGCCGGCTGCGACTGGTGGGGATCGAAAGATAAAGCCGCTGCGATAGCATTCGACAGCACCAACCCGCTTGCCGGTAAGCCGCCGTTATTTCCGGGAAAGGCAAAATCGGTGATATACCTGCATATGGCTGGCGCGCCATCGCAGCTGGAGCTGTTTGACTATAAGCCCGACTTAATGAAGTTAGACGGGCAGGATTGTCCTCAATCGTTACTGGAAGGAAAACGCTTTGCCTTTATCCGGGGCGTTCCCAAGATGTTGGGCCCCTATGCCCATTTTGAACAACGCGGGCAAAGCGGCGCCTGGATATCCGATCACCTGCCCCATCTTATCACGGTAGCCGATGAGCTGAGCTTTTTGAAGGCGGTGAAAACAGACCAGTTCAACCATGCCCCGGCGCAGTTGCTGATGCACACCGGCGGCGCCCGGCTGGGCCGCCCGAGCATTGGCGCCTGGGCGAGTTACGGGCTGGGCACGGAAAACAGCAATCTGCCGGCCTTTGTGGTGCTTACTTCCGGAGGTCGGAACCCCGATGCAGGTAAAAGCGTATGGGGCAGCGGATTTCTCCCTTCTGTATACCAGGGCGTGCAGTGCCGGTCAGAAGGCGATCCCGTGCTTTTCATCAACAACCCCAAAGGCATCAGCAGGGATATGAGAAGGGCTTCTATAGATGCGATCAACGAGGTGAACCGGAAATCTTACGAAACATTTAAGGATCCGGAGATCCTCTCCCGTATTTCCCAATATGAGATGGCCTACAAAATGCAGATGTCTGTTCCCGAAGCGATGGATATTAACAATGAGCCGGAATACATTCACCAGATGTATGGCACACAGCCCGGCAAAGAAAGCTTTGCCAATAATGCGTTGCTGGCAAGAAAGCTGGTGGAAAAAGGCGTTCGTTATGTGCAGCTTTTCGATTGGGGATGGGATTCTCATGGTACATCCGCAGGAGACTCTCTTGAAGTGGCATTTGTAAATAAATGCAGGAGTGTAGACCGGGCTACTACAGCTTTATTGCTGGATCTTAAACAGCGGGGGCTGCTTGATGAAACACTTGTGGTGTGGGGTGGTGAATTCGGGCGTACCCCTATGCAGGAAAACAGGGAAGGGAAGGTGCAGTCGTTTAAAGGAAGGGATCATCATGCCGAAGCCTTTACCATCTGGATGGCAGGCGGCGGTATCAAGCGGGGGGCAAGCTTTGGCGAAACGGATCCGATCGGGTATACCGCCATTAGCGGAAGGGTGTCGCCTTTTGATATACAGGCAACCATACTGAACCAGTTAGGATTCAATCATGAAACATTCACTTACGAATTCCAGGGAAGACCTTTCAGGCTTACCGATGTGGAAGGACGTGTAATAAATGAAATTATAGCATAGCATTATTATCATGATATTACTTAGCCTGTCTGGTTTTTTGGGAAGATTTCATCCGGTAGTGGTGCACCTGCCGATCGGCATCCTGCTGCTTGGGGTGCTGTTGCACTGGCTGAGCAGAAAGCAGGCGTTTCGCAACCTGCAGCCTTCTGTTGGGATCATCTTGCTGCTGGGTACTTTCTTTGCGGTGCTGTCGTGCATAAGCGGATGGATGCTCGGAGAAGGAGGAGATTACGACACCGTAATTTTAGACCGTCATCGCTGGCTTGGTATTTCAGTAGCAGTAGTTTCAATCCTCTATTACCTGAATTATACGCGGAAGCTGGGACAAAAGCTTCCTGCGTCCCTTCCCTATATCCTGTCGCTTTTACTCCTTTTACTTATCACTGCTGCCGGGCATTGGGGCGGAACGCTCACTCACGGTGAGGGATACCTTACGCAGGGCGTTGCAAAAGGTGAAGCCGTCGGGGAAATAAAAAAGGTCATTCCCGATATACAGGAGGCGGTTGTTTATGATGATGTTATTCAACCGGTTTTGCAAAACAGATGCTATAACTGTCATGGCAGTTCAAAACAAAAAGGAAAATTGCGGCTCGATGCCAGGGCTTTTATTGCAAAAGGAGGGGAAGACGGAGTAATACTGGTGCCGGGTAAAAGTGAAGAAAGCGAGATGTATAAGCGGATCATGCTTGACCTGTTGGAAAAAAAGCATATGCCTCCGAAGGGGAAACCACAGCTATCCGAGGCGCAAACCAGTCTTATTCAATGGTGGATCAATACGGGCGCCAGCTTCGATCAAAAAGTAAAAGACCTTCCGCAGGACAACAGGATCATGCCGGCATTGATGGCGCTGCAGCAGTCCGCCGGAGGTACTCCTGCCAAACCTGATGTGCCCGGCCAGCCTGTTGAGCCTGCCTCACCCGAAGCGATCAGCCGGTTAAAAAAGCTGGGGATCACCGTTATACCGGTAGCATCGGGGAGTAATTACCTTTCCGTAAATTTTGTAAGTGCGGCAAATACCGGCGACTCCGCGGTGAAGCTGCTTGAGCCCTTAGCTTCACAGCTGGTGTGGCTGAAGCTCGGAGATACTAAAATTACCGATGCGGCAGTGGCATCTGTGGCAAAGCTGGTATCCTTAACCCGTTTAAGCCTCAGCAGCACAACTGTTACCGACAAAGGCATCGCCCTGTTGCAGTCGCTTTCGCGGTTGCAGTATCTCAACATAGCCGGAACTGATATCACTGCTGCAGGATTGACTACTTTAAAGGAGCTGCCCGATCTTCAGTCAATTTATATTTACCAGTCGGAGGTGGCGAGGGCGGATACGGGCTTGCTGAGAAAAACATTTCCGAAGGCTACTATCGATACGGGAGGGTATGTTTTGCCTTTGCTGGAAGGAGATACTACACTGGTAACGAAGGTAAAGTAGGGTGAATGAGTGAATGGTGAATAGTGAGACGTGAGAGGAGAAACGAGAGAGGGTGAATCGTTTGCCTGGCTTAACACTGGTGCCACTTCCACTGTAAAGTATCACATTGTAATTTTTCGCGGCGTTCACAGCGAAGCAGCGTGCGCAACGTGTTTTCCTTTGCGATCGCTGCACCTTTGCGATCGTTGCGTGAAAAAACGCCTATCGCGCATCGGCCAGCGCGATCAGCTTATTGATATCGGTAATAACGATCTTTCTTCCCTTTGTTTCAACAATGCCGGCTTCTTTAAACTCGCTTAATACCCTTACTACATTTTCCCTGGCGGTGCCTGCCAGGCTGGCCAGGTCGTCGCGCGACATATTGATCTCAACAGCCATACCGGGCTCAAAGTTTACCTTATATTTTTCCCGTAATACAATTAACTGCAGGGCCAGTCTTTCACGAACAGAGTTCTTGGCGAAAAGGGTAATGCTGTTGGCCAGTACGGCAAACTCATGGCTGAGTGTTTTCAGGAGCCGGTTGTTCAGCACAGCGGAGTGCTGTAAGGTAAGTATAAAATCTTCTTTGGGTATAAAAGCCACCATGCTGTCTTCCAGGGTAGCGGCAGAATCGGGGTAGCGGTATTCCGATAGTATAGCATGATACCCAAGTAACTCACCAGTATTGGCTACGTAAATGATCTGTTCTTTTCCTGACTTGTCAGTCTTGTATTTCTTTACTTTTCCTTCCACGATATAATAAATCCCGGAAGGATAGGCGCCTTCCCGGAACAGGATCTCGCCCTTTTTATAAAGGTGTTCGCTTTTGTGCGCCATAAGACATTCGAGGTCGCTTGCCGGGAGATCGGCCAGGATGGATCCGCTTTTGAAATCCCATTTGTCTATCGGAAAAATATCCCTTATACTCATTGTGAAGGACAAAATTACCTTTAAATAAATTGATTTAAATCACTTTTAGCAGTGATAAGGTTTACTGCATTACGACCGGCCGCTTCTTAATTTTGCAATGCAGCTTCTCAGGCATTTGCAAAGGCCTTGTGCAATTGTTCATGCCCTTGCAATAGTGAAATAAATAGGCGATCAGTATGTATGCAGGTGAAAAGGAATTACCGCTGAGCAGGCGGTTCAGCTCCGACGAACGGTTCAATGTGCTGTATCCGGAACATATCCGGTTACTGGCTGCCCGGCACTGGACCCCCGTAAGTGTAGCCAGGAAAGCCTCCTTTTTCCTGGCTGCCGAAAATGGCGTGCGTATTCTTGATATTGGCAGTGGGGTGGGTAAATTCTGCCTGAGCGCAGCCTACTATTCTCCCAAATCGTATTTTTATGGGGTAGAGCAGCGTAAAGACCTGGTGCAGCATGCGGAGGCTGCAGGCAGGGCGCTTGGATTAAAGAACGTTTCTTTTATACATGGGAACTTTACCCGGTTGGATATCCGCGATTACGATCATTTTTATTTTTACAATTCTTTCTATGAGAATTTAACCGGTACAGATAAGATAGACGAGCGTATTGCTTTCTCCTCCGAATTGTATGATTATTATAACCGTTATTTATACAGGCAGCTGGAGCAAATGCCTGCAGGTACAAGATTAGCCACTTTTTACAGTCTGGAGGACGAGGTGCCGGGTGGCTATCATGTTGTGGGATCTGAAATGGATAACCTGCTGAAGTTTTGGGTCAAGGTGTAAACTTTCCGGAACTGCTGCAGGATAGGTTATGTGCTGTAGCCGGCTGAAGGGCAGTATGCCAGTCAGTACCGGGTTAAAGCACGATGGTAAACGTTTTTTATGGGTTCAATTGAAGCGGAAGTTAGAAACCGCGGTTAAAATAAATAACGGGAGCAGGCAGATATGTTCAGACCTAAATTGTTTGACACATTAAGGGGTTATAGCAGGCAGCAACTGATCAGGGATGTTATGGCGGGCGTAATCGTAGGGGTGGTGGCGCTGCCGCTGGCTATAGCATTTGCCATCGCTTCGGGCGTGTCGCCCGAAAAAGGGTTGTATACCGCGGTGATCGCGGGCTTTATTATTTCTGCTCTTGGCGGCAGCAGGGTGCAGATCGGCGGACCTACCGGTGCGTTCATTGTAATTGTATACGGTATTGTTCAGCAGTTTGGCATTAACGGGCTGATCATTGCCACTTTTATTGCCGGGTTGATGCTCATTATTATGGGGCTGGCTCGTTTGGGAACGATCATTAAGTTCATACCCTACCCGCTGATTGTGGGCTTTACCAGCGGCATAGCGCTGATCATCTTTTCTTCACAGATGAAAGACTTTTTTGGATTGAGGATGGGAGATGTTCCTGCTGATTTTACGGACAAATGGAAAAGTTATATCGGTCATTTTCGATCAGTAAACGTATATGCGCTCCTGATCGCGCTTGCAACGGTTGGCATCATCGCTTTATGGCCCAGGCTCACGCGGAGGATACCGGGGTCGTTAATCGCGCTTTTAATCACGACTGCCGTGGTACATTGGCTGCACCTGCCTGTGGAAACCATCGGCAGCCGCTTCGGTAATATTTCCTCTTCCTTTCCTTCTCCTGTGATACCTGATATTGATTTTGCTACTGTTCAAAAGCTCATCGCTCCTGCGTTTACCATTGCTATGCTGGGTGGCATTGAGTCTTTGTTGTCTGCTATTGTGGCGGACGGGATGATCGGCGGGAACCACCGCTCCAATACGGAGCTGATCGCCCAGGGCACAGCCAATGTGTTCTCGTCTGTTTTTGGTGGTATACCGGCAACCGGCGCTATTGCCCGTACTGCCACCAATATCAAGAACGGGGGTCGAACTCCCGTAGCAGGTATTGTACATGCACTCATTTTACTGCTGATCATCTTGTTCGTAGGAAAATGGGCGGCACTCATCCCTATGTCTACGCTGGCGGGTATACTGGTGATCGTAGCCTATAATATGAGTGAATGGGAGAATTTTATTTCGGTGGCCAGGGGTCCTCGTGGCGATGCCGCAGTATTGCTTACTACTTTTTTGCTTACGGTGCTGGTTGATCTTACCGTTGCCATCGAAATTGGGATGGTGCTTGCCGTATTTCTGTTTATGCGGAATATGATAAAGTTCACGGATGTAAATGTGCTTACCGGTGGGGAGGCAGATAAAAATGAAGCGAAGGATGAGAACGCGATAAGTAATTATGTCATTCCCCCTGAGGTAGAAGTGTTTGAAATAAATGGCCCTTTGTTTTTTGGTGCCGCCTATAAATTCAGGGATGCCATAAAATTCATCAAGAAACCGCCCAGGGTATTTATTATCCGTATGCGTCATGTGCCGATCATTGACGCTACAGGCATCAGGACCCTCCGGGAGATCCATAAAGAATCCAAAAGCCGCGGTACCAAGCTGATCTTATCGGAAGTGCACAGCAGGCAGGTAATGGATGAACTGCGTGACGCCCGCCTGTTGTTTGCCGTGGGTAAAGCCAATGTTACCGTTAGTTTCGAGCAGGCACTCAGAAGGAGCAATACAGTGATCGATGAGGGGTGGCGGAGGAACAGACACCTTGATGCCTCGGTGTGACAAGCGGAGGAGTGGGGGTTGAGCTTCCCTGCCATTGCCGGGCTTGGGTACCCTAAGCCGATCTTCCCGTTACCCCGTTCATCAGTGCCCCACTGCCGGTCATGCCGATCCCGAACATTCGGGAGAGGCATCTGGATACGATTCGGTCAACGGACAGGCGCCTTGATATACTGGCGGAAAGTGAGAGGATAAAGGTGAAAGGAGTGATCGGATTCGTATATCTGTACAATACATTATTCTAAAGGGTAGCCACAGATTTCCACTCATACCTTTATATCCACTCGTGCATTTGTGGCGGCTATAAGTCGCTATTTTAGCAGGAAATAGTAAATAGCAGCCCAGATAGCGATGAAGAATAACCCCGGGTACAACACGGCTTTAAGCTTTTTTATATCTTTTTTGATGACCAAAAGATACAAAACATACACGATAAATACTGCTGTTAGCCCGATGGCGATGAAAGGATATTTTACTATGCCACGAATGCACGAATGCGCCTTCGGCGTATTCGGACATCAAATTCGAGTTATTGTATTTTGTGCTTGACGCCGCAGGAATTTTTAAATAATTCCGCTAAAGTCTTGCAGCAATGATGCTGCCAGATCAACCCTTACACCTCAAAAACATATAATTCTATTAAGATTTTTATGCATTCACACTAAATATTCGTGCATTAGTGGCAATATACTCTCTTTCCAAAAATCTATGAGACATCTCCAGTTATTCAGCGGACTCTCATTAAGGTTGCTTTTTCAGCTTGTCTTTAAATACTTTTTCAAATTTCTCCAGCTTGGGCCTGATCACATACTGGCAATAAGGGGCTTTCCCGTTGAGCTTATAGTAATTCTGGTGATAATCTTCCGCGGGATAAAAGTTCTTGAACGGCTCAATGGCAGTTACTATTGGATTAGCCCATGCGCCGCTTTTATCCAGCTGTGCTTTATATGCTTCTGCTTTTTCTTGCTGGGTGTTGTTGTGATAAAAGATCACGCTGCGGTACTGCGGACCCACGTCATTGCCCTGTCTGTTTAATGTGGTGGGGTCGTGGGTTTTCCAGAATACCTCCAGCAGCTCATCAAAGCTGATAACGGCAGGATCATATACGATCTGCAGCGCTTCGGCGTGTCCGGTATTTTTGGCACAAACCTGCTCGTAGGTAGGATGGGGCACATGCCCGCCACTATAGCCGCTGGTGACTTTTTTAACGCCCTCCAGCTGCTGGAAAACAGCTTCGGTGCACCAAAAGCAGCCGTTCCCGAAAGTGGCTGTTTCGCTATGGGCATCGGTAAAAATAGCAGTATCGTTAGCCATAGTATTTGTTTTTAATACGTTGCTTCTTGCACCGCAGGAAAGTAATGCGCCTGCGGGGATCATTCCAAACAACATAAAAAGATACTTCATTGCTCAACATTTCAGGTGGTGATCGATATTCCGGCAGACTGTAATGCAAGTTACGGAATATGGCTAAGAATGGGATATTCAGGTCTCAGGTTTCGGGTATGAGTGCTTGAGGTGTAAGATATAGGGTGTAATAAACTAAAAACCATAAACTTCCCGAATCCGAAATCAAAGTGCACGGTGAAGTATATATTAATGTATTCTTCTTTGCGATCGTTGCTCCTTAGCGTACGCTGCGTGAAATAATCAAATCCGAAAAGGCAGACGGCTGCATCTCAAAAAAATACATTTCCGCTTACCTTTGCCCATTCAAAAATGGAGCAGTATACGAATGAAACTTTTCCCTGAGTCGGCCGAAATACAGTTAGAGTTTGATAAGGTCAAAAGCCTGCTCGCGGCCCATTGCCAAACGACTTATGCCAAAAGCAGGGCCGAACAATTGCGTATTCATACCCGCCTCACTTATATAGAGCCGGAGCTGAAGCAAACGCATGAATACAAGCTGCTGCTGCAGAATGGTCTTTATTTCCCTAATGATACGGTGTTGGATTTAAACGGGCCATTGAGGCTGCTGGGTATTTCCGGTGCTGTGCTCAATGAGGAGCAACTGATCAGCATACGGGACCTGGCGGAAAGCATGAAGCGGGTTTTTCACTGGTTTGATGCGGAAAGAAAGATCGCTTACCCTTCGCTGTTCAGCGTGGTAGCCGGCAGCTATTACGAAAAAGCGATCATCCTGCTTATCGACGGTGTGCTGGATGAGCGTGGTAGTGTAAGGGATAATGCGTCAAAAGCGCTGGAACAAATACGGACCGGGCTCACACGGAAGCGGGCCGAATTGCGCCGTGTGTTCGACAGGGTCGTATCCAAATGGAATAAAAGTGGCTATGTATCGGATATAGAAGAAGCTTTTTTAAATGGCAGGAGGGTGGTAGCCGTTCATGCGGAGTATAAAAGGCAGGTGAAGGGTATTTTGCTGGGCGAAAGCGATACCCGGAAAACTTCCTTTATTGAGCCGGAAGAAACGATTGAGCTGAACAATGAAGTGTTTACGCTGGAGCATGAGGAAAGCAGGGAGGTATACCGGATACTCCGGGAGCTCACCGGGCGGCTTGCGGCCTATGCTTCTTTGTTAAAAGCGTATCATGTTATTGCCGGTGAATATGATTTCATAAGGGCCAAAGCCAGGCTGGCGATAGATATGGGAAGTAATTACCCCGTACTGCACGATAAGGCGCATATACAGCTTATACAGGCCTGTCATCCTTTGTTGTATCTCTACAATGAACGCTCCGGCAAGCCTACCATTCCGGTGTCGGTAACACTGGATGACCGAAACAGGATCCTGGTCATATCGGGTCCTAATGCCGGTGGCAAAACGGTTACCTTGAAAACAGTGGGCTTATTGCAAATGATGCTACAAAGCGGGCTGCTGGTGCCTGTGCATCCCCATTCGCAGATGGGTATCTTTAAGCAACTAATGATCCATATCGGTGATACGCAGAGCATTGAGTTTGAGCTGAGCACCTATAGTTCCCATTTAAAGAATATGAAGCACCTGATTGATAACGCCAACGGACGAACGTTGTTCTTTATTGATGAGCTGGGTAGTGGGAGCGATCCTCACTTAGGCGGGGCTTTTGCCGAAGTGATACTGGAAGAGCTGGCGAAGAAGCATGCTTTTGGTATTGTAACCACGCATTACCTTAATTTAAAGGTGATGGCCAATAAAACACCGGGTATTATCAATGCTGCGATGGCATTTGATGAAAAGAAACTTTTGCCTTTGTATAAGCTGATCATTGGTAAACCCGGAAGCTCCTATACTTTTTCTATTGCAGAAAGAATTGGCATGGACCCCGGGCTGATCGCGAGGGCTAAAAGCATGGTGGCAGAAGATCATTTCAGCCTGGATAAGCTGCTGAACCGGGCAGAGCAGGATGTGCGCAGGCTTGAGCAAAAGGAGAGAGAGCTGAATAAACTGCTGAAAGACAATGAACGCCTCAGGAAAGAGATGGAGCAAACGATGCAGCAGGAAAAGCACCGGCAGCAGGTGGAGTTGCTGAAGCAACAAAACAAAATAACTGAAGAACGGATCGTATACCTGAAAGATATGGAACGCAAGCTGAAGCAAATTGTCTTTGACTGGCGGAGGGCGGAAAGCCAGGAAGATAAGTCGCATCTGATGAAGCAGATGCATGCCCTGCTGTTCAGGCAAAAGGAAAAGCAGGTAACAGAAAAAGCAAAGAAAAAATTTGATGCTAAATATATGGAGACCGGCGGAGAGGTGAAGCCCGGTTTAAAGGTGCGGATGCTCCAGAATAACCAGGTAGGCACAGTAAAAGAAATACGCGATAAAAAAGCGATCGTGCAGTTAGGCGTTATTCCCATTACGGTTGAATTAAAGAACCTGGTTGTGGTGAGGGAGAGGGAGGTGTGAGGTAGAAGGCTGTGAGCTTTCGGCTAATGAGTTGTAAAGCACCAAAAGACAAATGACAAGCACCAAAATAGATATAAAAGTTCGAAGAAGAAAATCCGAAATCATCAAATCAATTTATCTTTATGTTTCAGTGTCAACGGGAGTAAATATTTTGATGCCATCTCCTGACCTGTCCAATTTTTATGAAGAAAATCTGGTTGATTGTTTTAACCGTTATTGTAGCACTTTGGATACTGCTGTTTGTACAGTATATGGGAGGGTTCCGCAATACCCGGCCCGTACAAAAAGGCATCCTTGATCTGAGGGGTGAAGATCTTACTGCCGGTAATATCCCTTTAACCGGTGAATGGGCATTCTACTGGAACCAACTGCTTACTCCCGGTGAAATACCATCAGGGGGTGATTATGTACAGTTCCCCAAACTGTGGAATCATATAACGCTCAACGGGAAAACGCTTCCTTCTACAGGGTATGCTACTTATAAAGTAACGATACTGCTCCCCTTCAGCAGACAGCCGGCCGGGCTGCGTGTACCCGATATATACAGCAGCTACTGTTTATATATAAATGACAGTATGGTTATTGAAAACGGCAAGCCTGCTGTTCGAAAAGAAGATGCACGGCCTTTTTGGGCAGAACGGATCGTTTTACTTCCTCAAAATACCGATACGGTGCACCTGCTGCTGCAGGTTGCCAATTTCTGGCATTCCAAAGGCGGACCGCATAAGAACATTGTACTTGGCAATATTTCGGAGATCGTCAGGCAGAACAGGATAGACTGGGGCCTCGATGTTATTGCAACAGGCTTTATACTCATGAGCGGCTTTCTTTTTTTTGGACTGTACCTGTTTGCCCAGAACGATAAGCCTATCTTATATTTTGCGTTGTTTTGTTTTGCATACAGCTATCGCATTTTGGGCACTGGTCCTTATTTATTATTTACTGTTCTTCCCGGAGTGAACTGGTTTATAGCGCTCAGAACAGAATACTTATCACTGGTGGTGGCATGCTCCTTTCTCTTTCAGTATATCCGTTATCTGTACCCGGCAGAAACCAATAAAGTGCTGGTAAGGGCACTGCTTTATATAAGCGCATTGTACGGCATGATCATCCTTGCAGCGCCGGTTCACCTGTTCAGCAACCTTATGCCCGTGTATCTCATCGTTTTGTTTTTTTACCTGGGCTATGCCTTTTATATTTTTATAACAGCGTATATGCATAGGCGTAATGGGTCGGATTTTGCGCTTTTAAGCGCCTGTGTATCCGTTGTGCTGTTTCTTTTCCTGAACCTGAACTATTTTAAGCTGGTGCCTGTTATGAAAGTGATGGTCTGTTCGGGATATATCCTTTTCCTTTTCCTGCAGGCCATTATCCTTGCATCCCGGTTTGCCTATACGCTGGGTTATGCTGCCATGCAGGCACAACTGGGAGTAAAGGCAAAATCTGAATTTTTGTCCACCATGTCGCATGAGATCAGGACGCCGCTCAATGCCATTATTGGGTTGGTTCATATTTTGCTTAAAGGCAAACCTTCCCATTCCCAGAAAGATACGCTTGAAGGGATCCTGTTCTCTGCCAACAACCTGCTGTCGGTGGTGAACGATATCCTCGACTACAGTAAGCTGGAGGAGAATAAGATGAGGCTGGAAAAAATTGACATGGATCTCCGCGAGATCGGGAAGAACATTATTAAAGGTGAACAAAGCTTTGCAGACAGTAAGAAAATAAAGCTGGAATATGAAGTGGACGACCGTTTGCCCGAGCTGGTATCCGGCGATCCTACCCGTATTACACAGGTGATCACCAACCTTGTGCATAATGCCATCAAGTTCACGGAAGAAGGATGGGTAAAGCTTGTGATCAATACTGAGAAGTCAGATGCTTACCAGGCAAAGATCAATATAATGGTCAGGGATTCGGGTATTGGCATTTCGCCGGATGAGCAGAAAAAAATTTTTAAACGGTTTACGCAGGCCGATTCCTCCACTTCACGCAAATACGGAGGCACAGGGCTTGGACTTGCCATCTGTATAAAAATATTAGCCTTATACAATACGGAACTGCAGCTTAGCAGCGTACCGGGAAGGGGCTCGTCATTCTGGTTCACGGTATCTTTCCCCGTGGTGTCGCGGAAAAAAAACCTGTCTACTCCTTCTTTGCCCGGAACGCGCAAGTTGTTAAAGGGGTATACTATTCTTCTTGCAGAAGATAACCAACTGAACACGATGATAGCGAAGGCGATCCTGGAGGATTTTGGCGCGGTTGTGGATATTGCAGGCAATGGCAGGGAAGCAATAGAAAAATTTAATGCTGCCGTTCATCATATGATTATCATGGATCTGAGTATGCCTGAAATGGATGGATTTGAAGCTACAAAAAAGTTGAGGGATAGGGGCATTACCACACCTGTTATCGCCTTAACCGCTACCCTGGCCGCGGAGATAGCAGACAGGGCACATGCTGCAGGGATTACGGATATCATCGTAAAACCTTTTGAACCCGATATCCTTTGCAGCATGATCCTTCGGTACGGGAAGAATGATGCGCCTCTTTCGTAAGGCATTGCATGAGATGTTTTTTGTAATGAAAAAATAGTTGATAAGCCTGCATTAGGTTAACTTCGGGGCCGCAAACAGCGTAATGGGAATTGCCCATAAGTAAAAAACTGAAACGACAGCAACTTCGCATTTTAGCAATGATGACAACTCAATTTGAACAGCTTTCCAAAACCCTGGAAGGTGAATTTTATTTCGACAAAACAATCAGGACCTTATATGCAACCGACGCTTCCGCTTACCGGGAGATGCCTCAGGCAGTAGCTATACCCCGCTCGGTATCAGATATACAAAAGCTGATCGCTTTTGCCAATGCGCATAAAACCTCGCTGATACCCCGAACGGCAGGCACTTCCCTGGCAGGGCAGGTAGTGGGCAAGGGCATTGTGGTGGATGTATCCAAATATTTTACCCGCGTTCTTGAATTGAACGAGGAAGAACGCTGGGTGCGTGTACAGCCCGGCGTTATACGCGATGAGCTGAATCTGTTCCTTAAGCCGCACGGTTTGTTTTTTGGCCCGGAAACCTCCACTGCCAACCGGGCAATGATCGGCGGCATGGTAGGCAACAACTCCTGCGGCTCCAACTCGGTAGTGTACCGCAGCACCCGCGAGCATTTGCTGGAAGTGAAAGCCTTGCTGAGCGATGGTTCGGAAGCGGTATTCACAGCGATAGATATAGATGCTTTTCATGTCAAATGCGAAACACCGGGTCTGGAAGGAAATATTTACCGGAATATCCGCAGCCTGCTGGGCAACTACGACAACCAGGAGGAGATCAGGAAAGAGTTCCCTAAAAAAACAGTGGAAAGAAGGAATACAGGGTATGCGGTAGATATGTTGCTTGATACCGCTCCCTTTACCGCCGGAGAGAAAGATTTTAATTTTTGCAGCCTTATTGCAGGCTCCGAAGGTACATTGGCTTTTGTTACAGAAATAAAGCTGAATGTGGTTCCTCTTCCAAAGGAAGCGGGGCTGCTATGCGTGCATTTTAACAGCGTGGATGAGTCGCTGAGAGCAAACCTGATAGGATTGAAATACCATCCGTCGGCGAGTGAACTGATAGACCATTATATCCTGGAATGTACGAAAGGTAATATCGAACAGCGGAAGAATCGTTTTTTTGTGCAGGGTGATCCGGGCGCTATACTGGTAATTGAGTTTACCCGTGATACACGGGAGGAAATTGAGGCCGTAGCCCGGCAGGTGGAGGCGGAAATGAGAGCGGAAGGACTGGGTTATTATTTCCCTTTATTGTTTGGTGAAGACACTAAAAAAATATGGACGCTGAGAAAAGCCGGGCTGGGACTGCTCAGTAACTTGCCGGGCGATGACAAGGCGGTGCCGGTAATTGAAGATACCGCGGTTGATGTGCACGACCTGCCGGCGTATATCCGGGAATTCAATGAGATCCTTAAGAAGTACAACCTGTATTCGGTGCATTATGCGCATGCGGGAAGCGGCGAGATACATTTACGGCCCATCATTAATCTCAAAACAAAAGAAGGGAACCTGCTTTTCCGGACGATTGCCGAGGAAATAGCCACGCTGGTGAAAAAATACAGGGGTTCGTTGAGCGGGGAGCACGGTGATGGGAGACTCAGAGGAGAATTCATCAGGCAGATGATCGGTGAAAAGAACTACCAGCTGCTCAAAGCGATAAAGCAAACCTGGGACCCCAACAATATTTTCAATCCCAACAAGATCGTGGATACGCCGTCCATGAATACGATGCTGCGCTATGAACCCGGCCGGCAAACCCCTGAGTTTAAAACAGTCTTCCGGTATCACAACCAGAATGTATTACAGCATGCTGAGCAGTGCAATGGGTCGGGCGACTGCCGTAAGACCCATTTATCTGGCGGCACCATGTGCCCTTCGTATATGGCAACGAAGAGCGAGAAGGATACCACGAGGGCCAGAGCGAATATTTTAAGAGAATTCCTGACCCATTCCAATAAGATCAACCGCTTTGATCATAAAGAAATATATGAAGTGATGGATCTGTGCCTGAGTTGCAAAGGCTGTAAGTCGGAATGTCCTTCCAACGTGGATGTGGCCAAGCTCAAGGCAGAATTTTTGCAGCAGTACTTCGACGCCAATGGCGTTCCTTTACGCAGCCGGATCATTGCCAACTTTACCGCTTTGTCAAAAGCAGGCGCCGTATTTCCCGCGCTTTATAACCTTATAACGGCAGGGAGGCTCACTGCAGGAATAGTAAAGCGTATAGCGGGCTTTGCTCCCCGGCGTTCTATGCCTGCGTTATATCGCACTACGTTAAAGCACTGGTATAACAGGCACAAGCGGCAGTCATCAAAAGCGTATACGGGAAAAGTGTACTTGTTTTGCGATGAATTCACCAATTATAACGATACCGAAACCGGTATCAAAGCGGTCCTGCTGCTGGAGCGGCTGGGATATGAAGTGATCATACCGGAACATATAGAAAGCGGCAGGTCCTGGCTTTCAAAGGGACTGCTGCGTAGTGCAAAGAAGATAGCAGAAAAAAATGTCAGGCTTTTATTGCCGCTGATAAGTGAACAAACCCCGCTGATCGGTATTGAGCCTTCTGCCATCCTTACTTTCAGGGATGAATACATCGACCTGGCAGACGACGACATGCTGGAAGAAACAAAACGTTTATCGGCGAACGTATTTACCATTGATGAATTTTTAAGTCGGGAAGTGGATGCAGGGAAAATTACCTCCGGTATGTTTACGAAAGAAGAAAGAAAAATTGTTTTTCACGGGCATTGTCATCAAAAAGCCTTGTCGTCCGTTACACCTTCGGTAAAATTGTTGTCGTTGCCGCAAAATTATTCCGTAGAGGTTATTCCTTCGGGATGCTGCGGCATGGCAGGGTCTTTCGGGTACGAAAAAGAGCATTACGATCTTTCCATGAAGATCGGTGAGTTGGTATTGCTGCCTGCTGTTCGCAGGCAATCGGAAGAGGTGATCATCGCTGCACCGGGTACCAGTTGTCGCCACCAGATCAAAGACGGAGCATCCCGGAAAGCCCTGCACCCTGTGGAAATATTGTATGATGCGCTGGCGGATGGGAATTGATTTGAAATTTGAGATGGAAAAGGTATGAGGCATAAGGCGTAAGGTATAGGGTGTGCTCATAGCTGAATCGCTGAGAGCCCATAGCCATTGGTGATTTGTTAATTTCTGATTTCTTTAGTTCTTGTCATTTGTGATTTGGTGCTTCCCCCTTCGGAATTCTGGCTTCTAGCTTCGGATTTGAATGTCTTCGGACTTGAAAAAATCATGCATTTTCTTCTTTTTCTCCCTGATATACAATAATTTCTAACTTTAAGCATTGTTACAAAAACAGAAGGATTGAAAAACCGGCTGCTATTGATATGGATGTGCTTATTGGGTGTGCAGTTAGGAGTTGCCCAACAAAATCCTTCACTGTCAAATCTCCGGAAAAAAGTGTTGCCTCTTGTTTCGGATACACTTTATCTTGACACTTTAAGCATTGTTCCTGGAACTTTTTTTATGCCGGGTGTGGATAGCAGCGATTATATCCTCGACATTTTCAGTGCGTGGCTTACCTGGAAGAAAAGACCCCCTACGGATAGCGTACAGGTATCTTACAGGGTGTTCCCTGGCAAATTCAATACCGTTTACCGTCGTATGCGGTTCGACAGTATCAGAAATAACTTTCTCTCGCCTCCTGCAGTTAGGGAGAACCCGGGTGGGCTTCAGAATTCCATATTCGATTTCGGTAATATCAGCTATAACGGGAGCTTTGGAAGGGGGCTTTCTTTTGGCAACCAGCAGGATGTGGTGCTTAATTCCACCCTTAACCTGCAGATGAACGGCTATCTTGCAGACAGCATCCGGATCGCCGCTGCCATAACCGACAGCAATATCCCGGTTCAGCCGGATGGCAATACGCAAAACCTGAATGAGTTTGATAAGGTATTCATCCAGTTTAAAAAAGGGGGGTGGCACTTTGATATAGGCGATATCGATATCCGCCAGCAACAGAGCTATTTTCTGAATTATTATTCCCGGCTGCAGGGTGCTGCGTTTGAACGGGAGAGCAAAATCGGCAATTCGGTAACCAACCACCTGCTGCTGAGTGGCGCCATTGCCAAAGGGAAATATACCCGCAATATATTTAACGGCATAGAAGGCAACCAGGGACCTTACCGTCTGCAGGGTCCCAACAATGAGCTCTTCTTTATTGTGCTGGCGGGAACAGAGCGGGTG
>CAZREP010000072.1:0-21945 GCA_964599035.1 uncultured Terrimonas sp. | reverse complement strand
GTCCATTTATAATAAGAGGGATCACAGGTGCGCACTTCCCGGCTCCAATCGTAGCAAAAACCAATATTATCCAGTTGCTTTCTGAACGTGTTGATATTACGTCCAGTGGATACGGCAGGATGAATGCCATGGTCTATGGCATACTGCTCGGCGGGTAAACCAAAAGCATCATACCCCATGGGATGCAATACGTTAAACCCCTTAAGCCGTTTGTAACGGGCAAAAATATCACTTGCAATATAGCCTAATGGATGGCCTACATGTAAACCGGCACCGCTGGGATAGGGAAACATATCCAGCACATAATATTTGGGTCTGGAAGGATCAATATGCACTTTGTACGCCTCCGCATCCTCCCATTTTTGCTGCCAATGCTTTTCTATTGCTTTAAAATTATATTCCATAATGTTAAAAATCCCCGATGATGCAAGGTAATGGCGCCTGCAAAAAATATTCGCTTCATCCGGTCGTTAAGTGGGGGGCAAATTTACGGAAAGCAGCCATAAAACCGTTATTTTTGCCGCACCCTGTCCGTATCTTAACTGCCTTTGCAGCTATAAAGAGGGAAAAACGCATCATGTTTGAAAGCAGAAAAATGAGCCAATGCTTACCTGCCCTTTTAACAAGATGCTGCCATTAGAGAACTTATTATAATCCTGTTTCATGATAGAAATCAGTAAAACTTCCATGAGAAGGAGCAAGCCTTCTTATTTTTTCAGTATTCTCGGCGTAGCCTCCCTGCTGATCCTTATTGGTATTTTGGGCTGGTTTGTTATCAATGGGAGTAAGCTCGAGCGGTATTTCCGCGGAAGCGTACAGGTACAGGTATACCTCCGTGAAAATGCGCCCCAGGCCGATATCGACAGTCTGATCTCTTATATCAGGTCAAGGCCCTACGCCTCCACTGCTGAGCACGTTACGAAAGAAATGGCGAAAGAAAAATTTCTGAAAGAGGGTAATGAAGACTGGAATAAAGTGCTTGACTATAACCCGTTGCCGGCAAGCATCGACTTCAGCCTGAAATCGGAATACGTAAATAAAGATACGCTTAACAATATAACCGCAGATCTTTCACAAAACATTATTGTGAGTGAGATCAGGTACCCCGGTGAAGTGGTGAGCAACCTCAATAATGTAGTGCGCAAAGTAGGCTGGGTGTTACTGGGGGCAGTAACCCTGTTGGGTATACTGGTGCTTATCCTTATCGACAATACCATAAAGCTGGCCATGTTCAGTAACCGTTTCCTTATTAAAACCATGCAAATGGTAGGTGCCACCCGGTGGTTCATTTCAAAACCGTTCGACATCAAAGCGGTTGTAAATGGCTTCGTGAGCGCCCTGATAGCTATAGGCGTGATCCTTATCTTTATTTTCGGGGTGGAAAAATGGCTGCCGGAGATCAAAGCCCTGCGTGACTATACCCTGCTGTCCATTTTATTTTTATCGCTCATCGTCATCGGGATCGTGATCACTTTCATCAGCACCCACCGCAGCGTAACCAAATACCTGAAGATGAAGCTGGATGATCTGTATTAAAGACCATCCTTTTCTTATCTTCGCGCAATGGAAGCATTGCTGCAAAAAATTGAAGCATACCGCAAGGAAATAGATGCCTACTCTGCTACAGGCGCAGATGCCGTCGAACAGTTCCGTATCGCTTACCTGGGTACAAAAGGACTGGTAAAAAGCCTGATGGGCGAAATGAAGCTGGTACCGGAAGACCGGAAGAAAGAATTCGGCCAGATATTAAACGAGTTCAAGCAATTTACGGAGGCCAGGTACAACACCCTGAAAGAGCAGGCGGCAAACAGCACACAGGAGTCCGGGGCTGCTCCGGTTGATCTCAGCTTGCCGGGCGATGTTGTTCCCCTTGGCAGCCGCCATCCCATCAGCATGATGCGCAACCGCATTATTTCTATTTTTCAGCGGCTGGGGTTTTCGGTTGCTGAAGGACCAGAAATTGAAGATGACTGGCATAATTTTACCGCGCTCAATTTGCCCGAATATCATCCTGCCCGCGATATGCAGGATACCTTTTATATTTCCACCGACCCGGCCTGGCTTTTACGCACGCATACCAGCAATATCCAGATCAGGGAAATGGAAAAAGGGGTGTTGCCCCTGCGTATTATATGTCCGGGAAGAGTGTACCGCAATGAAACGATCAGCGCCCGCAGCCATTGTTTTTTTCACCAGGTGGAGGGATTATATATTGACGAGAACGTATCATTCGCCGACCTGAAGCAAACCCTTTACTTTTTTGTAAAAGAAATGTATGGCAATGATGTAAAAGTCAGGTTCCGTCCCAGCTATTTCCCTTTTACCGAACCAAGCGCAGAAATGGATATCAGTTGCCAGTTGTGCAAAGGCGTTGGTTGCAATGTATGTAAGCATACCGGATGGCTGGAAATACTGGGCTGCGGAATGGTGCATCCTAATGTGCTGCAAAACTGCCGCATTGATCCCGATAAATATACCGGTTTCGCTTTTGGCATGGGCGTGGAGCGTCCGGCGCTTTTAAAATACGGCATCAATGATATCCGCCTGTTCAGCGAAAATGATGTAAGATTCCTGAAACAGTTCGCAGGCGTGGTATAGGGGTTAATGTGGGGAATGTGAAAGTGTGAAAATTTGGAAGAGTGAAAGTATGGAAATGTGGGAGATCGATCTCAAATCTCAAATCTCAAATTTCAAATCGGATGGTTTTTGTTACGGGCGGCACAGGGCTATTAGGCAGCTATCTCCTCCGTGAACTGGTTGCCCGTGGCAAAAAAGTAAGCGCATTATACAGGAAGGAAGTTCCCCAAACAGATTATTCAAACTATGTGCAGTGGATACAGGGCGATATTCATGATGTGGTATTGCTTGAGGAAGCGATGCAAAGCGCCAAAGAGGTATATCACTGCGCTGCAATGGTATCTTTCCATCCTAAAAATAAATATCAACTGCTAAAGGTAAATGCGGAGGGCACCGCCAACGTGGTAAATGCCGCGCTTAAAGCCGGCGCGCAAAAGCTGGTGCATGTAAGTTCGGTTTCTGCATTGGGTCGCAAAAGGGACGGCATGGAAGTAACAGAAGAAACGCGGTGGGAAGAGGAAAGCAATAATTCCGGTTATGGGCGCAGCAAATATTTTGCGGAGATGGAGGTATGGCGTGGCATAAGCGAAGGCTTGAACGCGGTGATCGTAAATCCCACCCTGGTCCTGGGCGCAGGCAACTGGGAAGAAGGCTCTTCCGCCATATTTAAAAAAGCCTGGAACGAATTCCCCTGGTACACGGAAGGCATTAGCGGATTTGTAGATGCAGGCGACGTGGCAAAAGCCATGATCCTGCTCATGGAAAGTAATATCAGCAATGAAAGATTTATTATCAGCGCTGAAAACTGGCCTTTCAGGAAAGTATTTACCGCAATGGCAACAGCCTTTGGCAAACGCCCCCCTTATAAAAAAGCTTCTCCTTATATGACAGGACTATTATGGCGCATTGAAAAAGTAAGGGGGCTTTTTACAGGAAAAGAACCCCTGCTTACCAGGGAAGCGGCAGATACCGCGAGAAGAAAAGTGTATTTCAACAGCAGCAAGCTCCTTAAAACGCTGCCCAACTTTGCCTACAAGCCGTTACAGCAAACCATTGAAGAATGTTGCAAGGAATACAGATCAAGGCAATAATTCCACTACGTTAATGTTATTATATATTCTGCATAAACGATAAAATGGCAGGGCGTTTGTCATGAACCGCATATCAGGGATTGCATATACCAGGCTGCTTAAGCATATATCAAACTTACCATAACAATTACCCGATGATAAAAATAATAAAATTGTTGCCGGCATTGCTCCTGCCTGTTCTTGCTCTGGGGCAGGGAAACTTTCGTGTAGCAGGAAAAGTAATAGACTCCCTTACCCAGCAACCTTTACAGGGAGCTTCCGTGTTTTGCCAGAATACTACTATTGGAACAGTTACAAATGCCAACGGCGAATTCCGGCTTAACTTAAGCAACGGTGGTTACGACCTGGTGATTTCCTTCATGGGACTCGAAACACAATCCGTTCGGATCAGCAATACCATGCCTGGCGTAACCGACCTTACCATTGCGCTGAAGCAAAAAGAAAAAAGTCTGGAAGAAGTGGCCATTGTTGCTACCAACGAAGTAGCCAACGGCTGGGAAAAATACGGACAGTTCCTTACCGACAATTTTATAGGCAAAACAGCCAACAGTAAAGAATGTGTAATAGAAAACCCTGAAGTGCTGCGTTTCTTTTACAGCAGGAAAAGAAAACGACTGAAAGTGACAGGTGATTCTGTTCTGGTGATCCATAACAAAGCGCTGGGCTATATTATCAAATACCAATTGGATTCCTTCGTGCATGAATATGATAACGGCAAAACACTGTATGCCGGCTATCCTTTCTACGAGCAAATGGATGGCACCGATGAAGAAATGCTGTTGTGGAAAGAAAAAAGAAAAACAGCCTATAACGGCTCCGTGTTGCAATTTCTCCGTGCCTATCACGACAGCACCCTGAATGGTGACGGGTATAAAGTTGAGCTAATAAGCGATGGTAACAACAAGCCTTCGCCTATATATAATCCTTATGACACCACTTATTATGATACACTGGATTTTAAAAGAGTGGAGCTTTTTTTCCCGGGCAGGCTCAGGGTAGCATATACAAAAGAAAAACCCGACCTTGCCTACCTCTCTGCCAACAAGCTTCCTGCAGGTACACCCGTACAGGTATCTTTGCTCGATCTGGCCAATGGAATTATTGTTGAAGAGAACGGCTATTACTTCGATCAGAAAGATGTGTTAACGCTGGGTTACTGGGCCTGGGAAAAAATGGCAGATTTCCTGCCTTACGACTACTACCCCGATACAGACACGATTGAGAATATGAAAGCCCGGATAAACATGGAGCCGGAAATAGAAGAAGGAATGGAATCAACGGCCCCTGCAGACAGTATTCGTGTTGAGGGCGGGGAGAAAGGGGAAATGTGAAAATGTGGGAATTTGAAAATGGAAGCGGTCGGTACGCGACAGAAGGAGCGTCAGACCGCGGATAAAGCGGATTTTTGATTTCTGATTTGTTGATTTCTGATTTGAAATTGGAGGTAAAAGGTATAGGGAGTAAGTCCACTCATACTTCATACCTGATACCTGACGCCTCAATACCGAAGTCTGACAGTTCCCATTCACCATTGCCTATTCCCTATTCGCCGCACTACCCATTGCCATCCATCACCTTCTTCCATATTTCAGGTATGCGCTTTATCCAAACCAGTTCCTTTTTCTTTATCGCCGCGTCACCGGCAGGAGTGCCAAAATAAGTTTTTCCCTTTTCCAGGAAACTGCCTACGCCACTTTGTGCAAGCACCGTAACATTATCTTCAATAACCAATGTTTTGCTGATACCGGCCTGCCCCCACAGTGTGACACCATTCCCGATCTCAACACCACCTGCTATACCAACCTGGGCAGCCAGCAAGCAATTCTTACCGATAATGGTATCATGGCCGATATGTATCATGTTGTCCATTTTGGTGCCCCTGCCAATGACGGTATCGTTGGTTACCCCACGGTCAATGGTGCAGCCTGCCCCGATCTCCACATCATCTTCTATTACCACCCTTCCGCAGCTTTCCATTTTTGCATACCATACGTCACGGGTCTTTTTGCTGTTATAATAAAACGCATCGGAACCGATAACCGTTCCCGGCTGAATGATTACATTGCTGCCGATCACGCAATGATCAAGAATAGTAACATTCGGGCCGATAATGCAATGCTTTCCAATGACCACCTCATTACCGATAACCGAACCCGGCGCCACGGATGTTCCTTCTCCGATCACTGCCGTATCGCTGATCACTTTTGTTACCGGCGTATATGGTCTGAAATGACGAACAATGGCAAGGTATGCTTCAAAAGGATTTTCAGTTACCAGTAATGTCTTTTCTTCCGGGAAAGCCGTTTCGTTGTTGATGATAATACAGGTTGCCGGGGAATGAATGCATTTTTCATAGTACTTGGGATGGTCTACAAATACAATATCGCCCGGTTCTACCCTGTGAATTTCATTTATACCCGTTACTGAAGCGTTAATATTACCCAAGGGGTGGGCTTCAATCAATGTGGCGATCCACTGAACAGAAACGGGAGATGGAAATTTCATGAAGGAAGTTTTAGCAAAAGTAAATCAGCCTGCACAACTTCGACAAACTAAATTATGCAGTGATGGCATACTGCATTACCACTATCATCAGAACAACACGCATTACCGTAATGCAGCTACAGCAATGGTTACAACAGAAACAGCAATCATGCCACAAGCGATTCTTTTGCAACGCAAAAAACAAAAAGCTTTTTAAAACGGTTAACCTCTTATCATGAAAAGATAAAAACAAAATTCAAAGACGACTGTTCTCGGGTCATTGCTTTTCAAAAAATTACTGATATCCACAAACCACCGAATAAAAATGTGTATAAAAATTAATCGAAAATTTTTCTTGTTAGAAAAAATTATTTTTAATATTGTGTTGGGAAATTTATTCCCGGTACTTACTAACCCATCCATATAACGAAGTCTCCTGCAAAACAGGAGGCTTTTTTATTTGTCGACTATCATCAATGGTCATTTTAAAAGTCTTACCTGTATTATCATAATTACGGTTTCGGTATACAAACGGGATTTTTTTATTTGTTGTGCCACTCCAATGCTGCGATCATTTTTAAAAGCCACGCCGCATTATCTAATTACTGTGATGGTATATGGATGCATTTGCCTTCGGTGAGAATTATTCTTCTTGCGGCAAAATCAGAGATAAACAAATACCACCATAAAAGTTCAAATTCTCGCGTGGGGTGTATATCTCGTGAGTGGGGTGACTCCGCCTCCGTCGGCCGCCCCGGTTTGGTGGTGGCAACAACCGGCGAAAATTTGAAATATGCCCCGGTATACGATCTATTGTCAACTCTTCGGAAAATAAGTTACCTTGCCTGCTAAACTTACCGGAGATATGCTAAAGTCTATGACAGGATTTGGCCGTGCAGAACAAAGCATTGGAAAAAAAACATTTTTGGTAGAGATCAAATCACTGAATGGAAAACAGTTTGAGATCTCATTGAAGATACCCTCCCTGCTTCGTCCTTACGAATTTGATATAAGGAACCTGCTTTCTGAAAATCTGCTCAGGGGCAGCATCGATTGTATGATCACCCTTAAGCAAAACGGAGCAGCTAAACCTGTTGTTATTAACACCGAGCTGGCAAAAGCTTATTACCAGTCGTTAGCAGAACTTGCGGAGAACCTTAACCTCGATACAGGCTCCATATTAGGCTCGCTGTTAAAACTGCCGGAAGTGGTGGTACCATCCACCGAGGTACTGGATGAAGACGACTGGAAGGGCTTCCGGGATATCCTGCTCAATGCTGTCACCAATATTAATGCGCACCGGGTAAATGAAGGCGCTGTGCTGGAAAAGGATATTGCCCAGCGTATTATCAATATCAGGCAACTCCAGGAAAAAGTTGCCGAGCTGGAGCCCCTGCGTCAGCAAAAGATACGCGAAGGGCTGGAAAAGCTGTTGGAGGACAATGTAGGAAAAGACAATTTTGACAGCAACCGGCTGGAGCAGGAAATGATATACTATATTGAGAAGATTGATATCAGCGAAGAGCAGGTGAGACTCAGGAATCACTGCGACTACTTTCTGTCGTTATTAAAGGAAAACGGAGAGGCCAAAGGCAAAAAACTTTCTTTTATTTTGCAGGAGATAGGAAGGGAAATAAATACTACTGGGGCCAAGGCTTACGACGCGGCTATCCAGAAATGCGTGGTGCTCATGAAAGACGAACTGGAAAAGGCCAAGGAGCAGGTTCTAAATGTTTTGTAAGTAAAAATATATGTGTTTGGAAAAAAGGGTCTGTTCAGCGATTTTGTTCGCTGTAATTATTTCGGGCGTGGTTTTGTATGGGACGTCATGCAAAACCATTGATGTTTTTGAAAAGAACGTAAGCATCCCCGGTCATCAGTGGGAGCGTTCCTTCGAGCCCGTTATTACATTTAACATTACCGATACGGCAGCATTGTATAATATATATGTGACCCTCCGGCATACCCATGCCTATAATTACAATAACATCTGGCTGAACATTCATTACCAGCTTCCGGGAGATACGGCAAAGCAGCAAAGGGTGGATATCCAGCTTGCAGATAACAGCAAAGGATGGTTAGGCACAGGCATGGATGATATTTATGAAGTAAGAAAGCTGATCACCCCTCAACCCTACCGGTTTAAAAATTCCGGTACATGCACCTTTGCCCTCGGGCAGATCATGCGTGAAAACCCGCTGGAGCATGTTATGAACGCGGGCATACGCGTTGAAAAAGCGGAACGGTAATGGCAAGCTTATACAAAAGAAAAAGGCTTACGGTTATCACCATTGCATACTGGTTCCTGCTTACCTATATTATCACTGCATTGATATTCTGGTTCCTTTCGCTTGTAAAGCAAAGCACACAGATGTCGGAATACAGGCTGCTGCAGCTAAAAAAAGACTCACCCGATTACAATATCAGGGTAGCAGAGATCGAGAAGGAGGAAAAAAGGAAAATTGCACAATACATAGGAGAAGGAGCTACATTCATGCTGCTGATACTGGTGGGAGCGGTTTTTGTTTACCGGGCTACCCGGAGACAGATACAGCTTAACGCGCAGCAGCAGAATTTTATGATGGCCATTACCCACGAGCTTAAAACCCCTATCGCCGTAACCAAGCTTAATATTGAAACCCTGCTTAAAAGAAAGCTGGAAGGAGCGCAACAGGAAAAGCTCCTGAACAATGCCCTGCAGGAATCCAACCGGCTTAATGACCTCTGCGATAATATCCTGCTGGCCTCCCGGATAGATGCCGGCGATTACATACCCGACAAAGAAGTGGTTGACCTGAGTGCTCTCGTACAGGAAAGCACGGCTTATTTTAAAACACGGTTCCCGCACCAGCCAATCGAAGAGTCCATTGAGCCCGGTATACCTATAAAGGGAGACAGCCTGCTGCTCCAGCTGGCGATCAACAACCTCATTGAAAATGCCATAAAATATTCAGGCAAACAAAAACCCGTTATTGTTTCCCTGTACAGGAACAATAAGACAGCAGCATTGCGGGTAAAAGATCAGGGAAAAGGCATAGCCCGGAAAGACAGGAAAAAAATATTCGAAAAGTTTTACCGTGCCGGTGATGAAAATACACGCAATACCAAAGGCACCGGGCTTGGATTATATCTTACCAAAAAAGTCGTTACCGATCATAACGGCAGCATCACCGTGCTGGATAATATCCCTTCCGGATGTATTTTTGCCATATCATTAAACATAACAGAAGGTGCACCATGAGCAAAGCCACGGAACAGGGATATATTTTGCTTGTAGAAGACGAAGAAAATCTGCAGGAGGCGCTGAAGCTTAATCTTGAACTGGAAGGGTATGAAGTGACCTGCGCAGGAGACGGAGCCCAGGCACTGAAAAGCATCAGTGAAGAATATTTCGACCTCATCATCATGGATGTTATGCTTCCTGAAATAGATGGGATCAGTGTCACCGAACATGTACGGCTGAGCAATAACGACACGCCAATACTGATCGTAAGTGCCAAAGGCAGCAGCGCTGAAAAAGTGCTGGGGCTAAAAAAAGGAGCAGACGATTACATCACCAAGCCTTTTAACCTGGAAGAGCTTTTACTGCGGGTGAAAAAACTCATCAATAAAAACAAACGCATACAGGATAAAGAAACCATAGGTGAACATTACCGGTTCGGGAAAAACACTATAGATTTTAAAGCGCAATCAGCCACCAACTACCGTGGGGAAGCCATTGAGCTGAGCAGGAAAGAAGCCATGCTGTTGAAGCTCCTGCTGGAGAACAAAAATGACGTGGTGCCGCGGGAAAAGATATTGCAGGCGGTTTGGGGCTATAATGTATATCCTACCACCCGCACGGTCGATAATTTCATCCTCAGCTTCCGGAAATACTTTGAAGAAGACAGCCGCAACCCGCGTTATTTTCATTCGATCAGGGGAGTGGGATATAAATTTACGAATTAGGGTAAGGTTAGCCTCTTCTCAACCTTTTCGTGCAAACCGCAAATTTCTGTTCTCGGTAGTATGCCCACACCCCATTGTAACCTTATGCAATGCAACGCGTTATACTATATGGCTGTCCGTGGGGTAGAATAAGCCGCCGGGTATGGCAAAACATTAACAAAATACACTATCAGAGCAACCTCCGATTGCCTAATTTTAAATTAAACGAACAGTCGTAAGGCCAGTCTTACCATTACACGCTTAAATGTTTATGATATGAAAACATTTTACACCTTAATAACCTCCCTGTTTTTGATCTCAGTATTACCGTTTACGGCTGCTGCGCAGAACGAGTGGCCAAGGAGCATCACTACACAGGATGGTCAGCTGATCAAAGTGTATCAATGGCAGCCTGAGTCTTTCTCCAACGGAACGCTGCAGGCTAACGCTGCCATATCCGTAAGTGACAACAGCAAGGAGGAGCCTTCGTTTGGAATGATCTGGCTGACGGCATCAACAAGCAGTGATGGCCAACGGGTAATGATCCGCTCTGTAGATGTAAACGCCATCAAGCTCCCCAACGAATCCAATGAAAATAAACTGTCAACCATACAGTCTGCCATAGCCGACGGTATGTCGAACCGGGGCATTTCCATTGCCGCAAGTGAGATCAATAATGCGCTGCAGGCTACGCGTGAAGAACAAAAAATTGCGGGCGAGATCAACAATACCCCCCCTAAAATTATATATAGTGATAAGCCTTCCCTGCTGGTAGTGATAGACGGCACACCGAAATTGCAGCAAAACAGCAGGTGGGGAGTGGAAACAGTGATCAATACGCCTTTTATAATAGTTAAAAACAATAATAAATTTTACCTGTATGGTGGCAGGCACTGGTATATGGCTCCGTCGGCTACAGGACCGTATGCTATCACTACCAACGTTCCTTCCAATCTTGAAAAGATCCAGTCGGAAATCGCACAGGCCAACAAAGACAATAATGCACAGCAGGAAGAAAAGGATTACGTGATCTCCAATATTATTGTAAGTACAGAGCCCGCAGAACTCCTGCAATCAGACGGCGAGCCCAATTTCACGCCCATACCGCAAACCAACCTGCTGTATGTAAGGAACTCCGGCAACGACATTTTTATGGATGTTAGCAGCCAACAATATTATGTATTGCTTTCAGGTCGTTGGTATAAATCCACCTCTTTAAATGGTAAATGGAACTATGTGGCATCCGACAAGCTTCCTGCCGACTTTGCAAAAATACCGGAAGGCTCTCCTAAAGACAATGTACTCCCCAGTATTGCAGGAACGCTTGCAGCCAACGATGCCGTATTAAATGCCCAGGTTCCCCAAACGGCAAAGGTTGACCGTAAAAATGCGCAGGCCGACATCCAGTACGACGGCGATCCCCGGTTTGATGATATTGACGGTACCGATATGGCCTATGCCATCAACACTCCGGGGTATGTGATCCGGTGGAGAGGTGTTTATTATGCCGTAGACAACGGGGTATGGTTCCAGTCTTACAACCCGAACGGGCCCTGGGTAGTGAGCACTGTAAGGCCTTATGCCGTTTCACTTATCCCGCCACGCTACCCTGTATATGCCATGAAATACGTTTATATATACGACGTAACGCCTGATTATATTTATATGGGCTATACCCCCGGCTACCTCAATACATTTATATACGGACCCACGGTAGTGTATGGCACAGGATACTATTACCACCCGTGGTATGGCAGCTATTATTACGCCCGTCCTTATACATGGGGTTTTAATATGCACTACAACCCTTGGACAGGATGGGGCTTTGGGTTCAATTATAATATAGGATGGTTCCACATGAGCATCGGGAACTACAGCCCATGGGGTTGGGGAGGATGGTGGGGACCGGCGATATACCGCCCCGCCTATTGCTGGACACCTTATTACGGTGGGTACCGTCATGGCTATTACGGCAGCAGCTATTACAGGAGCAGGAATACGGTTATTATAAATAATATCAACGTTTATCACAATAACAACATTTACAATAACCGCAGGGATGTGGTTACCAGGGACAACCGGAGACCGGTATCATACAACAGAAATGCGCAATCTGCTCCCGTAAGAAGAGTGAGTAATGCACGTCCTTCCGAGCGGACTTCGGGCCGGGTTGTGAATAATAATGCAAACAATACACGCCCGTCTGAAAGAAGGAGCAGCAACCAGGGTACGGTTTCTCCTCGTACTCCATCCGGACGTACTTCAGGTAATCGTGAAAGCGGGAATGTTAACACTCCTAATACAACAAGACCATCCAGGAACTTCCAGCAGGCACCCTCCTCATCCGGCAACAACCGCGTTCCTTCCGGACGACTGTCTCCGGCAACAAGCAATGCGAATAATAATAATGCCGGCAGCAGACCATTAGCCGACCGCAGGGAAAGTACCAATACATCACCGGCGCCCGTTATAAGAAGAGAAGCCGTTCGTTCCCAGGCACAGCAACCGGCCGTGCCCGCAGAAAGGCAGGTACCCCGTGCAGTTAGTGAAAGAGTCCAGCCTGCACAGCGGAGCGTTGAACCGGTACGCCCTTCAGTACCAGCACCACAAAGAGTGGAAAGATCGTTTAACCGCACTCCTTCCTCCGGAAGCGAAGGCAGAAGCAATAGCAGACCGTCGTCGGGCAATAGTGAAACACGCGCACGAAGAGGATAATTTTTTCAAAATATAGGCCGTAAGGCACGAAAAGAGAAAGAATATGCGTACATTCTTTCTCTTTTTTATTAAAAATGATAGCTTTGTGCGAATTTCCAGCCCCTGAAACGATTTTAATCATTTTCATAACATATCTTTACCAATAACATCTCAAAAAACAATTCAAAATGAAATTGAAGCATTTTTTACTCTTGGCCCTTGCTCCGGCTTTTTTGTTTTCCTGTGTAAGCAGTAAAAAATTCAAAGCGGCACAGGCTCAATTGGATTCCCTGAACCAGGCGCACTCAAAGTTGCAAGGTGATTTTAAAATCTGTGAAGATGACAAAGCAGAGAATGCCCGCAAAAACGCAGCTTATCAGAGTGAAATCGAAGCGCTGAATAAGCAACTCGCATTCCTTAAAGAAAACAACACTACAACCTTAAAGCAACTGGAAGACCTGTCTGTGATCACCAGCGCCCAGGCTGAAAGTATAAAGAAATCGCTTGAAAATATCGGCGCCAAGGATGCCTATATCCAGGACCTCCAGTCGGCTATGGCCCGCAAAGACTCTCTGAACATGGCATTGGTAATGAACCTGAAAGGTGCAATAGGCAATTTAGACGACCAGGATATTAATGTTAAGGTAGATAAAGGAGTGGTGTTCATAGATATTTCCGACAAATTATTATTCAGGAGTGGTAGCTATGTTATTACCGATAAAGCAAAAGAAGTTTTAGGTAAGGTAGCCCAGGTGCTGAAAAACCAGCCGGATCTTGAATATATGGTGGAAGGGCACACAGATGATGTATCTTTCAGCAAAGGCGTATTGGTAGACAACTGGGATCTCAGCGTTAAGCGTGCTACATCTGTAGTAAGGGTATTGCAAAAACAATATGGTATAGCTCCTGCCCAGTTAACGGCTGCCGGGCGCAGTGAATATGTTCCTATTGCCGACAACAATACAGCACAGGGAAGAGCGGCTAACCGCAGAACCAGGATCGTGGTGCTTCCGCAGTTAGACCAGTTCTTTAAACTGCTCGAAACCAAACAATAAAACGATAATACTCTTTTTAAAAGCCATCCTTATACGGGTGGCTTTTATTTTTAAACTATAAACTACACGAATGAAAAAGATCTTTGCTTCAGGCTTCCGTATTTTCTACATATTCGCGGTTGTTATTTTTTGTACTTCGTGTACGCTGGCGCAGTCCTCCAAACAATGGGTTACCTACACCGGAGATAAAGGCCCCGGCAAAGGAAAGCATATCGTACTGATCAGCGGAGATGAAGAGTACCGCTCGGAAGAAGCTCTGCCCATGCTTGGTAAAATACTCGCCCGGAAATATGGATTCAGGTGCACGGTACTGTTTGCGGTTGATCCCCAAACCGGCTATATTAACGTAGAAACGCTTAACAATATCCCCGGGCTGGAAAATCTGCAAACCGCAGATCTGATGGTGATCTTTACACGGTTCAGAGAGCTGCCTGATGAACAAATGAAATACATTGACGATTATATCCGGCAGGGAAAACCTGTGATCGGCTTACGTACGGCAACACATGCATTTAACTATAAGAAAGATCCCAATAATAAATACGCGAAGTATCACTTCGGCAGTAAGATAAAGGGCTGGGAAGATGGGTTTGGCAGAAGAATATTGGGTGAAACATGGATCAACCATCACGGAAAGCATGGAAGTGAAGGCACACGTGGATTGATCAATGGCATCATCAAAGATGAAAAAAATCCGATCCTCAACGGCGTTTCCGATATCTGGGGACCAACGGATGTATATACGGTGAGGGAATTGCCGGGGAATACAAGAGTGTTGGTATACGGGCAGTCGACCAACGGGCTATCGCCCGACAGCAGCGTGAACCTGCATAAATCCATTATGCCGGTTGCATGGAGCAGGAGCTACCAGGGGGAGAATGGAGCAACGGGCCGTGTTTTTGCCAGCACGATGGGAGCTTCCATCGACTTTAAAAGCGAAGGCCTCCGCAGGCTGTTCGTAAATGCCGCTTTCTGGTGCATGGGTATGGAAAACGAAATACCTGAAAAAGCGGATGTGGATGTGATCGGCAATTACAATCCCACTATGTTTGGCTACGACCTGTTTAAAAAAGGAGTGCTCCCATCGGCATATGAACTTAAATAATATACCTGCATTTTAGATGTTATCAGGCTGAGCAGGAAAGCATTATTTCATGCAGCAAACGCAGCGGTGCGACATCCGCAAAGAAGTATTACGTTGCGCACGCTGCTTCGCCGTGTACGCCGCGAGAGATAAATACAGGAAAGTATATGCACATTATTGCTTGTCTTCACCCGCCTTCAGCGACACATATACGGTATCACCAACAATGGGAGGAGCTTTTGCTGTTCTGACTATAATCCTGCTGTTAGAAAGCAATATTTCTACTTCATAATAACCTCCTCCAAAATATACCGCATTTACTTTCCCTTTAAGCGTATGTGCTTTATTGTTGCCTTCTATTTTTAATGCTTCCGGACGGATAAATACCGGATCATCATTAATTGCATTACCGGCTATCCCTAAAAGAGCTTTTGTTGACATATCGCGAATCACATTGCAGGTACCGAACAATTCAGCTGCATAGGTATTAACGGGAGATTGATAAATTTCTTCAGGTGCTCCCGCCTGGATGATTTGCCCCTCCTTCATGATAAAAATAGTATCCGCCCACGGAAGAATATCACCGGGATCATGTGAAACCAGTATGCAGGTGATCCGGAGTACTTCACTGATATCCCGAACAACAGCCTTCAGTATTTTTTTATGGATCAGGTCAAGATTGGAAAACGGCTCATCCAGCAACAAAAGCCTGGGTGAGGCAGTGAGCAGCCCGGCCAGTGCAATGCGTTGTTTTTCCCCACCGGATAATGCATCTGTTCTTCGTTGCAACAGGTGGCTTATCCTGCAAACTTCATATAATTCCTCAGCCTTTACCGGCAATAATGTGTTTGCATAATCCAGTATCTCTGCGACCCTGTAGTTATTGCGCAACTCAAAATGCTGCGATAAATAAGCGATCTCACCGTGCCCCGGTATCAGTTTTTCGTGGGGACCTTTTACTTTTTTATTTTCAAATATTACCTCACCTTCATCCGGCTGTATCAACCCTGCCACGATTTTAAGCAGGGTTGTTTTGCCCGAACCGGATACCCCTGCAATAGCGATTTTTTGTAAAGGTTGCTGGGTAAAACGGATATCCCGTAATACAAAATCATTTCCTTCCCGCTTACTGATTGCCGATACTTTTAATAAAATCATATTTCCGGAACAAGTGTATTAAAAAAAATTTATTTCACTCAGAGACGAATGACAATTTTATGTACTTTGTGCGCTATTAAGTGTTTTTATTTATTAAAATTCAGCATTAACGCTTAGTGATTTTTACCTAAAACAATTCTATTTCTATTCCCAATCCTAAAAAGTTACTCCTATAAAACCAAAACATTATTTGATACCTAATCTGCGACAAAGATGAAAAAAACTTTTACCCAATCCCTAAGCAAAGCATTATTGTGTCTGCATGCTCTTCTTTTAACTTTAATTTTCACCCACGCGCAGCCTTCAAACCCCAACGATGGACCCGGGGGACCAGTGCTGGTGATCAGCAATACATCCAATCCTTTCAGCCGTTATATGGTGGAAATATTACGTGCCGAGGGATTAAATGCCTTTAGTGCCGCTGATATCAGTACTGTTACCGAAAGCGGGCTCAATAATTATGACGTGGCAATACTGGGAGAGATACCGTTGAACGCAGGGCAGGTAACGATGTTCAGTAACTGGGTAAACAATGGCGGTACTTTAATCACTATGCGACCTGATGCACAATTGCAATCCCTGTTAGGCATTACCCCGGCTGTGGGTACTTTATCAGAAGCCTATTTGCTGGTAAATACTTCAGAGGGGCCTGGTGTCGGCATTGTTAATCAAACGATACAATACCATGGAACAGCCGACCTGTATACGCTGAACGGGGCAACTGCGCTGGCAACCCTGTATGCCGATGCCGCAACAGCAACTGCAAATCCTGCTGTTACCACACATAACGTAGGTGCAAATGGCGGGAGGGCGGTGGCCTTTACCTATGATCTTGCAAAATCAGTGAACTATACGCGCCAGGGAAATCCGCCGTGGGCGGGTGATGAACGAGACGGGCAAGACGGCCCTATACGCTCTAATGATATGTTTTATGGTGCAAAAGATGGAGACAACCAGCCCGACTGGATTGATTTTAATAAAATAGCCATCCCACAGGCTGATGAACAGCAAAGGCTGCTCACCAATATTATTATCCAGTCTAACTTTCATCGCAAGCCCCTGCCCCGGTTCTGGTTTTTGCCAAGAGGACTAAAAGTCGCCATTGTAATGACTGGCGATGACCATGGCACGGGTGGCACTGCCGGCAGATTTAAGAGGCACCTTGATCTAAGCCCCGAAGGTGCTTCTGTTGCCAACTGGACCGCCATTCGAAGCACTTCTTATATTTTTCCCAATACGCCTATTACAAATGAACAGGTTGCCAGCTACCAGGCACAGGGCTTTGAAATAGGATTACATGTAAATACAGATTGTAATAACTGGACACCTGCTTCGCTGACCGGATTTATAACTGATCAAAAAGCAGCACTACTGGGAAACCTATCTAATATTAATCCTATCGTTACCAATCGTACGCATTGTATTGCCTGGAGCGACTGGGCATCGGAGGCAGAAGTAGAAGCCGCCCACGGTATCCGGCTGGATGTAAATTACTATTATTGGCCGGAAAGCTGGGTGCAAAACAGACCGGGCATGTTTACCGGGTCGGGTATGCCTATGCGTTTTGCAAAAACGGATGGTTCCCTTATTGATTGTTACCAGGTGCCTACCCAAATGACCGATGAATCAGGCATTAATTACAGCAGCTTTTGCAACGCCTTATTAGATAAGGCGCTTGGACAGGAAGGTTACTATGGTGTGTTTTGTGCCAATATGCATACCGATTTGTCAAACGGAGCCGAGCATGAAGGATCTGAAGCCATCATTGCCTCTGCATTGGCCAGGCAGGTCCCTGTTATTTCAGCCAAACAAATGCTCACCTGGCTGGATGGAAGAAACAATTCATCATTCGGCATTACGAGCTGGGATAATAACCAGCTAAGCTTTTCCATAACGGCTGCTGAAGGGGCTAATTTCTTACAGGCCATGCTGCCAAAGTATGTGAATAATCTAAAGCTGAGCAGCATCACAAGAAACGGGGTGCAGGTGCCCTTTACCTCTCAAATGATAAAGGGAATGGAGTACGGCTTTTATGAGGCGGCTACCGGTGATTATATAGCCAATTATACGGAATGTGTTGCGCCCACGGCAACCATTACGGCTACCTCGCCGGTGTGCCAGGGAGAGCCGGTAAAGTTGACGCTTGCATCTGCAACCGGCGTGGCGCCATTTGATCTTATAGTGAACGGAGTGACCTACACCGGGGTACAGGTAGGGGATGAGTTTGCCAGCTTTTCCGCATCAGAAAAAAGCATCTGGAGCAATACCGATGTACCAGAGCTTACCAATGCCAATGATGGCCAGCCCATTGAAGTTGGCGTTAAATTCAGATCCTCAGTAAACGGGTATGTTGCCGGTGTGCGCTTTTACAAAGGTTCAGGCGATAATGGCACCCATATTGGTAAATTATGGTCGGCCGATGGAAGTACACTTTTGGCCAGCGCTGCTTTTACCAATGAAACCGAAAGCGGCTGGCAGGAAGTGCGCTTTGACGCTCCTGTTTATATAACGGCCAATACCACATATGTTGCTTCCTACTATTCGCCGGCAGGATATTTTGCTTTTACCGGCGGAGGTCTTAGCAACGCGGTAAGCAATTCTTCCCTCACTGCTCTATCGGCAGGAACCGATGGACCCAATGGCGTATTCAAATATGGCGGCGGTTTTCCTAATGACCCCTTGAGCGGTAATGCCAATTACTGGGCTGATGTATTATTTACCGAAGTAACCTCATCAGGCTCGCCCATTGAATATGTACTGACCAGCATAACAGATGCCGGCGAGTGCAATAACACCGGGGCCGCATTAAGCACTGCAACGGTAACCATCAATGCATTGCCTTCAGGCAGTTTGTCGCCTGTTACCCCGGTTTGTGCCGGTGAGGAAGTTTTTCTCACCTTTAATGGTGCAACAGGCACTGCCCCTTACACGCTTGTTATTAATGGAGAAACGTTTAATAACGTAAATGATCAGGCTGCTTTTAATACCCATATCCAGGCGCCTTTGGGCGAAGTGCATACTATTTGGGATGCCTCAACAACCGGTGGAACTCAAACAGTAGATGATCGTGCAGTGGAGTTAGGCGTAAGATTTACTTCTGATATTGCAGGCTACATTACAGGTATAAGGTTTTATAAAATGGATATTGCTGTTCGCACCTATACCGGTCATTTATGGGATCCTGCGAATCCCGCTGCACCTCCTTTGGCAACCGCCACTTTAACAACCGATAATACTGTTGGATGGAAGCAGATCAATTTTGCAAGCCCTGTTGCAATAAATGCCAACACCACCTATATGGCTTCTTATTTTTCGCCGGATGGCTATTATTATGCATATACCGCTGGTGGATTGAACAGCAATGTGGTGAATAGCCCGCTTACTGCATTAGCAGGAAGTCGTTTCAGGTATCAGGGTGATAATGGATTTCCTTTCCCTTCAGATAACAGTGACGCCAACTACTGGGTGGATGTTGCATTTCAAACCCAGGCTACCGAAACGATCAGCTTAACCCGGATAACCGATGCCAATGGCTGCCAGTTGGAGGGGGATCTGCAAACGCTGGTATTGAATGCTGAGGATTGTTCAGCTTTACCCGTTACGCTAACCGGGTTATCGGCCTCATCTGTGGAAAATAATGTGAAGCTTACCTGGCAAACTGCGTCAGAGAACAATAACAAGGGTTTTGAGGTGCAACGGAGCACGGATGGCGTTCAATGGACGAATATAGGATTTGTAAATGGATCGGGCAACAGCAGTGGTCTGCACAGCTATGCCTACAATGATAATAACCTAGCGCCGGACCGGTACTACTACCGTTTACGCCAGGTGGACATGGATGGTCATTTTAGCTACTCCTCCATCGTTTCCGTTAACTTAAACGGGCTATCTGCCGGGTATGCATTGCAACAGAACTATCCCAACCCATTCAATAGAAATACGATAATCCAATATTCCGTTCCACAGTCCGGTTGGGTAAAGCTAACGCTGTTTGATATAAACGGAAGGCAGGTAAAGGTGCTGGTACAACGGATGCAGGAAAAAGGAACGCATAGCATTGAACTGAACGGCTCCGGGTTAAGCAGGGGGACTTATTATTACAAAATGGAAACATCTCATTTTTCAGCAACAAAAAAGATGGTCATACTGTAAGCTGAGCATAGACCGGTTTACCCAGTCTATGCTAACGCAAAGCAAATAAAAGCTTTTCAGGATCTGTTTAGCGTTTGCTTAATCTGTTTGTTTTTACGACCTTCCTGTAACAAACCATATTGATAACTTTCAAACAGCCATACATGAAAGAGATTATCAATTGCGCCGCTTATGCAGGTGGTCAAAAAATTGCAGATATCAAGTTAAGCAACGTACATGATGCCCTTAAAGAGAAGGGTAAGTTCGTGTGGATAGGATTGTATGAGCCCTCCGAAGCCTTACTCAGCAAAGTCCAGGCTGCATTCAATTTACACGACCTGGCAATTGAAGATGCACACCGGGCGCACCAGCGTCCTAAGATAGAATTATACGGCGACTCAATTTTTATTGTGCTGCGTACGGCGCAGATGAACCAGGAGCGTCATATTGAATTTGGAGAGACCCATTTTTTTGTTGGGAACAACTTCATTGTGAGCATACGTCACGGTTCTTCTGTTCCCTATACCGAAGTGAGATCGCGTTGTGAAACCATGCCCGAGCTGTTAGAAAAAGGCCAGGGTTTTGTACTATATGCCATTATGGATTTTATAGTTGACAGGTATTTTCCTGTTGTGGGGGAACTGGAGCAGGAGTTGGATGTAATTGAAGATAAAATATTCAAAGGGAAACCCAGCCGGGAAACCACAGAACAGATATACGAATTAAAGCGGGAATTACTGGAAGTGAAAAGAGCGGTATCGCCGTTGATAGATATGTGCAGCCGCCTGATGCGGTTTGATATTAAGAGCATCTCCAATGAAACACAGCCTTATTTTCGCGATATCTACGATCATGCTGTACGTATTAACGAGATGATAGATAATACAAGGGAGTTATTGAATACCGCGCTGGAAGCAAATTTTTCGCTGATCTCCATATCCCAGAACGATACTTCAAAAAAATTTGCAGGATGGGCCGCTATTATTGCCATACCTACCATGATCGCCGGCTTTTATGGAATGAATTTCAAATTTATGCCGGAGCTGGAATGGCATTATGGTTACTATGCTGTCATTGTTGTTACCATTTGCGCCTGCAGCCTGCTATATTATTTCTTTAAGCGATCCGGGTGGCTGTAGCCGGTAAAAGGAAAGGCAAACATCAATGGCCACCAGCCGTAGGCAATCAGCAATTTACTATCGCCACTCCGGCCTCCGTATCATTTGCCTGTGATCCAATCCATGATGAGATTTGCCCTTGCCCCCGTTTCGCCGGTGCTGGGGCATTTCCCCTCTTCCCTCAGCTGCGCAACAATGGTTTCGAGCAAAGGCTGCTGAACATGAGGCGGATAGGGAACATCATATTCCACCGTCCCTTCGGGTGTTTCTATAGTTATTTTACTGCTCTCAAAAAAGGAAAAGCTGATCTTCCCTTTTGAGCCGATAAGTTGTGACCGGTCTATACGTTGCTCCTTGTTAATGGTGTAACACCAGCTTCCTGTTCCTAATATCCCCGATTCAAATTCAAAACCGGCTACCACTATATCGTCGGCAGGGTACAGTGCCGCCTGGTTGCGCGATATACCCTTTGCCTGTTTTATGGGGCCCAAAGCATATTCCAGGAAGTCGAACTGGTGGGAAGCAAGATCGTGAAAATGCCCGCCGCCGGAGATATCGGGGAATACCCGCCAGCGGGGTTGTGCGCATTCTCCCACTTCTTCATTGTAGGGCTGCCAGTGCAATGC
>CAZREP010000071.1:0-21986 GCA_964599035.1 uncultured Terrimonas sp. | reverse complement strand
TCCAGTTCATGGCAAATACCGGGAAGCCGTATTTGGTTCCATCCCTTTTGCTGAGCTTCCCGTTAGGTCCCAGTATCAGGGGCAGGTGCGCCCATTGCGGCATGGCATCAGCCCCGAACAAATATTTCCATAACAAAACATGTACCGGAGCGCTGGGCAGCCACTCCTCGCCACGAAAAACGTGACTGATCTGCATCAGGTAATCATCCACTACCACTGCCAGATGGTAAGTGGGCATACCATCGGCTTTCAGCAATACTTTATCATCAACCACCGAAGTGTTAAACCGCACTTCACCCCGGATCATGTCGGTAAAGCTCACGGTTTCATCTTCCGGCATCCTGATACGTATCACATGTTTCGCATTTTCCGATAATAGCTTTTGCACCTCACTTTCCGGCAGGGTAAGGGAGTTGCGCATGGCTGTACGCACAGTATGGTCGTATTGCGGAGAAGGGTTTTGATCTGTTTTAAAGTTCACCCGCATTTTTTCCAGTTCCTCCGCCGTGTCAAATGCATAGTAAGCATAGCCCGCCTTTACTAACTGTCCGGCATACTGCCTGTACCGGTCTTTTCTTTCACTCTGCCGGTAAGGTCCGTATGCGCCGCCATGAACTGTACTTTCATCCGGCTCAAGTCCTACCCATTTCAGGCAATTAAAAATATACTCCTCTGCGCCGGGTACATAGCGGCTCTGATCGGTATCTTCAATACGAAGTATAAAATCTCCCTTGTGCTGTTTTGCAAATAAATAATTATACAAAACGGTTCTTACACCTCCCAAATGTAGCCCGCCCGTAGGACTGGGTGCAAATCGTACACGTACTTTCTTAGTTGCTGGCATAGACCGCAAAAGTAAGGCGGATATATCAATCTGCCGGAATACAATTACCTTAGCCTTACGGAGCCCTTTCATTTGATCTTTCCGACCTGCACATCAGCGATTACAGCGCGGTAATTGTTCTGCAGGTAAAAAAATAAGCGATGCGCTATTTTATAAAGCCGCCCTGGTGGTTAAAAAAATTATACTCTGCCTGTGTGTGGGATATCCCAACCAAAGAAAAGGTGCTCTACCTTACATTCGACGATGGGCCTCATCCCCGGGCTACTGCTTTTGTACTGGATGAATTGAAAAAATACAATGCCAAAGCCACTTTTTTCTGCATCGGAAAAAATGTGACGCTGCACAGCCCAATATATCGCCGGATATTAGACGAGGGGCACAGGGTGGGCAATCATACTTTCCGTCATCTCAATGGCTGGAAAACGAAAGATCTTACCTATTTTAAAGACGTAGCTGCTGCAGCAAAGCATATTGACTCTTCTCTGTTCAGACCTCCTTATGGCAAAGCCTCCCGCTGGCAGATCAAACACCTTACCGGCGCCGGTCCCTTTAATATGAAAGTGATTATGTGGTCTGTGCTGAGCGCTGACTTTGATCCTAAGGTTTCACCTGAGGATTGTTTACAAAATGTGATACTGGCAGCAAAGCCGGGAGATATTATCGTTTTTCACGACAGTGAAAAGGCATGGCGGAACTTAGCCTATGCGTTACCGAAAGTATTGACATATTTTACGGAGAGAGGATACAGATTTGAGAAAATTAATTTGTAAAACCTTGTTTTTATAAGAACAATAAATCAGAAAAAAAGACCATCAATAAGTTGGGCCTGGGTGGAAACCCTGGCCCGTTTTTAATCCGTACCCTATGAAAACTGAGACTAAATTACAATGTTTTTTGATTTTTGCAAGATTTTTCATGTTTAAAAAGAGGACTTTCAAGCCTTTACGTAGCTTTTTGAACCGTATTTTTACGGTAATACAGGAGGCTTTTCCGGGAATTTTACTTGCTTATATTGTTTTTAACCCTGCCCTTCTTTTGCATTTAAAATAAATCCGAACGTGGTGCCTACATCCGGTTTGCTACGGATATGGATGCTTTGACCATGCGCTTCAATAATATGTTTGCAAATGGCAAGTCCCAGGCCGCTGCCGCCCTCTTTCCTGCTCCGGGCAGCATCGGTGCGGTAAAATCTTTCCGATATGCGGGGAATATGTTCTTCGGCGATCCCGATGCCATCATCACTTATTTCCACCAGCACATGCTTTTCGTCTGTTACATACGCGCTGGCCGTTACATTGCCATTGGGTTTACCGTATTTTATAGCATTGTCTGTAAGGTTAATGAGTACCTGTCTTATTTTTTCTTTATCTGCACAAACTGTGATAGGCGCTTCGCAGCCTTTTTTTATATTTAATTTTAATTCCTTTTTTGAAGCCAGCAGGGAAAGCGAATCAAAAACCTCGCGTATCAGTTCCTGTACAACAAAGTGTTCTTTATATAAAACCTGCTCTCCGCTTTCCAGGCGGGTTATTTCATCGAGGTCGTTCAGCAGATTAACCAGGCGCGATATGTTTTTTGAGGTATTCTGTAAGAATTTGGCACTCAGTTCCGGATCTTCTATTGCACCTCCCTGCAAAGTTTCTACATATCCCTGTATGGCAAAAATGGGAGTTTTTAATTCATGTGAGAGATTCTGCAAAAATTCTTTCCGGTACGCTTCGTTTGCTTTTAATACCTCAATTTCCTTTTTCTTTTGTTCGGCCCATTTTTCTACGTCTTCACTTACCTCTTCTATGCTTTTTTGAGGGAGCAGGCTTTTATAGTAAAATTCTTCCCTTTTGCTGGCCTTGGTTTGGTAGATGAATTTATATATCAGTTTTATTTTCCGGTAAATGAACCGTTGAAGCGTATACAGAATAAGTGCATAGCTCCCGGCCGCTACTACGGCAAAAGCCAAAAAAAATACCCACCACAGCGGCTTTAAGAAAAATATGCCGGCGGCAACGGGGAGTGCAATAAAGAACGCCGTAAAACCGGCTAACCGGCCCGGAGATATATTTTTTGTAGTGAGCATAACGTATATTGCTTTTACCTGCGCAGGAATGATACCGTCGCTTTTTTAAAGCACAATTTTATATCCAACCCCTTTTACGGTGGTGATGCAGTCTATTCCCAGCTTCTGGCGGATCTTCCTGATGTGCACATCAATGGTTCTGTCGCCTACGATCACTTCCGTTCCCCATATCTCGCTCAGTATTTCATTACGAAGGAATACCCGCCCGGGTTTGGTAGCCAGCAGGTGAAGCAGTTCAAATTCCTTCTTGGCTAAGGCGATCTCCCGGTCGTCAATCAGAATAACAAATTTCACAGGATCTATTGTAATGCTGCCTACCTGCAATACTTTGTCATCCTCAGTTTTTTGTACCCTTCTGAACAACGCATTTACTTTAGAAACCAGTATCCTTGGACTCACCGGCTTGCTGATATAGTCATCTGCACCGTATTCCAATCCTTTGATATGTGATATTTCGTCATTTAACGCGGTGAGGAATACAATAAGGGTATCCCTAAACACAGGCGTTGACCTCAGTATTTTGCATACTTCCATGCCGTTTTTAAAAGGCATCATCACATCCAGTATAACCAGCCCGGGCTTAAAGAGTCTGGTTTTATGCAGCGCCTCCTCCCCGTCATTTGCCGTAATGACCTCGTATCCTTCCTTTTTGAGGTTGTACTCCACGATCTCCAGTATATCCGGCTCATCATCTGCTATAAGTATGGTTTTTCCTTTCTGGTCCATTAACAATATGTTTACGCAAAAATAACCCTGCCGGGAGCATACACCTAAAAGCGGGGATTATGAAATTGTTAACCCGTATGCTGATCCTGGCACTAAATTTCCGGGGATATCGTTAGTGGAATGGTCGTTGCAGTAACAAAATAACTGATCGCCTGTTATCCGGGCAGTTCCGGCTAACCTATTATCCTTAATTTTGCAGCAGTTCGCTATATTATGTATAAAACAATATCCATACTTCTGTTATGCGCTCTTTTTTCTACAGTTGCCTCAGCACATATTGATACCTTAAAAAAGAAAGTGGATATTGCCCGTATCCGTTATCATGAAAATATCGAAAAGGAACAGCAATTGGCCCTCCGGTTTAACGGCGGGAACGGCGAATGGATCAATGCGTCTGCAAACAAAGATATTAATACCTTAATTACCAATGCGTTAATCAAGGATGTCAATACCCTCACCGATTCAATAGAAAAGGATGCCCGCCTGGATCACCGGCTAAAGGTAAAATACCTGAGCGGGCTTGAAAACCTTCTTAAAGGGTTTAACACCGGCTGGCGCAACAAAATTTTTAATGCTGTTTTTGCCCGTGAACTGCTGGAAAATTATAAGGCATTGATGACTGCGGATATCAATAAGCAGGATATCCGCTCTATCGTAGAAAATGCTTCCTATGAAGTTGGTAATATTAATATTAATGGTAGCGGGAGCGCCATGTATGAAAACCAGGGGTTTGAAGCCTCCCGTATCATTTTATTCAGGAAGTTCTGTCAAAAATATCCCGATAAGATACTCGGTATGCTGGAGCAATATTATAATGTTCCGTTTGCCGACAGTCTTGTAAAGGCAGTGGCGTACAGAAACCCCAACCAATTATATGATTATGCTGCTGCCACGCGTACTCAGGCCGGACGGCTGATCGGGAGAAATAATGATCCCCTTGTCAAAACCATTGCTGCCATAGCTACCAGTAAAAGTGGACAGCAATATTATCCTTTCCTCGATGAGATCGTGCACGGGCGGCTTACCATGCCCGATATATTCCAAACCATGAACGACAACCTGCTGTATTATCGGCTGCTTGTTAAAACCCAGGTGAGTTATGCCGAACGGCTGATCAAAAAAGATACCCCGCTGGCTTACGATAAATTATTATTCAAGCTCCAGGATCGCGCCAGGAATGTTTTTATTGAGGAGGTCAACGCGCTGCATGATCTTCCGGATAATGCAAGGTTCAAAATCATTGACCCTCTTACGCCACAGGAATTATATTACCTGATCGTGTTGGGAGAAGATGTAATGTATACCTCGAGCTACAAAGGTATATTTAACCGGATGATGCAGCGGATGCCCGTTCCTTCAGGAGACAGCCTGCTGATGGATGTGAGGTTCGACCGGTTCAAGAAATTTATCAGGCTGGCAGCGGGATACAATAAGCTGGATGAATTCCTGCAAACCATGCCCGACAGCAATTCACAGCGCTTAATGATGGCTTTTGTAAGAGGGCTTGAAAAAAGCGGCACGCTGGAAGATGCAGTGGATGTGGCAGATTCGTACGGGAGTATAAAAAACCCATTGGTAAAAAGACTGATAGACCAGGAAATAGAAAAAAACCTGAAGCAGGCAAAAGGGCAGCACGACAAAAGGGCAATCGCTATTTATGATATCCTGCAGATCATCTTTCAGTCGTCGGAAGACAGCAGCATTGATGTTGCAGCGAAGCTGAAAATACCTCCCGTATACCGTGTAAATTATAAAGACCTTTTAGACGACAGTAACCGGGTTGTGCAGCAGGTTTTCTTTTACGGCGACCAGGACGGAAAAGAATCATATGCCAATTTTATGAGCATGTTCACAGGAGCCGATTGGAAAATAAAGCGGAATGCCGATTGGGTAGAAATAAGGTCAACCAGGGGAAAACCGGTCTTTATTTATGCTAATTTACCACTGGATTATGAAAAAGGATTAGATTCCGTCGCCCAAATGCGGCTGCATCAATATTTGGAGAAAAATAACCTGGAACCAGGTATCACCATACACCGCGGACACAGTTATTGGGTTAGCTCTACTATCAGGAACCTTCCGCCTTCTTCAAAAATAGTAATACTAGGTTCCTGCGGTGGTTTTCACAATCTGGACGATGTGCTAAAAACATGCCCTGATGCGCATATTATTTCTTCGAAGGAGGTAGGTACAAAAATCATTAACGAGCCTATTCTTAAAGCGATAAATGATGACTTGAAGGATGGCAAAGATATTGAATGGCTGCCTATGTGGAAAGACCTCGCTGCCCGGTTCCCCTCGGGCGATGCCAAAGAAAGGTTTGAAAACTATATACCACCCTATAAAAACCTGGGTGCCTTGTTCATTAAGTCCTATACGAAACAAATGGGAGGTGAATGATTGGTTGGGGGAGGAGCACCAAAAGATAAATCACAAGAACCAAATAAAACCCAAATTCGAAGAAAATAAATTCGAAATTCGAAAGGGAAGAGCCAAATAACAAATCACAAGATCCAGATAAATATTAAATCGGAAATCAGAATGTAAGGTGAAGCAATGAGATCACGTATACTCCTTTGCGGTCGCTGCTCCTTTGCGCACGCTGCGTGAAACATGAGGTAAAGCACCAAGAAACAAATCACAATATCCAGATAAATATTAATCGGAAATCGGAATGTAAGGTGAAGCAATAAGATCACGTATACTCCTTTGCGATCGCTGCTCCTTTGCGCACACTGCGTGAAAAATTCAAATCCGAAATCAACACCTGTAGCCTGAAACCCCGATCAATCTCAAATCTCGAATCTCAAATCGCCACATACGGATTGTGTTTTTTCTCAAACCCGATGGTAGTCTGTTCGCCATGCCCGGGGTATACTACTGTTTCGTCGGGTAGGGCAAAAAGCTCCGAGCGTATGCTGTTGAGCAGCGTAGAGTGATCGCCTCCGGGCAGGTCTGTACGCCCGATACTCATCCTGAACAGCACATCTCCCCCGATAAGGAACTGCTGTTGCCTGCAATAAAAAGCAACACTTCCGGGTGAATGGCCGGGGGTAAAAAGCACATCAAGCGTATCTTCCCCCAACGTTATCCTGTCATTTTCCCGTATATACAATACGTCACCTTTATAATTGTCAAAAGGCAGGTTCCACATTAATCCCGAAGCGGGCGCATAGTCCAGTACCGGCTTCTCTTTTTCATGAAGGTGAAGTTTTAATCCGTACTTTTCAGCAACCCATTTGTTGCCGAAAACATGGTCGAGGTGGCAATGGGTATTCAACAGCAGCTTTGGTGTTAAAGCATTACTCCCGATAAATGAAGCCAGCGTTTCTTTTTCCTCGTCGTAGTAGCATCCGGGGTCAATGATCATGCATTCTTTCTGCTCGTTGTAGAGCAGATAGGTATTCTCCTGAACCGGATTAAATGTAAAAACTTTAACAAGCAACATAATGCTCTTTTATATTTTAAAAACGCTAATTTTAATATTCAGAATGCACGAAATTATGGGAATCTTACAGAACAGGTGGCGGTACTATCTCGGAAGTTTGGCATTGGTTGTACTTTCTCTTATTATACGGCAGGAGGCCTTTACCCAGGTCAATGAGGTGGAATTCGGGAAGAACAGGGTGCAATATGAAAAGTTCAAATGGCGCTATTACCAGACAAGAAATTTCAATGTATACTTTAGCCAGAACGGGCTGGCACTTGGGAAATATACCGCACAGCTTGCAGAAAAAGAGCTGCCGGGGCTGGAAGACTTCGTGGAATATGGATCGCAGCGAAGGATCAATATAGTGGTTTACAACAGCTTTAACGAACTGGAGCAATCCAATATAGGGCTGGGTATAGACTGGCAGAATACCGGTGGCGTTACCAAATTTGTAAACAACAAAATGATCGTGTATTTCAATGGCGATCATGAAAACCTGAAGATCCAGATCAGACAGGGCATTGCCAAAGTGCTGCTTGAGAATTTATTGTTTGGGGACGATCTCGGCGAGTTTGCCAGCAACCAGGCACTCCTTGACCTGCCCAAATGGCTGACCGAAGGATATGTAAGGTATGCTGCCGAAAACTGGAGCCCGGCATTGGATGATCAATTGAAATCAGCCCTGCTTTCCGGCGATTACAGGACTTTTTACCAGTTCGCATTTGATAAGCCCGAACTTGCCGGACATGCCTTCTGGCGTTTTATAGCAGATAATTACCGGAAAGATAACGTTACCTACTTTCTTTATCTTGCCCGCATATACAAAAGTCTCAACTCTGCGAGCTTAAAGGTTACCAAGAAGAAATTCAAGGAAGTGCTGAACGAATTCATGGAAAAGGAGGCAGACAAATACTATAAAGATCTGCGGGGAAGAAGGAACGCCCCCAAAGGTAGTGTGGTAGCACTGGAAGAAGTGAACAAGAACCTGGATTATTATCGTTTCCAGGCCAATCCCAACCCACGGAACAGCACCTATGCCGTAGTGCGGTTCAAAAAAGGTATCTACCGTATTGAACTGGAAGATTTTGGATTCAAAAGGAAGATCTTGCTGAAATCGGGGGTGCTTGATAATCAAAACGAGATCAATCCCAACTATCCCCAATTGGCCTGGGATCCCAAAGGATCAAAGCTTGTGGTGGTATACAGTGTAAAGAACAAGATCAGGATGTTCGTTTTTGACCTGGTAACCCGGCTTAAAAAATTTAAGCAGGAATTGCCCGAAGAGTTCGATCAGGTTACAGATGTAAAATACATGCTGGATCAGAATACGCTCTTGTTCAGTGCCGTAAAAAATGGCTATTCCGATATCTTTGTTTATAAAATAAATGAACAAGCCCTGGAGCAGATCACCAATGATGTATACGACGATCTTGATCCTTCTTTTGTAGCTTTTCCAAACAGAACAGGTATCATCTTTTCATCCAACCGCCCGTCGGGGAATGCTGTTAACAGCGATACCGCCCTGCCCTCCAATAACCCGTACAATATATTTTTAGTGGATAACTGGAATAGAAGTGAGTTCAGGCAAATTTCGCAGCTCACTCATGTAAAGTACGGGAATGCACGTTATCCGATGCAATACAATACCAATCATTTTACATTCGTAAATGATGAAATGGGGATAGCCAACCGGTATGCGGGATTCTTTACCACGCGCAAGGCCGGGGTGGATACCATTTACAGGGTAGGAGATGAGCTGTTGCGTAACCCTGATCATGCCGAATTGGATTCCATACTGCAGGTGTGGAATAAAAATGAGCCGGATTCCATTGGCTATATGGCGGTCACTACCGATTCGGCTTATGCCTTTCCGATAACCAATTACCAGAGCGGACTGCAGGAAACCCGGATAGCAGGGGATGGGGGCCAGGTAACAGAAGTGCGGCAGGAGGGTAATCTTAAATTATTGTATAAGCTCAAAGTGAATGACGACGCCCTGAAAAGAAGGAATATCAATGTACGGCCTACCGAGTACATGAAGAAAGTAATGGAGCAGGATAGAATAGTGAAAGGGGCAGCCACTGTTTACCAGCCTCCTGCAGCAGATACCACAAGCAACGAGGGAGCCGTTTTTCAAAGTGAGTTTGAAAATGAAAAGCCCGACAGTGCAGTAGCCGGAAGGGTATTTGACGCCGATAACCAGCCGGTGGAAGAAGAAACTACACTTTCCCAGGCCAAACTATACGATTATAGGTTGAAATTTGCAACCGAATATTCGGTTTCGGGTTTCAACAACTCTGTATTAATGACCCGCTGGCAGCCTTATGGCGGTGGTGGCGGTCCGATTTACCTTACCAATGGAAGCTCTAATTTAAATGGGATTGTAAGGATCGGCGTTTCAGATCTTTTTGAGGATATCAGATTTATAGGCGGCTTTCGTTTGGGGCTCAATTTAGACGATAAAGATGTGCTGTTGAGCTTTTATAATATGCGCAGGCGGTTAGACTGGGGGCTTACCTATTATCGCTCTACTATAACCAATTACCCGTTTTTTGATGGAGATGATATCAGGAGTATAATGGATAATAAGCTCTATTCCAATATTTACCAGGTCAATGTTTCTTACCCCTGGGATAAAGTAAGGAGTCTTCGCGCCCATGTGGCTTTACGCACAGACCGGGTAACCATAAAATCTAATCCCAATTATCCGCCGGAGTACACGCTGGCAGTACCGGATACGGTTAAAAATTCGCTGCTTACGCATTTCGAATATGTGCACGATAATACCATTAACCCTACATTGAATATCTGGAATGGGTTACGGTATAAAATATATACGGATATTAACACCGATCTTACCAAGCAGAAGCAAGGTAAGTTGACTTTCAATGTAGGTACGGATATACGTTATTATTACCCTATTTACCGCAATTTTATCTGGGCGGGAAGAGGTGCTGTGGATATTTCATGGGGTAGCCAGAAAATATTGTATTACCTGGGTGGCACAGATAGCTGGATAGCTCCGAAGTTCAACGATGCCAATAAACCTGCACCTAACCAAACTTACGCATACCAGTCTTTAGCGGTAAACCTCAGGGGCTACAGGCAAAATGCAGCCAATGGCAATAACGCAGTGGTCATCAACAGCGAATTCAGATTGCCCGTGTTTACCACTTTATTGAGCCGCCCTATCAATAACGCTTTTTTAAGGAATTTCCAGCTGGTGCAATTCATTGACCTGGGTACTGCCTGGGACGGAGCTTACAACAAATTAAAACGCCCCTACATGTCCTATATTAACCGGGAGCAAACAGTGCAGGTTATTTTCAGGAGTCAGGGTGTAGGGCCTTTTGCCGGCGGCTATGGCTTCGGGCTGAGAAGCACATTGTTGGGTTACTTTCTACGGTTAGATGCCGGCTGGCCCATGACCGGCTTCTTTAACGGCAAGCCCGTATGGTACTTCTCCCTTGGGCTGGATTTTTAAACAGGGTTGACTAAAAAGGCCGGTCTAAAGATATGCCACTAAGACTTGGAGACACAAAGTCCTGATCTTCAGGTTTAATTTTCTTCGTGCCTTTGTGGCAAGGCCTTGCTTTTATTTAGCCCCATGTAATTTTGGAATAAAAATTATGGCGCCGGCAATTACGCTGCCAATGGCGCCCAGTAATACCGGGCCGGCAGCAATGCCTTTACGTAGCGCTTACGAATTTTCATTAAATATTAGTGAATTCGTGGCTGTTGTATTCATAGACCGGTCTGCTTGCCGATCGCCGGAATTAGTGGTAATCGACTTCTTTTCAGAAAATCTATGAGGCATCTTCAGTTATTCAGCAGCCTCTACATACCTGTATAGGCGTTTTCTGCCCTACATTATAAAGTTATTCAGGATAAAGCATATATGATGGTGCTTCTCATAGGTCAGCGAATGTATACAGCCCGTGCCGGCCATCAGCTTGTATGCACCGGCTGGCTTAGCTGCCCATACCAGTTTATTTTCCGTGAGTAATACATCGTTACAGCCAGCAGGATAAATAAGCCTATGCTTCCAACAAGCAAAGCGCCATCCCGGAGCTGCAGCAATACAAAAATGAATGTATAGAGCAGGGTGAGTAAAGCGCCAAACAGTGCAGCAATTTTCCATTTATGAAATATGCTTTTTGTATAAAGTGTGATGAGTGTAATCGTTGCCGAAGCTGCTACGCTATAGGCGATAGTAAAGTGCAGGTATTCAGAAACAGAAAGCAGCAAGGTATAGAAAATGCTGAGCGCCAGTCCTACCAGCACATACTGGATGGGATGTACCGTTCTTTTCTGCAATATTTCGAGAAAGAAATACAGTCCAAAGGTAAGCGCAATGAAAAGGATGGCATATTTTACAGAGCGCATGGTCTTTGCATAAGAATCAACCGGCTGCAAAAGGGTAACTCCAAACCTTGATTCTTCTATATTATAATTGCCTTCCTTCCAGCTTTGGGGATAGTTGCGGTTCAGGTGCTGCACCTTCCATTCGGCAACAAAACCTTTGTCATTGATTGCGGGGTCAGCTACAGGCAAAAAGCTGCCATCAAAAGAAGGGTTGGTCCAGGAGGAAGTGATGTTAACATGAGTTGTTTTACCGGTGGGGGTAAAGGATAAATTTTCCGAACCTTTGATATGCAACTGCAGCTTAAAAGTATTCGGACTGTTCAGGTCGTCGTAACTTAAGGCAACAGGGGCGTACAATCCGTTTTTGATAATATGATCATCCGGTATACCCGCCTTAAAAGTATAGCCGGTCTCATTCCATACAAGACCCGGTTGGTCTTCAATGCCCCTGAAATCATCAAGCCCTATACAAACAAACGCTTCCTGTATCTGCAGGTCTTCTTTCGCAATAGAAAGCTCTCGGGTTTGTATCGGGGCGAAATACCCCTCTATTTGCAGATCGGCCTTGTATACTGCAATATGGTAGATGCTCCTATGCCTTATTTCCGGCTGCAATTCCCCATTTATCTTGAGCTGTTCAGGTAAAAAGTAGACGTATTTTTTATAGACCGTTGTTTTTTCATTCTCTGTTATAACGCTTTCTGTGTAGGGTACTACAAGTAAAGGTCCGGTAAATGTTTGCCTGGCTGCCCATCTGGAGCTTATCTCCCTGGCAACAGCCTGCTGGCGGTCTGATCTTTCACTTACCAGGTTCATGATGAACAGGGAAGGTATGAGCATAAACAGGATAAGGCATGCCACAAGAATACCTTTAATGGTGAGCCTTTGGGCCGACAGGGAATTGATCACAGTTTTTGTACCCATGGTTTTGTTTTTTTAAAAGCACTTTGAATTTCAAAGTATTTGAAGAAAAAAAATTATGCTATACGCTTTATCATTTGTTCCAAACCATCCAAATGCTGTTTAAAAGCCTTTTCCCCGGCTTTGGTAACTGCATAAGTGGTATTTGTTTTTCTGCCAATAAATCCCTTCTGCACTTTTATATATTCATTTTCTTCGAGCGTTTTTAAATGGGATGCCAGGTTACCGTCTGTAACGCCTATAATTTCTTTCAACTGGTTGAAATTAAGATCTTCATTCACTATAAGAGAGCTCATAATGCCTAACCTGATCCGGCTGTCAAATACTTTATTTAAATTCTCTATCGGATTTTTCATACCATCTTTTTAAAGGTATAGGTAAGCGTCCTATATCTTTAGCTTTTCTTATCATACTTCCACCACATTGCCGCGCCATATATAATATGTAATACACCAAATCCAAGCGCCCAGAAAAACAAGCCTGCTTCCGGGAACCAGCACCCGGCCAAGCCCAGTACCATCTGGAGATATCCTAAGTATCTTACTTCACTTAAAGTGTATTTACCGGCATTTACCAGTGATATGCCATAAAATAAAAGACATCCCGGCGCGATCAGTCCAAAATAGCCCATCTGCGCCATACGCAGCAAAAATACCCCTCCGGCAACTAACGGAATACAAAAATTAAGGACCAGTCTCCTGGAAGTGGCGCTCCATATGGGCGCCTTATTTTGATGGGCTTTGAGCCAGGTAAACAAAAAAGCCACTGCTATGGCGGAGCATAATGTCAGCAGTGCAATGGTAAAGAGGTGATGTTCCATGATATCCCCGATAGTAAGGGTACTATGAGTATAGTCTTCCTTATGGGCAGGCACATTCCCGGAAATAAACGGGCGGGCAAACCAGGCTCCGGCTAAAGCACAAATACCTGCGCCTACACCGCTTAACCCGCTCAAACTGATAAAGCGGCTGCTGCGCTCCATTATTTGCTTAATATCTTTTAAGGTGTCTATTGCGGAAATATCTTGCTCCATAAAAGTGCTTTGAAATTCAAAGTAAATATGAAAAACTGATATATGCAAATTTTTAGATGATTATTCATTATAAAAATATTATCCGGTATCTCGAAGCCTGTGCAACGTTTGCAGCAAAACAGCTATCAGCGTATCATTTAGCATCATCCATTATTTTATTATTGTAATGAATAATTGAGCATGGCAACGCGTTCTTAACACAATCTTAAAATAGTGTTGTAAGCAAACTATTGCAGGTTATACATTACAGTGTGTTTACTTTTGCATACATGGGCTTTAAATGGCTGATTAGTAGCATAATAATATTTTTGTCCTTTTTTTCATACGGTGCTTCGGCGCAGGTCAAAAAGTTGTCTGGTCATATACAGGATTCCCATAGTGAAGAGCGCATAGCTTTTGCTTCGCTCGAATTTAAAAATACTACTGTAGGTGCTCTGAGCGACTCTGCGGGTAATTTTTCATTTACGCTCTCCCATTGGCCATCCGATACATTGCTGGTTACTTTTGTTGGTTTTGAAGACTATGCGTTGCCGATAGATACCACGCTGGAAGAGATACAGGTGATCATTGAGATGGAAAGGGGAAAAAGCAATACGGAGGTGATCATCAAAAGCAAGATCGGGAAGGGTATGATCATGTGGCGCAAAATAGTGCAGCATAAGCCATTGAACGACCGGGCAAGGTTTGATAATTTTTCCTACGAATTATACAATAAGCTGGAAGCCGATCTCAACGATGCGACCAATAACAAGCTCATCAAATTCCCTTTGCTGAAGCCCTTTAAGTCTGTTATCTATGAAAACATTGATTCCACAACTGAAAGCAAGCCTATATTACCGCTTTACTTAACCGAGTCTCTTTCAGACTATTATTACCAGCGAAAACCCCAAAAAACCAGGGAGGTTTTTAAAGCTGTTAAAACCATCGGGTTCAATAATCCGAGTATTAGCAAAATGCTTGGAGGCATGTACCAGAATGTGAATGTGTATAAAAACTTTATACCGGTGTTCGACAAGGATTTTGTGAGCCCTATCAGCGATTATGGCCCGGCTTACTATCATTACCGTGTACCCGACACACAGTATATAGGAGGGAGGCGTTTTTTCCATTTTTTGTTTACGCCCAAGCACAAAGGAGAAAACACTTTTATCGGTGATGCCTGGATCGCCGACTCCTCCTATGCCGTAATGAAGATGAACCTGCGTGTTTCGGAGCTGGCCAACCTGAACTTTGTTGAAAAGCTCGATCTTGTACAGGAATACCAGCTTATTAATGATTCGGTGTGGTTTCTGGCAAAGGACAAGTTTGTAGCAGATTTTGTTTTTTTAGATAAGAAACGCCTGAATTTTATTGGACGCAAAACCAGCACCTACCGGAATATCCTTGTTAATGATACGTCGATTGCCAGGGAGTTGGGAAAGAACAAGCTGAGAGAAGAAGTAGTGATCGCCGATTCGGCGGCCAGGCATTCAGATGCTTACTGGAGCGATGCCCGGCATGAGGAGCTGACCAGAACGGAAAAGGGCATTTATAAGATGATTGATACCCTTATGGAAATGCCCAGTTTCCAGCGGTTTACCGACATGGTTTATTTTATTGGCACGGGATATAAAAATGTAGGTAACTATGAAATCGGGCCCTGGTACAACTGGATAACCGCTAATGCTTATGAAGGGCTGAGACTGCGTTTTGACCTGGGAACAAACACCGGCTTTAATAAAAAGATCTATCTTACAGGTTACCTGGCTTACGGTTTTTCCGATCAAAAAATTAAAGGGAGGTTTCAGAGTCTCTACCTGTTCAACAAATCGCCCCGTTCTACCCTGATGGCCTCTTTCATAAGCGATATTGATAACGGTCAGGTTTATTATGATGAAGTGGGAAGCGATAACCTGTTTGCCATCGCCTTAAGAAAGCCCCGTGTTCCGCTCAAGTACATGAAAGTGGAGCAGGAAAAGCTGGAATATTTTAAAGAATGGAGCAGTGGTTTCTCGGTTACGCTTAATAGTACGCGCAGGCGGTCCATTCCCCTCTCTAACCTTCCGGTAAAAGATAGCTTCCCCGTTGCCAATGGCGGCGAACCACTCAATAGCTTTGAAATGGGCATCAAGCTCCGCTTTGCTTATCTTGAAAAATTCCTCGACGGCAATTTTTACCGGATCAGTATCGGGAGCGATTACCCGATCGTGGAAGCGCATTATTCAAAAGGCATTTCCGGCCTGTTCAGGAGCGGCTATGATTACCAGAAACTGGGGGGTAGCATATCCGACTACAAAAAGATAGCCCCCTACGGCAGCATTTATTATAATGCCTATGCGGGCAAAGTGTTTGGCACATTGCCTTATACCCTGCTTGAGATCCCTCCGGGCAATAATTTGTGGTACTATAATAAATATGCCTTCAATATGATGACCCGGTATGAGTATTTAACAGACTGGTATGCCGGTATAAATGTAGAGCACAATATCGGCAACGGGCTGTTTCGTTTTATCCCTCTGACCCGGATGTTGAAGTTCAGGCAGTTTTGGGGCGCCAAAGTATTCTGGGGTGGTTTAAGCCAGGCCAATAAAGAGTATAATTTTGGCAATAGGGAACATGGATTCAAAAGTCTTGACGGAAAGCCATACATGGAGATCGGTACGGGGGTGGATAATATTTTTAAAATATTCCGGCTCGATTTTATCTGGAAAGTATTGCCGAGGCCTCTCCCCGAAAAAACATTTGATCGCTTCGGTATTTTCGGCAGCTTCAGGGTGGTGTTTTAGAAATTTGAGATTGATCCAGGTTTCAGGCTACAGGGATTGATTTCGGATTTGAATTTTTCACGCAGCGTGCGCAAAGGAGCAGCGACCGCAAAGGAGTATATGGTATGTGAGTTCCTTTTTTGCGCCTTTTCGGATTTCGAATTTAATATTTATTTGGTTTTTGTAATTTGTTATTTGGTCCTTCCCTTCAGATTTCGAGCTTTCATATTCGGATTTCAGGTTTTATTTGGTTCTTGTGATTTGTTTCTTGGTACTTTACCTCATGTTTCACGCAGCGCACGCTAAGGGGCAGCGAGCGCAAAGGAGTATATTATGTCACTATTTCGCCTTGTATTCGGACTTCGGATTTCGAGCTTCCGTATTCGGGCTTTATCTAACGGTTTCGGATTTACTATCTTAGATCTTTATTTAAACTTTATGGAAATAACATTGCAGCAGGCCCAGCAACAGGTAGACCACTGGATCAAAACCGTTGGGGTAAGATATTTCGGCGAGCTCACCAATCTTGGAATATTAATGGAGGAAGTGGGAGAATTATCGCGGCTGATGGTACGCAGGTATGGAGAGCAATCGCTCAAAAAAAACGAGGTAGCGGGGGAACTTGCAGATGAGATGGCAGATGTGCTTTGGGTGCTGTTATGCCTCGCCAACCAAACCGGCGTGAACCTTGCCGAAGCGCTGGAAAAAAATTTTGAAAAGAAGAATACGCGTGATGCGAAGAGACACAGGGAAAATAAAAAGCTGACAGGCAGGTAAGTGATCGCGTCATATCCTATCTATTCCTGTTATATGCCTGCCTCTCTGTATGCAGGTCCGGCCATATCCCAACCGGCGCTGTGCAGCAAATGCAACGACTATATTGTCATTTAAATATTAATTCTTTAATATTGTTTGTCTGATCCAGGCGATTGCTGTTATGAATAGTCCTAAAGACATTACAGATATGGCCGCGCAGTTGCTGTCCGAAATTGCCGCTGGTAATGAGCAGTCTTTTAAACAGCTATATGATTGTTACTATAAGCGGTTGTACCATTTTGCTTTTGCAATTGTAAAAACCAGGGAAGCCGCAGAAGAGATCGTGGAAGATGTGTTTATAAAAGTATGGAATACAAGAGAAAGCCTTACCGCTGTGCATAATATTAAGGTATACCTGTATGCAGCAACTAAAAACACCTCACTCAATTTCCTTGCTAAAAAAGCCAAAGAAAATCTGACGCAGCCTTTTGATCACATCAATATTGAGCTGGCAGAGACCAGCTCCCCGGAGGCGTTGATGATCACCTCTGAGCTGCATAAAAAGATCCGTTACATTGTAGATACGCTGCCACCCCGTTGTAAGATCATTTTTAAGCTGGTACGTGAAGACAAGCTGAAGTATAAGGAAGTAGCCGGCATTCTCAATATTTCCGTGAATACCATTGACGCCCAAATGGCGATCGCGGTTAAAAAGATAATGAACGGCATCCGTTCAGATGTTGATCATCCGCTTACCCCCGAAAGGAAATTGAGATCTTCAAAAAAATGAATTGCCGGATCATATAGGTGATCAGCAGTAGGCGGTACAAAGTACTAAGAACCAAATCACAAGATCCAAATAAATTTCAAATCATAAATCTGAAATCCGAAAAATGTGGTCGCTGCTCCTCTGCGTGCGCCGCAAGAAACAACCAAATCCAAAAGAAGCTATCTGCAGAGCGATCAGCGATGAAAGCTATGAGGAACGACATCTCCATTTCAAATCAGAAAATCAAAAATCAACAAGTCCGAAGCCCGTCCCTGCACCCCGAAACCTGTAACTTGTGCCTGCAACCGGTAACCTCCCCCCTGGCAAAATCTTTTACGCGCTCTTAGTAGATGTATTGCATTTCCCTGTCTTATTCTTAAAGACAGCTATATTGCATGGAACAGGATAACAGGCTATATCTATTGATGGCGCGCAAACTGGCCGGAGAAGCTACTGAGGAGGAATTGCTGGAACTGCAGGAATTATTAGGTGATGATTTTAATGATGGCTATGCCGGCGAGGTGCTTTCTTCTTACTGGAAGCAGGAACCCGATCCCCCATTTCCCGGGGAAGCCCATGTACAGGAAATATATAACCGTATCATCAGGAGTACGGTATCTCCGGAGTGGTCGCAACCGGCATATATCCACCCGGCTTTTTATAAGACCGGATATCGCCGGCTATGGAAAAAATGGATATATGCGGCAGCAGCAATAGCTGCTATTGGCATTGCTTTATGGCAATATACATCCCCGGAAAAAAAGGCTGCTGATGAGCATGGACTGTCGGCCGCCCGGATAAGTGAAGTGACCGCTAAAAAGGGTAGCAGGTCAACCATGACTCTTCCTGACGGGTCGAAAGTGTGGCTGAATGCAGACAGCAGACTCAGTTATAATAGCAGCTTTAACAGCCACAGGAGAGAAGTGGAGCTGGAAGGAGAGGCATATTTTGATGTGGTAAAAGACCCCGCCCGCCCGTTTATTGTACATACCTCGGGAATTGATGTTAAAGTGCTGGGTACCTCATTTAATGTAAAATCTTATCCTTCCGAAACCACCATCGAAGCTACCCTTATCCGGGGTGCGATTGAAGTAATACGAAAAGATGATCCTTCGGCTGCCGCCATCGTTCTTCATCCTCACGAAAAGCTGGTGTTCAATAAAGAGAAAAACAGCCACCCGTTACCACTGCCTGCATCTGCTTTAAATGAGGAAAAAATATATACGGCTGAGCGGAGCATTGCCGTAATGACATTGCCGGAAAACAAGGCAGACAGCCTGATCGCTGAAACTTCATGGCGGTACAACAAGCTCATTTTTGAAGGCGATACATTCAGGCAACTGGCCGATAAAATGGAAAGATGGTATAATGTTCGGATCAATATCCATGGTAAAAAACTGCTGCAATACCGGTTTAAAGGCATCTTTGAGGATGAGACCATACAGGAAGCCCTGCTGGCATTACAGCTCACCAATAATTTTCAATTTAACATCAACGGCAATGAAATAGAAATATACGGCAACTGACTTTTAAATAAAAAGGGTGGGGTAATGCGGGAACATTCCCCACCCGGCTAATATAGAAACGCTTATACGCACTGGCATGTGGTAAGGTTTCTTATTTATTAACCTTTAAGCGATAAAAATATGAAAAAAAACAGACCGCTGCGAAGATGCGCAACTGTTCCTTCCCTTATTAAATTTTTGGTGGTTATGAAACTGTCCTTTTTGCTGATCATACTGAGCTTTAGCCACTTGCAGGCTAAAGTGTACAGCCAGGGAAATATCACGCTTAAGCTCCAGCAAACAGAGATTGCCAAAGCCATCCATAAAATTGAAAAAGAAGGAGAGTTTAGGTTCCTGTACAATTATGATCTTACTGATCTGAGGAAAAAAGTGGATATCCACGTAGTGAATGCCTCCCTTGCAGAAACATTGGGTACATTATTTTCCAATACCGATCTTACTTATAAACTCTTATCTAATAACCTGGTAGTAGTACTGTCGGGGAGCCTCAAAAGCCAGCCCATCCGCATTACCGGCAAAGTAACCGGCGCGAACGGTGAGGCATTGGCAGGGGTTACTGTTCAAATTAAGAACACTACTACAGGAACAGCTACTGATAATAACGGGGTTTACTCTATTACGGCAGAAGAAAATGCAGTGCTTATATTCTCTTATATCGGCTATAATGATATGGAAATCGAGGTAAAGGGCAGGAATGTGGTAGATGCACAACTTATGCCCTCAGACAAACAGTTGGACCAGATCATTGTGGTAGGATATGGCAGCCAGAGCAAGAAAAACATAACAGGGGCTGTTTCTACTGTATCTGCCAAAGATATTGCAGACCGGCCGGTTATCAATGCCGCACAAGCCATACAGGGAAAGGCTGCGGGCGTGCAGGTAGTGCAGCCTTCGGGAAAACCCGGTGTAGGGATGACGGTGAGGATTCGTGGCGCCAATTCCATCAGCGCAGGAAATGACCCCCTGTATGTAGTAGATGGTGTACCCACTACCGATATCAGCGCTGTCAATCCAACAGATATTGAAACCATGACTATCCTTAAAGACGCCTCCTCTGCAGCTATATATGGGGCAAGGGCTGCCAATGGAGTGGTGCTGATCACCACGAAGAAAGGAAGCGGTAAAAGAATGAAGTTGGGGCTAAATACCTACGTAGGCTTTTCAAAGCCCACCAATGTGCTGGATGTACTGAACGGGAAGCAGTACCAGGCACTGATCAACGAGGCTTATGACGATGTGGTGATCACAGATGAGGCGGTAGCCGCCAATAATGTAAATTGGCCAGATAAGGTTTTCCGTACCGGCGTGGAACAGAATTACCAGTTATCGCTTTCCGGTGGTACCGATAAATTCAAACAATACTACTCCCTGGGGTATATGGATCAAACCGGGATGATCAAACCCGCTTATTTTAAACGGTTCACCGGCAGGGCCAACCTAACGCATAAAACGGCTTCGTGGTTAACACTGGCAGCCAACCTAAGCTTTTCCAATGCCGTAAGCAGGGACGTAACAGATAATGCCAGCTCATCGCGCGGCGGTGTGGTGCTGTCGGCGCTTACCACGCCATTCACCGTTCCTGAATATGCCCCCGACGGTACGATCGGGATCAATCCCAACTCGGGTTGGGAAAACCCGCTTGGTGCTATTGAAGGGTCAAGGTCCCGCAACAGGGACAACCGTTTTCTCGGGAATTTCAGCGCAGAGCTGAGGCTGTTGCCGGAACTTACCTTTAAATCGCTATTCGGACTGGATTATACCGACGGGTATAATTATAATATTCTCGATCCGTTCCTTACCATTTACGGCCGCCAGCAGGAAGGTACAGCCGGCCGCACCAAATCCAAAGAAACCGTATGGCTCACCGAGCAAACGCTTACCTATGCCAAAAGAACCGGCCTCCATCACTTTTCGGCAATGGCGGGCTTTACCACACAAACATCCCGCTACGACCCTTCCACCATCAATACCGGTAAGTTTGGTCGTGATACTGCTGCCAAAGGCATTGATTATATTCTCGAGCATTCGCGTAATAAACCTGATACATCCGGCTATCCAACAGAGTGGGGGCTGGTATCAGGTATTGCACGTATAACTTATGAATATGATAACCGCTATCTTTTTACGGGTAATCTCCGTACAGATGCGTCCTCGAAATTTCCTAAGAATAACAGAACCGGGGTGTTCCCCTCGTTCTCGGCAGGATGGCGTATCTCTTCGGAACGCTTTTTTGAGAATGTGAACAATATCCAGGAGTTGAAGCTGAGGGCCGGATGGGGCATGAATGGCAACCAGGAAGGTATCGGCAATTACGACTACATGAAACGGTATTACAAAAACCCGGTTACGGGCGATCTTACGCTGGTGAACTTTGCCAATCCCAGCCTTACCTGGGAAAAGACAACCTCCGTAAACATAGGACTGGATATTACATTTCTTGATTCACGAATTGCATTTACGGCAGACTGGTACCAAAAGAAAACCAAAGATGTGCTGGTGCGTATGCCTATACCCACCACCTCGGGACTTAATTCTATTTCTTTGAATGTGGGTGATATGGAAAACAAAGGATTTGAATTTAATGTCTCTACCCAAAACATAAAGGGCAAAGCCTGGAAATGGAATACAGATTTCAATATGGGCTTCAACCGCAATAAAGTGCTGAACTTAGGCGATGATCCCAACGTGCAGATCCCTTCCGGAGAGATCTACCAGCGCGGTAATGCATCCTTAGTGAAAGCAGGCTATCCGCTGGGATCTTTTTATGGATACGTGGCAACCGGTATCGATCCGCAAAC
>CAZREP010000070.1:3105-22116 GCA_964599035.1 uncultured Terrimonas sp. | reverse complement strand
ATGGTTTTGCGGTAATATTGTACCGGACCGTTATTTTCCTGATGGTTGTACACCAGATCGCGAATTACTTTACGACCTTTAAACAACTCATTGAGGAATGCAATCAACAGGTCTTTATTAGGCTCAGATCCGAAAATCCGTTTGAACCCGAAATCGGTGAGCGGATCAATAAAACGGCCAATAGGCGGTACGGTGTTTCTTATGGTGTTTTTCATAGCTTTAAAGATAGTACAATAGTGATCAATATGATCATACTACGTCAGTCAAGCCGCTGGTCCTGCTTCAACAGTTGCCTTCTCAGCTCATCATAATTTACTTTCTGCACGCTTACACGGCCATCTATAGCATAGGCCGCAGCGGTAGCAGCAGATTCCGCAAGGATCATAAATACAGGCTCCATGCGAATAGATCCATAGGCCACATGCGAGCTTGACAGGCAAACCGGCACCAGCAAATTCTCACATTCTTTTTCTTTTGGAACAACAGACCGGTAAGATATGCTGTATGGTTTGGGAACATGTACACCAAAATCACCCTCATTTTGCACGTACCCCTCGGGAGTTACATAACGCTGAATATTGTGGGAGTCTAACGTATACGAGCCCATCCCGATGGAATCCGTCACCGGTTTTGCTCCCAGTATTTCATGCTCCGTCATTACCGACTGGCCTACCATTCTGCGAGCTTCCCGCACATACAACTGGTGTGGCCAGTTATCATTATCCATAAACTCATCTTTTGCAAGCCCCCACGTATTAAATTCATCCTGTACATCCCGGGGTATACGAGAGTCTGTAGCAATAAAATACATTAATCCCTTCTGATAGTTTTTATGTTCCTCAATAATTTGTTTCCTCAGGCTATATGATGCATTCGGATAGGCATAGTTCATCCCTATATTGTCGGTGCTGAACGGCCCATGATTATTGGTATCTGTTTTGAGGTTAGGGATAGGGTCGAACTTTTGAAAAAGCTCATCCCATCCTGCATTAAATACTCTCACCAGTAATTCATACTGGTAAGGATCATAGCCTTCAGGTTTTGCATACGGCACTTTGTTGTCTGGATGCTTTGACAGGCACATACGGTAGCAATATGCCTGCACTTTTTTATCACCTGCTCCATACATGCCGGGAGGTTCGGATGAAATGCGGGGCAGTAACCCGCTGGAAGGATTGCCCGGTATTTTATATGGATCAATCTGCTTCTTAAAATAATGACCATGATGAAATACCCCGGTGACCACCCCTCCCCATTTTTCATTATACTCGCCGGCGGCTTCCCTTCCTACCACATATTTTATTTTAGCCGCAGCCATCAGGTCGCCTTCATAAGTGGCATCAATGAACATTTTACCCGTGTAAATATTCCCATTTAACGTTTTAATGGAAGTGATCCTGCCATTTTTTATGGATACGCCTTTCTCCCTGTCAAGCCATTCATCGCGCAACACCTGTATATTATTTTCCTTCACAAAATCTTCAAACACTTTTTCTGCTGCATGGGGTTCAAAGATCCACATGGTCCTGTTCTCTCCGTCTACAGCCGGAGTGCCCTGACCTTTGTTCCCATAGGCCTCCTTCTGCTGCCACCTCCAGGATTCCGGGCGGTCATAATGCAGATAAATACGATGATAAAATTCCCTGGCTAATCCTCCTATTACCGTTTTATTTCCCGTATCAGTAAACCCCAGTCCTCCCGATGTCATTCCCCCGAGATGCTTATCAGGCGAAACCACAATGACCGATTTTTCCATTCTCCTCGCCTGCACCGCTGCGGTAACGGCTGCCGCTGTGCCTCCGTAAATAATAATGTCTGCATTATATTTCTGCCGGGCGCTTTCAGGAGCTCCGCATGACAATACAGGAAACCCGGACGAAGCTACAATACCACTTCCAAGCGTAAGGGATTGGATAAATTTTCTTCTTTTCATATACCTGGATGATTTAAATACTGATAATTGTTAATAGTTGGTCTTTTTTTTGTGAGACGTGAGACTTGCCTACCGGCAGGCAGGCGATAAACGTGAAAGCTCATCTCACTTCTCATCCCTCACTTCTCACGCTAAATTATTTGCGGATATCTTACCTCCTGCCTTTTTCAAGGTAAGGATCTGCATGAAGCCATTGCTGCAATTGCGGAACATTCACTTTTTGAACCGGTATATTTTCTTTAATAGCTGTTGAAGCCGCCATGGCAGCGGATTGCGCCAGCACCATAAAAACCGGTTCCATACGTATGGATCCATAGGCGATATGGCTGGCAGAAAGACAAACAGGTACCAGCAGGTTGCTGCATTCTTTTTGCCGGGGTGTAATAGAGTGATAGGCAACGGCATAAGGATGCGCCACTCTTACTTCCACATTCCCTTCATTCTTTACCATACCATTCACTACTATCCTGTCGCAGTTGTGGCTATCCATGCCGTAAGAAGCAAAGCCTATCCCGTCTTCTACCTTTGCTTCGCCGCGGCAGTTATGCTCGGTCATTACGTACTCGCCGATCATACGCCGGCCTTCCCTTACATACAACTGCGGTGTAAAATGACCAAACTGCTCATACTCATCTTTGGGATATCCCCAGTTTTTTATGAAAGACTGCAAGGTATCAGGCACCCGTTTATCCGTGGTCATAAAGTACAGCAGCCCTTTGGTATAAGAAAATGCCTCCTTTAACATCTTTTCCCTTTTCTTATAGCCAGCCTCCGGCCAATCATAGTTCATGGCTATTATATCGGTTGAAAACCCTCCGCGGTTATTGATATCTGTTTTCCGGTTGGGCATGAGGCTCCAGATAAAATATTGATTGATCGACCGCATAGTAGGCTGAGCCTCAAAAAGACGGGCCATCAGCTCATACCTGGCGGAGTCATAATCGTCCGGGCGGGTGATGGGAATACGGTTTTCCGCACTATCGGTAAGGCATATCCTGAAATTGTAGGCCTGCACCTTTTTATCTCCGGTGCCGGCTGGTTGGGCTTTATTTTTGGTAATGCCCCATACCAGGCCGCTGGATGGGTCACCGGGAATTTTATACGGGCTTACTCCATCAGGGAACTGATGGTATCCCGATTGCTTATGATATTCCGGCAATTGGAAGCCATTGAGTGTTTCGTTATACACGTTGTTATCTTCACGGCCTACAAAATAGGAAACCCGGGCCATAGCCATCAGGTCACCTTCATACGTACAGTCAATAAATTGTTTTGCGCTTACGTTGATGGTTCTCCCGTTACGGGTATCCTTAAGCTTAACCGAGCGGATAACTGTGCCCTCTTTTTTTACCTTCGACAGTTGTGTTTCCATCAGCAAGGTTACCTTCCCTTCGCGGATATAATCCTGCATTACCTCCAGCGCCACGCGTGGCTCAAATGTCCATTGCTCTCCTGAGCTGCGCCCGTATTTTTGGGCTACCCGCTGATAAAACTGCAGAGACAGTCCTGTGATAGCCTCTTTTATCCCTGCATCTGTTTGGCCAAGTCCTCCTGTAGTCAGCCCACCTATCATTTTTCCGGGCTCAATAAGTATAACACTATTGCCGCATTTTGCTGCTGCATAGGCAGCGATCACACCCGCGGAAGAGCCGCCATAGATACAGATATCTGCAGTTTGTGCTGTTGCTTTACCGGTTTGTGCTGTTGCCGTGTAATTCAGCAGTACAAATAAAGATAGCAGGAGGCGGTTAATATTTTTGTATTTCATCATGATGTTGTTTATGATGGTTACAGGGTGCAAGTCGCAAGTCGCAGGGTACAAGTTTGATGGCTGAGACCTGCAACCTGCGACCTGTAACACTTTCTCAATACCCCGGATTCTGATCCTGTTGCTCAATGTCCGGGTTATTATCTATTTCTTCCTGCGGAATGGGCCAAAGCAGCCGCGCGTCAATAACCGTTCTTCCCACCGCTTCCATCGCCTGCTTTACTGTTCCTGTTCTTTTCAGATCCTGCCAACGTTGCCCCTCTACTATAAATTCATACGCCCTTTCCATTAAGACCGTATTGCGAAATTGTTCTTTGCTCATTCCAGCTGCATAGTCAACCGGGGAAGGAGTTCCCGTATCGTAGCCATAAGCTCTTCTTTTAATGATATTCAGACGTTCGAGAGCGGATGCAGTAGGCCCACCGTTGGTCATGCAGTCTGCTTCCGCAAAGATCAGGAATGCTTCTGCGTAACGGAACACAGGGTCGCTGTAGGTAGCCAGCCCGGACGGATTAGTAATGAATTTTTTGAACAAAATGGGCGTAGCGGAGGGAAGCGGTACCGGATTTCCGTTGGGACCTGTATATTCTGTAAAGAGATTAAAATCCCTTCTCAGATCATTACCATCCCAGGTGGCCAGGAAGGAATTCATATTGGGCAGCCAGGCATAATTACCCCCGCTGCTATAATTGTAAGGAGGTGTATTAGGCCTGTGCAAATAGCTCGGCAGCGCTGATTGTCTTGAATCTGAATGATGGATAGAAAGTATATCCTCAGTGCTGGTTGCCACGGCAAATATTTTATAAAAGTCGTTGGGCTGCTGCACGCTTACCAGAGTATACTGCCCGCTTTTGATGATGTCATCCGCCTCTTTTGCGGCATCGCTCCATTTTTCTCTTGTGAGGTATACCTGGGATAAAAGCATTTTGGCGGCCCACTTGGATGCCTTGCCCGTTTCGGCACCCACCGACTCGGGTAGCCCGTTAACCGCAGCTATGGCATCGTCTGTGATGAGACTGTATACCGCATCTTCCGGGGATCTGGAAGCACCTACCGTACTGATGTTTACGCTTTCAGATGTTTTTAAAGGAACAGGACCAAATCCTCTTACCAGATTAAAGTAGGCCATGGCCCGCAAAAAATGGGCTTCCGCAAGGATCCTGTTCTTCGCTGCCTCGTCCATTTCAATGGCAGGCACATTGTCGAGAATGGAATTAGCCCGGTTGATGGTTCTGTAATGAGTTGACCAGATCTCTGCTGCTCTTCCGATATTGGCCACATCTAAAATCTGGCTGAATACAGAGATCGGCGCCTGCGATCCCCTTCCGTCTTCGTAGTCGGCATGATTGACCAGGAAGAGCCAGTAGGTAATGCCATAGCTCTCTGCCAGAGAGGAATAAGCCCCTGCAATGGCAGATCTCGCATCAGCGGCATTTTTATAAAAATTGGCTTTTGAAATAAAACTCTTGGGCACTTCTGTAAGTTGCTTCTTGCAGGATGAGATCATGGCGATCAGCCCTATAAATAGAATTGCTTTCTTCATTGTCAGATCGTTTTACTGTTAAAACCTGAGTTCTATACCCGCTCCAAATACGCGTGCATTGGGATAGCCGCTTTCATCGGTACCGATGAATAAGCGGTCTTCGATGGATTGTGAATCACTTCCCCTGGTATTTACCTCCGGATCAAGCCCGGGATAATTGGTAATGGTGAAAAGATTGGTTGCTTTGAGGTATATGCTTGCATAATTCAGCCAGTTTAATCCGAGCTTCTCTACCGGCAGGTTGTAAGACAACTGAACGGACTTCACCCTCAGATAACTTCCGTCCATGATGAACCTGTCGGATGGGCGCATTTGGGTAAGAGGGCTTATACGGGGATATTTGGCATGTGGATCGGGATTATCTGCTGTCCAGTAATTGCCAAACAGATCGGCAAACTGATTTTGTGTTCTCTGGAAGGAGTTAAGATTGGTGAAGGCCGTGGCAAAAAAGATATCATTGCCTTTCACTCCCTGCAGAAAAACATTCAGGCTAAAATTCTTATAGGAAAAATTTGAATTGAAGCCGAACTCAAAATCAGGATAAGGCGTACCCAGTATTACACGATCCAATGGTGTGATGGAGCCGTCCTTATTTACATCTACAAATTTTATATACCCGTTTTCATCCAGCCCGTCTTCTTTGTAACCATAAAAGGAGCCCAGCGGTTGGCCTACTCTTGCAATATTATACCCCGGTAACCCGGAAGTTTGACCTACAGTAATAATATCGCTTCCCCCGGCTATTTCAATCACCTTGTTTTTATTCATAGACAGTTGGGCCGTCACATCCCATTTAAAGCTGCCGGTAAAAATATCAGCGTTAAGCGCAAATTCAACACCCTGGTTCTGGATCTCCCCAAAGTTTTGGAGAATGGATCCAAAACCCATTGATGGCGGCAATGGTACGGACGCCAGGAGATCGTGCGTATTTTTCTTATAATAGTCAAAAGTAAAACCAAGCCTGTTGTTTAAAATACCGAGGTCAAATCCCAGGTCAAGCTCACTGCTGGTTTCCCATTTCAACTGGCTGTTGGAAATGCCGGAAGGAGCATAGCCCACACTTTCCGTATTGCCGCTGTAAATGTATTTTACAGGCGACATCCTGTCGAGAGACTGATAAGGCGATAAGGCGGTATTACCGGTGATGCCATAGCTTGCCCGTAATTTAAGGTTATCAATAAATTTTACATTTTCCCGTATAAAGCGTTCTTCAGAAACTCTCCACGCCAAAGCCCCCGAAGGGAATATGCCCCATTTATTGTCTTTACCGAACCTTGAAGACCCGTCGGAACGAAGGCTGGCGGTAACATAATATTTATCCCAAATGGAGTAATTCACCCTGCCCAGCCCCGACACCAATTGCCATTCGGATACGCCTGACGAGGGAGGATTGACGGTTTCTGCAGATCCCAGGTTATAATTTTCGGTAACGTTGTTCGTAAAGCCCGAAACCGAGATGCCCGCATTTCTCGACATATAGGTTTGATAAGTAAAACCACCGGTAACGGTTAGGCGTTGGGAATGATCAAAATTTTTGGAATATGTCAATACATTTTCATTCAAAAATGAATTCCAGTAAGTAGTGCTGTTGGAAGCGCTGCCGCGGTCGTTGGCATAAATGATCGGGCTGAAGCCGTCGCTGATGGAGTTCTCATATTCAAGCCCTAGCCTGGTGGTGAAAGACAGATCGCTGGTGATCTTTACGTTCAGCGCATTATTCAATAATATGGTGTTTGCCAGTGTTTTGCTTTTGTATGGCTTGTCCCAGAGCATCGGATTCCTGATGTCTGTAGGGTCGGTAAACGGATAAGCTTCGCCTATGCGTACGGGTAATCCCTCATCATCATATATAGGCACGGTAGGAGCGGCCGACAATGCACCGGAAAACATATTATTTCCTCTCCTTCCATTATCAACCGGCACGGAATACTGTTCTCTCCTCGATACGTTCAAATTGACCGCAAGGTTAAGCCAGCTCTTTACTTCATGATCAAGGTTAAGCCGGAAGGACCCTTTTTGAACACCTGAATTAATGATGATGCCCTGCTGGTTGTAGTAATTTGCGGAAAGCGCATAATTGGTTTTGCCGCCGCTTCCCGAGAAGCTAAGAGTATGATTTTGCACAGGTGCAGACCTGAAAATAGCATCCTGCCAGTCTGTTCCAGGCCCGGTAACCTGGTTCACATCAAAGTAGGGCGCTTTGCCATCATTTTTCAAAAACTCATTAACCACTATGGCGTATTGTTTGGGATCCAGGAGCTTGAAACGTTTGGCTGTTTCCTGCACCCCGTAATAGCTGCTTACAGAGAAGGTATTCCTGCCCCCCTGTTTTCCTCTTTTGGTGGTTACCATTACTACCCCGTTCGCACCTCTTGCCCCATATATGGCTGTAGCCGATGCGTCTTTGAGGATATCTATGGATTCAATATCCGCGGGATTAATAAAATTGATCCCGCCTGCTATAGGAAAACCGTCCACCACGTATAAGGGATCATTGCTTCCTATCATGGAATTACCTCCGCGCACTCTTACCTGTATCCTGGAACCCGGAGCGCCGGAATTATTGGTAACCGATACGCCGCTTGCCCTGCCTTGTAAAGCTTGCCCTACATTATATACCGGCACGGACTGTAAATCCTTACTGCTTACCTGGGCGACAGAACCTGTCAGGTCTTTTTTCCTTTGGGTGCCATACCCCACCACCACAATATCCTGCAATCCCTTCGCATCTTCATCGAGGATGATATCTATCCTTGTCTTCCCGGCTACGGATATTTCCATCGACTTATAACCTATATAGCTGAATACCAGTATGGCGTTTGCACTGGTTACATCAATAGAAAAATTTCCACGCACATCGGAAGAAGTGCCGTTGGTAGTGCCCTTTTCCATGATGGTAACACCCTGTAACGGATCTCCGGAAGTGTTCGATACGCTTCCTTTAATATCCACTGCCAATGGTATATCCGGCAGCCCGGCGTTGCCATTACTCAATACGAGGAGCGTATTGCCTACTTTCTGGTATTGCAATGTTGTGTTTTCCAACAGCTTATCCAGTACCGTGGTGAGCGGAACATTTTCCATGCTGAGGGTAACCCTGGGCCATTTAAGCAATACATCATCTTTGTATACAAACCGGTAAGGACTTTGCTCTTCAAGCACTTTCAGCGCTTTCTTCAGCTCGGTTTTCTCAAATTTCACGGTTACGTTTTGCCCGATTCCTTCGGCAAATAGTTGTGTGGAAAAAATAAGCGTTAGTATTAAGGTAATTTTAGTCATTATGAGGTATTTGAAATAACTACTTACCCACTTTTTTGCAGGTGCAAATGCAAGTTTTTTCATATTTTGCAATTGATTTAACGATGAAGGAATACCGCATTTGCATGCGGTTTTTCTTTTGTTGGGCGGAGGATGCCGGAAACATCTTCCGCTTTTTTTGTTAAGGGGTTATGTAACTTCTTTCATAATAAAGCAATTATTTGGTCAAAAAATAGGATTTATAAAAATGGCTATGCCTGGTACAGGACTTATTTTTTTGTATAAATGGACACTTCGTTATTGGTTATGGTAAAATCAAGCTTATCTGCCACTTTCAGTGCGGTAAGCACATTCAGCAATGTTTCGCCATCAAAAATAGCCGTATAGGTTTCCTGCTTTATCTTCTCATCCTGTATATCAATTTTTACATTGTACCATCGCTCAAGTTTTTTGCACACTTCTTCGAGGGGTTCGCTGTCAAATACCAGCTTGTTATCGAGCCATAAGGTTTCGAGAGAGTTTTTATACGCAGGATCTTTCCGCAATGCCTTTACAACGAGTAGCGCATTCTCGTTTTCTGCTTTGTTTTCCTTTATAGCACTTCCGATATTATGCTTTACTACCAGTTTTTCATTGGGCCGAAGGATGATCTTCTTTTCAGGGCTGTTCTTAATGCTGATCTCTACTTTCCCACTGATTAGGGAGGTTTCCGTAGTAGCTTCATCTCCATAGGATCTTACATTAAATTTTGTGCCCAGCACTTTAATATCAACAACGCTGGTGTGAATAATAAATGGCCTGGACGAATCTTTTCTTACATCAAAAAAAGCCTCTCCTTCAAGGTGCACCTCCCGCACATCATCCTTAAAGCTTTCATCATAGTGTATTTTGCTGTCGGCATTGAGCCATACTTTTGTGCTGTCGGGGAGCTGCACGCTTGTTCTGGAGCCTTTTTGCGTGGCGATGATATTGCCGGCCATAACTTTTCCGCTTCTTAAGACCGGCTTCTCCTTCAAAAAGTATGCCCAACAAAGAAGAGCGATCACAGTACCGGCGGCGGCCATTAAAAAATAAAACATCCTGCTTTTTTCTGCCGGAACAAGATCAGCAGCCGGCTTATATTCATCGTGTATTTTATTTTCTGTTTTCCGCTCAGCTTCTTTCAGTTTCTCAACATGCGCTTTGAAGGAGTGGGTAAGGTCTGCACGTGCGGGTGCTTCATTCCATACGCCGGTAGCGGCTTCCAGCTTCAGGCCGGTCTCCGGATGCTGTTGTATGAGCTGCGCCAACTCTGCCAACTCTGCCGGAGAGGCTTCTCCGCTCAGCTTTAAACTTACCAATAGCCAAAAACGTTGCTGATCCATACGGCGAAAAATACGTTTTATTTAAACAGACTTGTATTTATAGCAGGATGTACCAAAGGGGGAAATATTTTTTTATTTGAAATTGGTAGGGGGTGGAGGGTAAAGGCAGAGGGTAGAAGGTGGACGGAAGAGGGTAGAGGACAGAAAGGTGGACCTTACACCTTAAACCCTACACCCTTTACCATCATCTCGTTCCACCGGGTCTTTCGTAAATATATTCCGGCAGCATTTCCCCGATCTTTCGTACAGCAATAGCGAGTTGGTTCCTTACCGTGAGTGGCGAAAGCTGCATGATAGCCGCAACCTGCTTATAGGTTAAGCCATCTTCCCGCACCAGCCTGAAAATAACCTTACACCGGGGAGGGAGCTGGTTAACCGCCGCATTGATCTTTTTCATAAGATCTATTGAAATGCAATAATCCGATGGATTTTTCAATTCAATAAGGGTATCTCCCCAGTCTTCCTCCGAAAAATGTACGATTGTATGCCTGCGTTGCGCATTCAGGTAATCAATAGCTCTGTTACGTACGCTGGTGTAAAGATAAACGCTTATGTTGCTGACCTTGGGCAGGGACCTGCGTGCCTGCCATATTTTAATGAAAACGTCCGATACAATTTCTTCCGACTGCTGCTTCGACCGGATAATGGAAATGGCAAAAAGATACAATGACCTGTAAAAGCTGTAGTACAGCTCCTCATAAGCGGCCATATCATCTGCTTCGCTGATACGCAGCAACAGGCTTTGCAGGTATGCCGGTTGTTTTTTCACGCAGTCGTTGGTTATTGAATTAAAAATAGCAGATACACAGGTAGCACATTAATAGACAGGATAAATATAGGAAATAAATTCAGAAGCCGGAATTCATGACCTGGTGGTGATCTCTTCCATAATGAAATAGCTTATTGTAAGGCAGTGCTGTTTCGTGAGACACCAACCCAGTACACAAAGTCTGGCTTATCCGGGTGCCCGCAGGGCTTTTATTTCCTGCTCACTAACGGCACTTGCCTGGGGACCAAACCGCTTCCTCACATAAGAAAGCACAACAGCCAGGTCCTGGTCACTTAGAAAATCAAAGGCCGGCATTTCTTTTTTTCCACCCATCACTAACCGGAGCAGGTACTGTTTGTCCGTATCTCCCACCAGCGAAGATCCGTACAATGCGGGATATACGCCACTCAATCCCCTGCCATTTTCCTTATGACAGGATGCACAGTAGCTGCTGTACAGCAGCTCTCCCCTGCTCACCACATCCTTATCCGCATTCTTTACTACTGCAGGTAAAATATGCTGGTGGCTGGCCGCTTCAACTGCCGCTTTACTGATCCGGATGATCCTGTCGTCTCTCTCCCCCGCGAAACCATTGGGGTTCCAGTCTTTGTTACTGGTACCTATGTATACCTCTCCCCCTGGAGAAACACATACCGAACGTAACCTGCCAAAGACCTGCCTGAACAATACCGAGTCAGAGACCACCGCAGTTCCCTGCCTGTTGAGCTTTAACACATGCAACCCATTGCCCTTAAGGGTCGCCAGCAATAAGCTGTTGCTGAATTCAGGGATCATCTCCGATCCGTACAACGCTACTCCTGAAGGAGCAACCGTAGGAGTCCAGGCGATCATCGGGTCTTCTGTTCCGGCATGCTGTCTGGCAAATTCAGCCTCCTTTTCCCTGTCAGCGTAGCCTTCTATATATGGCCAACCGTAGTTCCCGCCGCGTATGATCCGGTTTACCTCATCATCGGTGGCATCGCCGTGATCGGATATATACAATGTAGCATTGGAAGAATACGCCAATCCCTGAGGGTTACGTAAACCATATGCCCACACCGGGCTTCCGGGAATAGGATTATCGTCGGGAATAGTACCATCAATATTAAAGCGGAGTATTTTCCCGTGCGGCGACCCGGTGTCCTGTGCATTATCAAACTGTGCACCGTCGCCGGTAGCTACCATCAGCTTCCCGTCGGGAGCAACCGTTACCCTTGCGCCGAAATGGCCCGACCATGCCGCATATTCCAGTATCAGCAGGGGATCGGTGAGCGTATCGTGCGCATACGTGAACCGTACAATCTTCGATGCATGCTTGTCTTTTGCTGTTTGGGCGGTGTAGGCAACAAATACATAAGGTGAATGCTTCATATCGATATGCAGGACCATACCCAGTAAACCCGAGGTGCGCATACGGTAAGTGTCTTCCAGGAAAAGGAGTCGCTTCCGCAAGCCCGTGCGGGGATCATACCTGCTGATATTCCCCGACTGTTCCGTAAACCAGATATTATCATCGGGTCCCCAACATATCTCCCATGGCACATCCAGGCTGTCCACAACAGTGGTGATCCCGAGAACCGTACCGCCAATAGAATATAAGGCTTCATATTCCATTTTGCCGGTATTGCGGCATCCTGCACCCAGGGCGGCCACGATCAATACAACAAGAACCTTCAGGTTCCACCTATATAATACTACCATGGCTCTCTTGATTCAATTCAACCGGTTTTCCATGAAAACTTTCAGAGCAGTACGACTGCAATTGTCTTTCTATAACCCCAGGAATTTTTTTGCGTTACCTGATCTTAGGAGCTCTTTGGTGGCTGCATCAGCTTCATCTGCTCTCAGGGCTTCTATCCGTAACATCCCGGTGAGGTAATCCAATATAGGTGAATGCGTGCCAAATGCAAAACGCTCTTTGCCCTGCGTTTTCAGCAAATTGTCCAGGCTGTTCAGAGTTCTCCCCGAAGTGTCCATCAATACATTGGCTTTATTGAACAAAGCCGCATCTACTTCATCAAGCTGCATGCTGTTGGTTACATTCAGTATCATATATTGGGCATCAGGGACTGCTTTAATGATCGGGAAAATATTTTTCAAAGACCACTCCGGCCTGGGTGTGTAGGCTACATAATCGATGTCCATCCAGGAACGCTGGCGGCTGTCTACCATTTTATAGTTAAAGGCTACCGGTAAATTCATGTCACGCACTCTCTTTACCAGCTCAATGAGCGAAGGGTCATTGAGCTCATAATCGTGGTACTTTGGATATACGCGAAATCCTTTCATCCCGAATTTTTCCACACTTTCTTTGAGATCATATTGCCATCCCGCATAAGTGGGATTGATCACTCCAAACGGAATAAACCGTTTCCTGTTTTTTCCAAGGGATTTGAGCTCTTCGTATAATTCGCGGTTGGCCGATTGGGTGTTTTTATAAAATATACCATTCAGGTTGCTGATCACAGACAGCTCTACCCCGAATTTATTCATCCTTTCAACAAGCGAAGCGCAATTGTTATACTTCAGTTGCATAAAGGGCCAGTGCCCCACGTACGCGTTAATGTCAATCAACACCTCTCCCTCCTTTTTTTAACAGGTTGTTGTAATTGTCGAAAAAAACTTTCTTCTTTTGCACTTCTGTCAGGTTCGAGGCCAGTATCTTTCCCACGCTTTGATAATAACTGTTATCGGACGCAAAAAATAAACGGTCTTCACCAAGATGCTCCACAGCAAAGTCGATCATATTTTCGGCATTGTTGCTTCCGGAAGTATCTACATATATATTGGGGTAATCCCTGAACATCTTGCATTCATATTCCCAATCACCTCCCATACCAATATGTGCATACTGAAATATCCCTTCGGGATAGCGTTTGGCTATGTCTACAAAATCTTCAGGTATGGACGTATTGGGTTGCTTATAGCCATTGTATTTCATACGGTATCCTCCTACTCCAAGCTGGCACTCTCCGTGTGAATGTATGATCATCTTCATATCTATCAGCTTTTCAATGATCGGGTAATACCTGGGGTCATTGATCTTTACCTGGTAGTAAAGCTCTCCCGTGCCTATCATCCCCGCATCTGCACATCTTTTGATCTCGTCTAATGATTCCTGTTTATAAGCGGGGTTTAAGACGAAGCCCCCTAAAAGATGACCGGGATATTGTTTAATGGCTTTGATAGTAAGATCATTGAACTTCCTGAACTGCTCAGGTGTGCCCGGCATAACATCAAGGTATCTCGAAATAACCTGCTTGTCTATACCCAATCTCCTTCCATAATCGAGCTGCGTTTCCGGGCTGTCTTTCGTCCAGTATATATGGGCATGGGTATCTATTTTCCGGTATTTCATTACCTCCTTTATCAGGTCGTACTTCCGGGGCCCGGAGAAAAGAGCATCTTCCTGTTCCTTTTTGAGCCTGCTTTGTGCCGGCATACCCTTCAGGTGACCTCCCATTAAAACCCCGGCGGCACCGGTAACGCTCCGGCTAACAAATTTTCTTCGATCAATGTTCATGAGCTAGTGATCAGGATATTTGTTAAGTTAACGATAATGCTCCGTACAATTTTGAGTAAGAGCATACAGGTTACAAGTTGCAGGTCTTCTTTTAGACTGTCAAACATCAGCGCTATCAGCAATCCATCTATACAGCCTTCAGCTTATCCCTGTTTTTATACACTTTCATGATGGCATCAATGATATTTTTCATTTCATCACGGTTGGCCAGTAAAGTGCCTGATCCCGCAAAGGATACCATCGTTTCCTTTATTATCCGGTCGCAGTTCGGCAGGTCCATACCTTCCTTGTATTCTTTCAGCCTCGACTTCGAATACATTGCCTTATAGCTTTTAAGGCCCAATATATGATTTATCCAGGGCTCATGGTGCAATTGATACGAGATATAAGAGCCTAAAGAAACACCTTCCGCAGCAACCGCTTTTAAAAATATACTTCGGTCTACGCCCCATTCCTGCTTGTTGTAGGTCATACCAAAATGATAATAAGCGCCACTCTCTGTTCCGGGATAATGACGCTGGGGCTTTAAGGCATTAAAATCCTTTAATGCCGATCTCAAATAATTCGCATTGTCGTTACGGATATCAAACCGTTCTTTGATCCCGGGAAACTGACCCATAAGAATGGCGCCCTCAAATTCATTCATCCGGTATTTGGGTCCTATGGTGGCATTACTGCCTTTGCGGTTAGCGCCACGATTCTGCACGGTATAGCATGCATCCATCAGTTGCTCATCATTGCCCACTACTGCTCCTCCTTCTCCGCATGCTATAGGCTTACTGGCCTGAAAGCTAAAACAACCTACATCACCTATTGTGCCCAATCCTTTTCCCTGGTATCTTGCTAGTGGCGCCTGGCACGCATCTTCTATCACGTTAAGGTTATGTTGCTTTGCTATGACCATGATACGTTCCATATCACATGCCACACCAAAGATGTGCACCGGCATGATCGCCTTTGTGTTTTTATTGATCCGCTTTTCCACTTCAGCAGGATCCAGCTGATACGTATCGGGCTCCAGGTCTACCAGCACAGGAAGAGCACGGCTGGTAAGTATGGATGAAATAGTGCCGAAATCCGTATAGGGTGATGTGATCACCTCATCGCCCGGTCCAATACCCAGTGCTTCCACGCAGGTGCTTAATGCCTGTGTACCAGATCCCGTACCCACACTGTATTTTGTACCTATTAATTTTGCAAAGGATTCTTCAAAGGTAGGCACTGTGCCATTGCGTGATTGTATCCGGCTCCATACACGGCTCTTAGTAGTCTTCACCACTGAATCCACTACCTGCTCATCAACATAAGGCCATGGTGGCCCGATTGGACCTGCAGGACGAACCGGAGTTCCTCCTAAAACAGCTAAATTATCATGACGCTTATTCCATATCCCTATCCCCGAAGCTGAAGATTTAAAGGGACTACTCACCGCCGTGGCTATCGTTGCAGTGGTTGCCGCAGCTAAAAATTTCCGCCGCGAAAATCCTTTCTTTTTCATCATTACAAATGATTTAGTGTTAAATCAATCAAACTAGTGTTATGTTAACCATAATATACCGCACCATTTCGTCAATGGTGAATAAGTGAATGGTAAATGCCTATTCACCTCGTGAAACGACAAACCTGTCTGCCGACAGGCAGGCGTAAAACGATAACCTTTCTCCTCTATCTTCTCACGTCTCTCCTCTCACTGTTTCACCATCTCTTTACCATTCATTCACCATTCAATGTCGTTTCCTTAAGAATTAAACACTATTGTTGTGTTAACCCCGGTTTGCAGTGTGAACTGTCTCACAGATCACACAGACAAGCACAGATGAAAATAAAACAATCTGTGCAGATCCCTGTCTGCCGACAGGCAGGAGTGCTATCTGTGAGAGAATTTCTCACGTTTCTCATCTCACGTCTCACCATTCACCACCAACAGCTTGCTTTGTTTTTAGATAAATGCTGCCACCGATGTTAAGGAAACGGCATTGATTCACCATTGCCCATTCACTATTCCCACCCCGGATTCTGAACCAAAGCCGGGTTCAATAAAAGCTGGTCTTTGGGTATAGCATTCAGATAATCACGCCCGATCTTAAATCCATAACCTGACGGAAGCTTTTGCTCGTAAGGATCAAGAAAGCCGTCTGCATCAACAGGATAAGGATTAACGGCCAACTGGGCAGCCTTAAAACCATGCGGCCTTTTGCCAACAATTAATTCATCTGCAGCAGCCCAGCGCATGATATCATCAAACCGGAATCCTTCTGCAGCAAGTTCAACCCTACGCTCCCGCCTCACCTCATTAATGATCGGAGACAGCGTTGGGAAATCCCATTCAGGATCGGTAGCAATGGAGGAAAGCACCAGGTTCGGCATGCCTACCCTGTCTCTAAGCTTTTTTATAGATTTATCAATATCCTCCTGCGTGATGGTACCCAATTCAGCTTTCGCTTCAGCAAAATTAAGTAAAACTTCCCCGTACCTGTAAATGATACCCGGCGTTTCTTCGTATTGGGGGATATGGTATATCTGCCGGTTATCATAGCCTTTTCTTAATACATATCCGCTGGGAGCATATTGCTCCAATCCCTGGTTGAGCATGGCATACAATGCATCATAATTTGTTACGTCCCCCCCGGATGTGATGACCCATGGAGACCCCGGCATACCAAAGGTCTGGAAAAACCTAGGATCCCGGTTTTGCATTTCAAGGCCAATATTGGTATACCCTTTAAAAAGCGCATTACCTGAAATAGGGTTGCCATCCATACACAGATAGGCATCAGCCAGCTCCTTGGTATGGGAATGCTCGTTAGGTGTGCGCTGGCGGTAATTCCGGTCCCTTGTAAATATCCCTTCTCCCTTTCCGAGGCTATTATCATAGCTTTTCCAAAACATCACTTCTGTATTCCCGGAATAGCTGCGCTGTCTTGAGAACAGGTCATAATAATCTGTATTGGGAGAACTTGTTGAATAAAGGGTATACACGCCTGATTCCATGATTTGTCTTGCAGCTTCAGCTGCCTTGTTGAAATATTTTTCCGGCTGAGGGCTGGCTACACCAAAAGGATCGCCGGCATGATATTTTTCCCAGGTACCTTCATACAAGGCTACCCGGCTTTGGATAAGAAGCGCCATCCATTTGTTGATTCTGGAAACACCATCCGTTTTAGCCTCCTGGAGATATAAAGCCGCAGAATCCAGATCTTTGATAATATTGTCTGCTACAACATTCCGGGGATCTCTTTGCTGGAGCAACTCCGGTGATTCCGTTCCCGGCACAGAGGTAAACCATTGAATGTCTCCCCATCCCTTTAAAAGGTTAAAATAAATAAGCGCCCTGAAAAAGAAAGCTTCGCCTACATACTGCTTATAATCGTCAAAAGCAGCAAGGCCCTCAATTCGCTTATAATTATCAAAAAAATAATTCACGCTTCTTACCCCGCTAAAACTAATGGCACCGGCATTATCCAGCGTACGTGTACCCGCCAGCCTTCCATCGAAATTTGTAGCTACGGCATTATCCGAATTAAAATCTGAACCGTAATTAGCCACGATCGGGAATAAGGCATTCGTATAAAATTGATTAACATAAGTTTCGAGATCCTTGGGCGCTTTGAAATAATCGAACGCTCCAACTTCATCAAGGGGTCTCCGATCTAAAAAGTCCTTCCGGCATGCGCTTAGTACCAGAACAACAAGCACACCTGTAATTATCTTTATATTTTTCATGATTTCTTTCGTTTAAAATGTTAGGTTCACTCCAACGGTTACCGTTGCCGACATCGGGTAAAAAGAGCCGTTGTTATTATAGCCTTTCTCTCCTACAATCGTTTGTTCAGGGTCAATATTTTTCGGCAGGTTTTTTATGGTTACGAGATTTCCTCCGGAAACAAATACCCTTGCTTTTTGAACCGCCACCCTCTTGGAAAGAGCATCCGGAAGCGTGTACCCCAACTGGATATTTCTCAACCTTAGGTAAGCTGCATTAAGCACATATTTTGATTGTGCCCTCCTCTTTTGTACCGTTTCATTGCTGAAATAAGGTTTGGGAAAATAAGCGTCGGTATTGGGACCCAGGATATTGGTTTCATCAGCAGGACGCCAGTAATCCAAAACAGGCGAGCCTTTAAATACTGCTGAATTGGCCCAGGAATTAGTGAGTCCCCAAAACGTATTCACTCCAAACCCGGGAAGATAATCCTGCTTCAGATTACCGGACCAGTTCATACTGAAATCGAGCCCCTTATAGCTAAACCCGCCTGCAATACCAATATTATACCTCGGGGTACTATTGCCAATCACTATTAAATCCCCATGATCCGCCAGCGTTCTATTGCCTTCAGTAACTTTATCATCCCCGTTAAGATCTACATACTTCATATCGCCCGGTCCCCATTCAGGATAAAATGCGGTCTGGTCCGGCATCTTTTCATCCTCTGTTTGAATTAACCCGTCTGTAACTAATCCCCATATTTCACCAACATTTTTCCCTTTATACCAGGTGTCAATAAGTCCAATATCATTTCTGTATTGCAGAATTTTTGACCTGTTATCTCCAATGCTCAATTGTGCATTATAAGAGAAATCTGATCCAATCCTGTCATTCCAGTTCAACATTAATTCGAACCCTTTGGTGGATAGAGAAGCATTATTAGCCCGGGGCGTGCTTGTACCTAAAGTATAAGGCAGCGTTTCCTGGGGTCCGAACATATCGGTCGTTTTGCGGTTGAACACATCAAAAGTCAAACTCAAACGATTAGCAAGGAAGCTGGCATCAATGCCAATATTAGTCATCGTTATGGTTTCCCAGGTTAACCCATCGCTGATAATATCCGGTGTTAGTGCATAGGGGGGTCGTG
>CAZREP010000070.1:0-3095 GCA_964599035.1 uncultured Terrimonas sp. | reverse complement strand
ACCAATGATCCAGGGCGTTTCAGAATTAACCCTTATCCTTGGGATATATAAATATTTATCAACATTTTGATTGCCCAGTGAACCGTAAGAACCTCGTATTTTTAAGCTGTTGACAACAGGCTCAATTGCCCGCCAGAAATTTTCCCTGGATATTTGATAGCCAGCCGAAGCAGAGGGAAAAAATCCCCACCTGTCGCCGGGAGCAAAATTGGATGATCCGTTATAGCGTGCGCTGAATTCCAGCAGGTATTTTTCTTTGAAATTGTAATTGATGCGGCCAAAAACACCCTGCGCTGCCCAGTCCTCTTTGCGATCCTCCAGTGTAGATGCTCCAAGCGCAGTTCTGATGGAGGGCACTGCCTCTGAAATTAAACCTTCCTTTCTCCCATACAGCGAGTTAAAAATTCTTTCTTCCTGCTCGTAACCCGCCAGCGCCTTAATATAGTGCTCGCCTAATTTTCTTTCATAAGAGGTTACTACGTTGGCCAATGCATAAGAAAAACGGGAAAGGGTTGACTCATACGCACTGTTGGGTTTGCCGATATTACCAAACTTCCCATTTCCCAGCTCCACCATAACCGGTATGGATACTTTTCCCTCGCCTGATTCCGTGAAATTATAGTTGTAAGAGAAATTTGTTTTCCATCCTTTTACAGGTTCTATTTCGGCGCCTAACGTTACCAACAGGTTGTTCTCACTGGTTTTATCCCTGCCCGATCCTTCGAGGTATCTTATCAGCGGATTGGCTTCACTTCCATTGATATTATACCTGGGTTGGATAGGACCAAAAGCAAACAGGCTGTTTCCTATATACCTTCTTTCCACCGTAGTTATCCCGATCGGGTAGTCTGTAAAGGTGTTGGCATATTTGGTGCTTAAATTAAACTTAAGCCACCCGGTGGCCTGTGTTGACAGGTTTGCCAAAATATCGTATCTCTTATACTTATCATAGCCTACCCCATAAAAGCCATCCTGGTCAAAGTATCCCATCGAAACATAATACTGGCTTTTACTGCTGCCTCCGCTGATCGCTATATTGTGCCGCTGGTCGAACTTATGATCCTTAAACAGGATGTGCGGCCAATCATAACTGGCATTCCCTATGCGCCTGCCATCAAACACAGAGGCCGTAGGGTTGGCAGGGTCATATTCCGTTTTATAAGTCCCTTCTATAAAGCCCTTGATCCTTTCCATTTGTTCATCGGGATATTGGGGAGGGCTCCCGGCATTCATGGCAGCCTGGTTATACACCGTTGCAAAAATCAATGAATTTTCCATATGCGGGATCCCGATTGATTTTCCAAATACCAGGTTATTGTTATACTGGATGGTAACCCGTTCGTTTTTCCTTCCTTTTTTGGTGGTGATCAGGATCACACCAAAGGGGGCGCGGGAGCCATAGATGGCAGAGGAAGAAGCGTCTTTTAGCACAGACACGCTTTCAATAGTGCCGGGATCTAAAGTGTTAATATCCATCTCTACACCGTCCACCAGAATAAGCGGTGCACTGTTACCGCTGATGGATCCCATACCCCTGATATTAAAACCAAGAGAAGCGCCGGGTTCTGCGCCATAAGCGCCCAGGTTAATATTGAGGTTCGGAGAAACCCCGCGCAATACCTCGCCTACATTGGGAAGCGGCTTGTTTTCGAGCATCTCTCCCGAAATGGACGCCACAGCCCCGGTCAGGTTCGCTTTTTTCTGCGTGCCATATCCCACCACCACTATATCGCTCAAACCGGCAACGTCTACCTCCAGCGTAATATTAACATTCGTCTGTTTTCCGATGCTTACCTTTTTTGTCTGGTATCCCACGCTCGATACTTCCAGCACCAGCTCCTTATTACCGGGAGCGTTGAGCGTAAAATATCCGTCGGTGTTGGTAACCGCCCCAACCTTGGTTCCCGCGATCAGTACCGACACATTGGAAAGCGGCTCTCCCTGCTGGTTAATAACGCGGCCACGCACTTCAACAGGTGGCGGCACAGCATGGTGATCCAACGGGGAAATTTCCGTCTTTTCCTTTTGCCTGATCACAATTATTTTTCCGATGATCTGGTAGGCGAGCAACTGGTCTTTAAGACAATACTCCATTACTTCATGAACAGGAGCATTCTTTACATTGATGTCGACCGGGTGGGTCCCTTTTAATGTAGGCTCGTCCCATATAAATGAGAAGCCCGTTTGCAGCTTTACCTGGTTGAACACCTGCTCCAACGAGGCATTTTTAAGCGACAGGGTTACCTTCTGGGCATGTCCCTCTGCATTCGCAAAGAGACCTGCAGCAATTAATAATACTGTTAATTTCATTGTCAACAGTGTTTGTTTTGGCAGCCGGGCAAGCAAACGCCCGGCATTACAAAGAGCTTTAAAATGCATAACTTTGTTTTGGTTTGGTTAATGAATAAGCGGTCCTACACGATTGTTATTATTGCGTTAACCCAAACTTCCGGCCAGGGGTGGTAACGACACTTCTGGCTTTTTGTTCGGATTAACCGTTACCTTACTGAATAATGATTTTACCATTTTCAAATCCGGAATATATCCCGTACAGCTCAAGCGCCTTCAGCACATCCGACAAATTAACATCCCGGTTGATCAAACCTCCAAATCTGGCCTCCGGCACACTGTTTTTATACAGCACCTGCACATCATACCACCTGGCTACCTGGCGCATCAGGGATGCCAGGTCCGTGCCCTTCATCCGGAAATACCCTTCTTTCCAGGACATCACCTGCTCAAGGTCCGCATTGCCTGCCACATTTATCTTATCCGCCTTCACGATGGCCTGCTCACCTGGCTTTATCGCAACAGCATGCTGACGATCCGTTACCTGAACGGAACCCTGCAGCAGTGTGACCCTGATATCGGCTTCATCATTGTAAGCATTCACGTTAAACCGGGTGCCCAATACCCTTACAGCCGTTTCGCCTTTATTCACTATAAAAGGTTTCGATACATCATGCGCCACTTCAAAATAAGCCTCCCCCTCTACGGAAACTTTTCTTTCGTTTCCCACAAAAGCAACAGGGTAAGTAATGGACGAGCCGGCATTCAGCCATACCCGGCTGCCATCCGCCAGCATAATATCAATG
>CAZREP010000069.1:580-22127 GCA_964599035.1 uncultured Terrimonas sp. | reverse complement strand
TGGGCTTCTCTCTACCTGGTATAGTTGGGGGCTTCTCTTGTGATCTCAATATCATGCGCATGACTTTCATTCATGGCGGCATGGGAGATCTTGATGAACTGTGCTTTTTGCAGGGCAGCAATATCGGGCGCCCCGCAATATCCCATTCCCGAGCGCAATCCGCCGGTATACTGGTATACGATCTCGCTCAGGTTGCCTTTAAATGCCACCCGTCCCTCAATGCCCTCGGGCACATATTTTTTCACATCCTCTTCCACGTCCTGGAAGTAACGGTCGCCGCTTCCCTGGTTCATGGCGCCCAGGGATCCCATGCCCCTGTATTGCTTGAATTTTCTTCCTTCATAAATAATGGTCTCTCCGGGGCTTTCCTCAGTACCTGCAAAAACACTTCCCATCATCACCACGCCGGCCCCTGCTGCCAGCGCCTTTACCATATCGCCGGTATAGCGTATGCCTCCGTCGGCAATAAGGGGTATATTTAATTTGTGCAGCACTGAAGCGGCTTCCATAATAGCAGTGATCTGTGGAACGCCGGCACCGGCAACAATACGGGTAGTGCAGATAGACCCCGGTCCGATACCCACTTTTACGGCATCAGCTCCTGCCTCAGCCAGTGCTTTGGCTCCGGCCGCCGTACCCACATTGCCTGCAATGACCTGCAGCTTTTTGAAATTTTTCTTTAGCTTTTTGAGCGATTCGATCACTTTTGCACTATGTCCGTGGGCACTGTCCAGGCATACAATATCCACCCCTATCTGCTGCAGGGCAGCCGCCCTGTCCATCATGTCGGCGGTAATGCCTAATGCCGCCCCGGCAAGCAGCCGCCCGAAGCTGTCTTTTACGGCATTGGGATGGCTTTGCAGCTGCAAAAGATCGCGGTAAGTGACCAAACCGGTGAGCTGCCCGCTTTTATTAACCACCGGCAGCTTCTCTATCTTATACTGGCTGAGTATTTTTTTGGCTTTGGCAAGATCGGTACCTTCGGGAGCAGTGATGAGGTTTTGTGCGGTCATTACCTGGCTCACCTTTTTGGAGAGCGAGGTCTCGAAGCGCAGGTCGCGGTTGGTAAGGATACCCACAAGCTTTTTATTGGCATCCACGATGGGAATGCCACCGATCCTGTTTTCCCTCATCAGCTTCAGTGCATCGCCAATGGTGGCGTTCACCTGCAGGGTGATGGGATCGAGGATGAGCCCGCTTTCGCTGCGTTTCACTTTGCGCACCTGCTCTGCCTGGCGTTCAATGGTCATGTTTTTGTGAAGGATGCCTATCCCTCCTTCCCTTGCCAGTGCAATGGCCAGCTCTGCTTCCGTTACGGTATCCATGGCAGCGGAAAGCAGGGGAATGTTAAGAGTAATGGTACGGGTGAGCTTGGAAGTGATATTGACCTCCCGGGGAAGCACCTGGGAATAAGCCGGCATGAGCAGCACATCATCGAAGGTAAGCCCTTCACCAAAAAACTTGCCGGGATACCTGTTGTTAGTGGAGTTGATTATTGTTGCCATGTGCAAAGATAGGGACAGGGGAAACTAGCTTCCAAATTTTGTTGACCTGTCCGGAGGCTTGGCATTTTAGAACCCAATAGCCACGAATGCACGAATAAAGAATCAAAATACATTATATATTCGTGAATTCGTGGCTATTGTATCCATAAATCAGTCCGCTAGTGGACCGATGGAATTGGCAGCTTATTTTTCCCGGCTTTTTTCCATTTCCATATAGCTTTCAACGGGCTCACAGGTACATACCAGGTTCCTGTCGCCGTAAGTATTATTGATCCTGGAAACGCTGGGCCAAAATTTATTATGGGCCACGTAAGGAAGGGGGAAGGCGGCCTCCTGCCTGCTGTAAGCATGAGACCATTCATCGGCGCACACCATATGCATGGTATGGGGCGCATTTTTAAGCGGGTTATCGGTTTTGCTGCTTTTCCCCTGCTCAACAGCTTTGATCTCGTGGCAGATGCTGATAAGGGCTTCACAGAAGCGGTCTAATTCGGCTTTGTCTTCGCTTTCCGTAGGCTCGATCATAATGGTACCCGCAACAGGAAAGCTCATGGTGGGCGCGTGAAAACCATAATCCATCAAACGCTTGGCCACATCTTCGGCTTCTATTCCCGAGCTTGATTTAAAAGGACGCAGATCCACGATGAATTCATGAGCACAGGTGCCGTTGGCGCCCAGATACAGGATATCAAAATAGGGCTCCAGCCTGGCTCTCATATAATTGGCGTTCAGTATAGCATACTTTGTTGCAGCCTTTATTCCCTCTGCCCCCAGCAGTTTTATATAAGCATAGCTGATCAGCAATATGGATGCCGAGCCATAAGGCGCCGCACTCACCGCTCCGCAAGGATCGGGCAGTGGGGAATAGGTGGCTTTGATGGTGTTGTTATAACGGCTGATATGTGACGGCAGGTGTTTGGCAAGATGGGTTTTGGCACAAATGGGTCCCATGCCGGGTCCGCCGCCGCCGTGTGGAATAGCAAAAGTTTTGTGCAGGTTAAGATGGCAGATATCTGCGCCAATGGCTCCGGGTGAGGTGAAAGCACATTGTGCATTCATGTTGGCGCCGTCCATATATACCTGGCCGCCGTTGTTGTGTATGATGCGGCATATTTCTTTAATGCTTTCTTCAAATACACCGTGTGTGGAAGGGTAGGTGACCATCAGGGCGGCAAGGGTGTCTTTATATTGTTCGGCTTTCGCTTTCAGGTCGGCAACATCAATATGTCCCTCTTCATCGCTTTTTACCACTATTACTTTCAATCCTGCCAGCACCGCTGAAGCGGGATTGGTGCCATGTGCCGAAATGGGGATGAGCACTACGTCCCTTTGGGCATCGCCGTTTGACCTGTGATACCTTCTGATGGTAAGTAAACCTGCATATTCCCCCTGGGCACCGCTATTGGGCTGCAGGCTGCAGGCATCAAAGCCGGTAATGGCGCAGAGATATTCATTCAGGCTATCTGCAATGAGCGTGTAGCCCTTTGCCTGTGAAGCTGGTACAAAAGGATGAATGTTCGCGAATTCCGGCCAGCTCACGGGGATCATTTCCGTGGCGGCATTAAGCTTCATGGTGCAACTGCCAAGCGGGATCATAGAGGTAACGAGCGAAAGATCCTTGTTTTCAAGCAGCCTGATATATCGCATCATCTCCGTTTCACTGTGGTGCGTATTGAATACGGGATGGGTAAGGTAAATACTTTGGCGTGTGGCATAGCCGGGTATATTATCGGTTATATCATCGTCACTGAAGGTAAGCGATACCCCGCTATGTCCTGAGGCTTCTGCAAAGATATAAAGGATATCGAGCACATCTTTCTGCGAAGTGGTTTCATCTATGGCAATGCCCACATATTTTTCATCAAAATACCTGAAGTTTACTTCACGGGCTTCCGCTATGGACTTTATTTTGGCAGCGCTGTTGACCTGTATCTTCAGGGTGTCAAAATAATAATTGTTGAGATTCGTGTAGCCCAGCTCATGCAAGCCGTCCGAAAGCGTTTTTGCCAAAACCGTTATCCTGGTGGCGATCTCTTTCAGCTTCGCGGGACCATGGTATACAGTGTACATTGCCGCCATATTGGCCAGCAGGGCCTGGGCGGTGCATATATTGGAAGTGGCTTTTTCCCTTTTAATATGCTGTTCCCTTGTTTGCAGCGCCATTCTCAGCGCCCTGTTGCCCTGGGCATCAATGCTCACACCTATGATACGACCGGGCATGTTCCTTTTAAATTCTTCCCGGGTAGCAAAGAATGCGGCATGGGGGCCTCCAAAACCCATAGGCACACCAAAACGCTGGGCAGAGCCAACAGCCACGTCGGCGCCTAACTCTCCCGGAGCCGTAAGAAGGGTAAGCGCCATCAGGTCGGTAGCCATTACCACATACCCGTTAACGGTATGCACTTCATTGATGAAATCCCTGTAGTTATTTATGGATCCGTTATTATCGGGATATTGGATGATAGCGCCGAAAAAGCTGTCGTCAACAGCAACCTTGTCATACTCACCGAAAACGAGTTCCACACCGATCGGCTCGGCGCGGGTAATGAGCACGTCGATGGTTTGCGGGAATAAGGCGGTATCCACGAAAAACCTGGGCTTTTGGGGAGTGCCTGTTTTATTGGCATGGTGAAAAAGCATGGACATGGCTTCAGCCGCCGCAGTAGCTTCATCCAAAAGTGAAGCGTTGGTAAATAGCAAAGCAGTTAAATCGGCAACCATGGTCTGGAAATTGAGCAGGCTTTCCAGCCTTCCCTGTGATATTTCGGCCTGGTAAGGAGTATACTGGGTATACCATCCGGGATTCTCAAAAATATTCCTCAGTATTACAGACGGAGTTATGGTTCCGTAATATCCCTGGCCGATATAAGTTTTGAATACCTTGTTCTGCAAGGCTGTTTTCTTTAATTCCTGTAAATACTCGTGCTCATTTTGAGGCGCGGGAAGTGCAGGTATGGAGGGAATGCGTATGGAGGAAGGAATGGTTTTTTCGATAAGCTCGTCTAATGAAGCAATGCCAATGGCTTGGAGCATTTGCCTGCATGCCGTTTCATCAGGGCCTATATGACGTGAAGAGAACTCATTTGCCTGTGAATCAAATACATTCATATAAATGAAGTTGGACTTTTTCGTGAAAAGATGTGCAAAGTTAGGAGGAAAGCAGCAGACCTAAACGGGCTGTGAAAAGCGGGCTTCTTATTGTGGATAAGCCGGGGTTATAGCTCCTCCTTCTTCCGCGAAACCACCGGCAGCACGCGGAAGGAGTCTTCCCGGGTATCGCCAACGTTTTGTGCAGCATTGGTCTTTTCCTGCCGGCGGAGCGCTTCACTGGTGAGCCGGCTTCCGTCGTGGCTCCATCCGGGAGGACCAAAGAGGTATTTTATTTTCTGCTTCCAGCCAATATCATCTCGACGGAGGTCGCGCCATATGGCTTTCCATTCGTGAAACACGATATTGAGCGGGGTTTCGCGAGCTATGGGGCTGGTTAAGCCATACCGGATCGGCTGGTAAGCGTGTTCGGGCAGCTCGGGCTGGAATGTACCAAACATTTTATCCCATATAATTAAAAACATTCCCATGTTCTTGTCTAAGTACAGTGGATTGGATGCATGATGAACGCGGTGGTGGGAAGGGGTGACCAGGATGTTTTCGAGCCAGCCCATTTTGTGGATAAGCTCGGTATGCACCAGGATGCCCCAGATCTGGGTGGCAGAATATAAAAACAGGATGTCTAAAGGCTTAAAGCCCATCAGGGCAAGAGGAATAAAATACACGAACCGGTACAGCGGCTGAAATACCGAAGAACGGAATCCTACGGTAAAATTCATATGCTCCGATGAATGGTGTGTAACATGCACGGCCCAGAATAGCCTTATTTCATGATCAAAGCGGTGTAACCAATAATATAAAAAGTCTTCCAATAGCAGCAGTAAGATCCAGTAAAGAATGACATTATGGAACGAGATGAGATGGCGGTCATAGAAGTAATCCAGTATCACTATATATACGGCCCGGAACAGAATATCCACCCCGCTGTTGAGCAGCATAAGATACAGGTTGCGTGCAGTATCTTTCCAACTGTATATTTTTTTATGGCTGTAGTTGCTCAATAATATTTCAGCACCTATAATAACAATATAGAGCGGCGTGCTGAGCAGTATTAAATAATATTCTCTTAAAGGTTCCATTGAATATGTGCAAAAATAACCATTACAGCGCTAATCTGTGGTATCTTGCATTGGGTTCATGCCTGCAGATAACATGGATCATTATCGTAGGGATTATTATATTGATTATTGTAACTAATGGAAGCGCATAAGAAAGATAACCTTTCCCCCTTTACTTCGGGCGAATGGAAAGGGACGCAGTGGCAAAACAGGGCTGCCGCGCAGCAGAAAGCGTATGCCCGCATGCTGCAGAAAGGCGATAAAAACAAGAGGCTGAAACGGCTCCCCGATCTTCATGAGGCTGCTTTCTCCTCGATAAATTGTTTGCATTGCGCCGCCTGTTGTAAAAATTACTCTCCCCGTTTCAAAACACCCGATATAAAGCGCATCAGCCGTCATCTTAAAATGAAGGAAGGGCAGTTTATAGACACTTACCTGCGGTTAGACGAAGAAGGCGATTACGTAGTGAAACAAACGCCCTGTCCTTTTCTGGGCAATGACAACCGCTGTAGTATTTATGATGTTCGCCCTTCGGATTGCGAACGTTTTCCCTATACCGATGAAGACGTTCTTTTGAACCGTCCCCGCATCACTTTAAAAAACGCTACTTTTTGCCCGGCTGTGTTTTTTGTGCTGGAAAAGCTGATGGATGTAAAATAACGCAAGTTTGGCGTGTTTAAGTTCTCGCAGCGTTCACAGCGGAGCAGCGTACGCAACGTATTTTTCTTTGCGGCCGCCGCACCCCTGCGTTCGCTGCGTGAAACAATCATTTCTATTGACTAAATAACATCCAAAACTCACAAGGTTGATTTAATAAAGGAGATATAAAAAATACGACAAAAGTTTTTTATTTCAAACAAAATGTCGTATCATTGTAGTGCGATGGCAAAATCAAAAAAATACCCCATTGAAGAAGATCCCATGGAATCGCTTGTGGAGGAGGCTGCTGTTCATTATCAAACCATGCAAGGCATTTTGGGTGGCAGTAATCCTTTGAGGGTTGCTTCCCTTAATGATATGGATCTTATCCGGCTTTCCCGTAGCGGGGTGCAAAAATCTTCCTTAAAAACGCTTAGCCAATACCTGGGGGTTACCATGGATGCTATGAGCAGCCTGCTTCATACCTCGCATCGTAATATCCAGCGAAAAGATGATAAGGACCTCCTGGATGTGCATAAGTCGGAGCGTGTTATAGAGATCGCCGAGGTAGTAAGCAGGGGGCTTGAAGTTTTCGGATCTCTCGATAATTTCCAGCAGTGGCTGCATTCCAGTATCATTGCTTTAGGTGGTAAAAAGCCGGTTGAGCTGCTTGATACTTCTTTCGGTGTTCGTATGATCTTAAAGCTTTTAGGCCGTATTGAGCACGGTGTGTATTCTTAATTCCTTTTTGTGATATTATACAGGGCCTGCAGTTACAAATACCAGCACGATTTGAGCGGTTCAGGCGCCCGGATCAACGGCGGACGATGGAACAGCCCCGGGAAGGCTGTCTTGTATACTTCCGAAACCAAATCGCTTGCCATGCTGGAAGTGCTTACCAATACCCCACTTGCTATTCTAAGATCCGACTTTTCCATTATCACCATAGAAATAACCGGCAGCTTTTCCACAGATGAATACACGCTGAAGGATCTGCCTTCCGGATGGAATGAGTTTCCTGTTCCTGTTTCTATTATACGGATGGGCGACAGGTGGCTTGCTGCCGGTAAGAGCCTGCTTTTGAGGGTGCCTTCTGCTATTGTTCCTTCCGAATGTAACCTTATCATTAACCCGGCACACCCTGATTTCAGTATGGCAAAGATAACGGGTACTGAAAAGCTGGTGATCGATAAAAGAGTGGAGCAAAACCTGTAATGACTAGTATTCCAGCTTTCTGAGCTCGCGTGCTTTAAACCAGGTTACGGCGGCCACTAAAAATGTGGTACATCCGCCAAAAATAACGGAAGGCACAACGCCCATGATCTTTGCCATCAGCCCGCTTTCAAACTGTCCCAGCTCATTGCTTGAATTTACGAACATGGAATTTACGCTCATCACCCTGCCTTTCATGGCATCGGGTGTTCTGAGTTGCATAATGGTACCCCGTATCACTACGCTGATGCCATCGAAGATACCGCTCAGCATTAATGCAAAGAAAGAGAGCAGGAACCATTTGGAGAAGGCGAAAATTACAATGCATATACCGAAAGCCGAAACCGCGATAATAAGCCGTTGCCCCTGCTTTCGTTTCATCGGGAAAAAAGTAAGCAGTAAAACACTGCATATGGCGCCTATATCCGAAGCGCCGTTCAAAATACCAAACCCTTCGGGACCTATTTTTAAAATATCACGTGCAAATACGGGTACCATGGCTACGGCACCACCAAAAAAAACGGCAAACATGTCGAGCGAAATGGCGCCCAGCAGGTCTTTGGTCCGGAAAACAAATCTCAATCCTTCCTTAACGCTTTCCAGCGTTTTCTTTTCCGTATTTTGTACGAGTGCGGGTCGCTTTTTAATAGGGAAAAGCACCGCGAAAGCGGCTGCCATCCCTGCACAAATGCACAATAAGGTGATGCTGTTCCCGAACAGGGCAATGCAAAATCCCCCCATAGCATGTCCCATCACTGAGGCGGTGAGCCATGCACCCTGGTTCCAGGCAATGGCATTTTGTAAGACCTGCCTGGGAACGATCAGCGCAAGCAATACATTAAATGACGGGCCTGCAAATGCACGTACAATGCCGGTGCAGCCTATCACCGCGTAAATACACAAGGCTATATGGTGATGGGTGAGGTGCATTGCTGTAAACCGAAGTGAAAGAATGAATAGCACGAAGGCTGCGGTTACATACATGAAAACGCCGGTAAGTAATAGCTTCCTTTTTTCGCTAATATCGATTACGTGGCCGGCATATAAGGCAAGACTGAGCGCGGGAATAACCTCCGATAAGCCAATGAGCCCGATGGCGAAAGGGGCGTTGGTAAGCTGGTATATCCACCAGCCCACCAGGGTGCTCATCATACGAAGCGACAGGATGAACAGAAAGCGCCCGGTGATGAGATACCTGAACTCGGGTATTTGCACGGCTTCAAACGGGGCGCCTGTTTTGAAATAGCTTCGAAGGTTCATTGTGGTATCATTTTTCAGGGCAGCGCTACATAATACTGTCCGGTATCGTAGTCTTTATCCAGTGCGTCAATAATGGTTTGCAGATGATGTTCATTGCCTAAAAAATCTGCCTTCCCGGCATCCACATACAGGGTGCGGATATTGTGCTGCTTAATATAATGCGTATAGGTTTGCTGGATGTTGAACAGGTATTCATCGGAGATATTTTGCTCGTAAGAACGCCCGCGCTTACGGATATTAGCCTGTAAGTTGCTCACAGGGGCATGCAGGTAAATCAATATATCGGGCTGTGTGAGCTGCTGGTTAATGATATCAAACAGGCGCTGGTACAGCAGGAATTCCTCATCCGGCAAGTTTACTTTTGCAAAAAGCAGGCATTTGGTAAAAAGATAGTCAGATACCGTTACACTCTGGAAAAGATCCTTTGTATGTACCAACTCCTTGAGCTGCTTATACCGCTCTGCCATAAAAAATAATTCCATCGGAAAGGCATTTCGGCGGGGATTCTCGTAAAATCCGGCAAGGAAAGGATTATCAGCAAACTGTTCAAGGATCAGCCTGGCATTGAAATGTTTGGATAACAGGTGCGCTAATGTTGTTTTACCGGCACCTATATTACCTTCAATAGTGATGAAATGATAATTCATAAGGGAAGCCAAACTTAAACAACCCTTTCAAATAAACTTAAAAGGGTTATGCACTAATTTTCCAGTTTCCGTACCGCTAACGGATCCGTGCATTCTTTCAAAAGGCGGTGAATGGTTTTTTTCAGTACAGGATGAATGACCCCGGGGGCTATTTCATCCAGCGGTTCCAGTGCGAATCGCCTGTTGGCCAGCTGCGGGTGCGGAACCTCCAGCCGGGGATCATGAATGAGCTCATTGTTGAACAGCAGAATATCAATATCGATGATCCGGGGACCGAATTTTTCGACCCGGTACCGGCCCATGCTGTTTTCAATATGAAGAATAGCGTCAAGCAGTTCGAAAGCGGGTAAGGCGGTATCTATCACGAGCGCCTGGTTATAAAAAGCGGGCTGGTCGGTTTTTCCCCAGGCGGCTGTTTCATAAAAATGCGATTGAAGCGCTATTGTTCCGCATGCTTTTTCAATCCTTTTTACCGCTTTTTCCAGTTGTTTTCTCCTGTTGCCCATATTGCCGCCTATCAGCAAATACGCTTTATTCATGGATAGTTGTAATTTCCGGGTTCAAATATCTCTAATTTTACCAGATAAAAATTTTAAACGTGAGGAGTTTCTTTAAGTTTTTCCTGGCAGCTCTCGCAGCGCTTGTTGTTTTTACTGTGATCGGTTTTTTAATTGTATTTGGAATAGCCGGTAGCATTGCAAGCAGTGAAAAAACAACAATAGCGTCGAAGTCTGTGCTGTTTATTGATCTTTCCCGCAGCTTCAGCGACAGGATGCCCGACAATACCCTTGCCCGTCTCAGCGGCGACGGGGATATTTATTCCACCTCCCTGTATGATGTGGTGCGCCTGCTTGAGCACGCCAAAAAAGACTCCCTGGTCAGGGGTATCTATCTTAAATGTAATGAAAATGCAAACGGGTTTGCAGCAAGTGAGGAGTTACGCAATGCCTTGCTCGATTTCCGGGAAAGTAAAAAATTTGTTATTGCTTATGGGGATGTGATCTCACAGAAGGCCTATTTTGTTGGCAACGCCGCCGATAAGATTTATTGCAACCCCAAAGGTATGATTGACTGGAAGGGATTTTCCTCCCAGCTTTTTTTCATCAAAAACGCTTTAAAGAAGCTTGAAATTGAGCCCCAGATATTTTATGACGGCAAATTTAAAAGTGCTACAGAGCCATTGCGCGAAGAAAGAATGACGGCTGCCAACCGCCTGCAGACCACAGTGTGGCTGGGCGATCTGTACAGCCGGTTTTTGCTTGCCACGGCAGAAGCACGGGATATTGATACAGCAACGCTTCACCGGTATGCCAACTCCTATATGATCCAAACGGCAGATGATGCTGTAAAATATAATTTACTGGACGGCGTGAAATATGATGATGAGGTGAAAAACGAGATCAGGGCAAAGCTGGGTATTGGTGAAGACAACAAGATAGAGTTTGTATCCATAGGTCGCTATGCTGAAGCTACCAGCCTTAAAAAGTACCGTACCGACAGGGTCGCGGTGATTTATGCCGAGGGGGATATTGTTTATGGGAAGGGAACCGATCGCCAGGTGAGCTCGGATGAATTCCGGAACCTGATCGCCAAAGTGCGAACGGATAAAAATATTAAGGCGGTCGTATTGCGTGTCAACTCTCCCGGGGGCAGCGCCCTGGCCAGCGAGATCATTTGGAGGGAAACGGAGCTTATCCGGAAAGCCGGTAAGCCATTGGTCGTTTCGATGGGTGATGTGGCAGCTTCGGGCGGCTATTATATTTCCTGCGCTGCCGACAGCATTTTTGTACAGCCCAATACCATTACCGGTTCTATCGGTGTTTTTGGTATTGTGCCCAATATGCAGGATTTCTTCAGGAATAAACTCGGTGTAACGTTCGACCAGGTAAAAACTGCGCCGAACGCGGATATAGGTACCCCCACCCGTCCGTTGACCGAAAGTGAAAAGAAAATTATACAGGCTGAGATCGATACGATCTACAATGTTTTTAAAACCCGTGTGGCAGAAGGAAGGAAGAAAGACATGCCGTTGATTGACAGCATTGCACAGGGAAGAGTATGGACTGGCAGCAGGGCTGTGCAGATCGGGCTGGCAGACCGCCTTGGCGGACTGAATGAAGCGATAGCCTGTGCCGCAGGGATGGCGAAGCTTACGAATTACGGGTTGCGGGAGTATCCTGAGCCCCCGTCTTTCTGGGATCTCCTGAAAAGCAATTACAGCAAAGCGATAAAAACCAAAGCCATCAGGGAGGAACTTGGCAACAGCGAATACCAGGTGTATGAACAATTGCAGCAGATCAGGCAACTGACGGGAACCCCGCAGGCAAGACTCCCCTTTGATATTGTGGTAGAGTAACTATTTACAGGCCACGGTTCAAGTCCGCTGCCTTTATTCCGGTAAAATATTATACATGTCAGGATCGTATAGCCAGTTTAAAGCCATGTTGGCTGTTGCCAGGGCAGGACTTATTGCTATTTTCAGAAGCCCTTCGGCTGTTGCTTTCAGCTTTGCTTTTCCACTTATCTTTATTCTTGTCTTCGGCTTTTTCGGTGGAGGTGGCCGGGTTTCCCTGCGTGCGGCTTTTGCCCCCGGCACGGATACGACCAGTTATTTACATCATGTGATCCGCAATATTGCCGGCATCCGCATTATTGAGAAATCGACTGTTGAACTGGATGAAGATCTTGAAAAAGGCAGGTTAACGGCTGTTATCAATATACAGAAGAATGATAAGGAGGAGGCGCCGGAATATTTTATCAGCCTTAAAAGTTCGGAAGCCGTTAGTCCGCAAAACCTGCAGGTATTACGCGCTATCCTTGATGCTGTGATCAGGGATGTGGATCACCGGAAGTATCCAAATGCTCCCACAGTAGCTGTTATCAATAACACCATCGAAAAAATACCCGGCAGAACCTACCGTACCATTGATTTCATTTTGCCCGGGCAACTGGGATTTTCATTACTGAGCGCCGGCGTATTTGGCGTGGCATTCCTGTTTTTCAGCCTGCGTCAAACCCTGGTGTTAAAACGTTTTTTTGCCACACCTATCAGCCGTACTTTTATTGTTTTGGGTGAAGGGCTGAGCCGGGTGATCTTTCAACTGATAACAGCTATTGTTATATTACTGGTAGGATACTATTTTTTTCATTTTACGCTCATCCATGGATGGATCACCTTTGTTGAACTGCTGGTGCTGAGCTTTATCGGGCTGGTTGTTTTTATGTCGTTTGGTTTTATAGTGAGCGGTATCGCCAAAAGTGAAAGTGTTATTCCTCCCCTGGCTAATATCGTTACCCTGCCCCAGTTCCTGCTTTCAGGCACTTTCTTTCCTATTGACAATTTTCCTGCCTGGCTGCAGCCTTTTTGTAAAATGCTGCCGCTTACGCATTTAAACGATGCCATGCGCAATGTAGCCTTTGAAGGAGCGCACCTGGTCAACTGTGGCAAACAGTTGGGTATACTTGCTATATGGGCGGTGATCGGATACACTATAGCGGTAAAAGTATTTAAATGGGAGTAGGTCCCTCATCTTATAAAATATGATCATGCGGGTACTAAAACAGGCGATAATAGCCATTGCAGCATTCAGCATCATCCTCCTGTTTTTTTCGTTCCTGCTGCCGTCGGGGATAAGCGTTTCAAGGTCGGTGCTGGTACATGCTCCCAAAGACAGTGTTATGGCTGCTTTGCTGCGCATTAATGACTGGAAGCACTGGAATCCCGCTTTGCAGGACTCCGGAGCAAAATATTCCATAATATCTCCCCGGCGGGTGGATTGGATAAGTACGGGTGGCGTTTCCCATTCTATACAATTGGAACAATTTGCACCAGACAGTATAAGCGTGATTATACAATCGAAGAACAAGCAGGTTTTCTCCAGCGGTTTTATCGTTGCCGGTCATCCGCAGGACAGCCTGCTTGCTAAAGTAGAGTGGTGGATCAATGAAGACGTGAAGTGGTATCCATGGGAAAAATTTTATGCTTTGTTCTCGGAAAGTTTCAGGGAAACGTATATGGATAATACCTTACAACTGTTCAGGCATTATATAGAACACCGGCAACCGGAGTGATCCGTTGCCTGTAAATACAGCTGCTGTAATATATTCCCGTTTGTATTTTTTGTTAATGCTTACCGGCTGATAGGACAGGAATTCTTTTTTCACTTCCTGCCGAATCCATATATTTACTCCTATTAGTATTGTTCATTTTTCAAAATTTATCGTAATGCCTGTAAAAAGCAGCAAGCCCCTGGGTATTTCCCGTCGTGAATTTTTGTTAAAAGGATCAATGGCCTCGGCAGGGATACTGTTGGCCGGCTCTGCTGCAAGGTCTGCACCTTTTTTGTTCGACAAAGTGCCCGATTCAAAATTCTTCGGAGTGCAGGTGGGCGTGATTACCTATACTTACCGCAGCATGCCGCACAACATACAGCAACTGCTTCAGTATGTTGTTGACAGTGGTATCAGTGCCGTTGAGCTGATGGGCGAGTCGGTGGAAGATTATGCGGGTAAGCCGGCAGATAAAAGCCGGGTGGCGGAATGGCGCGCTACCGTTGGTATGGATAAATTTAAGGAGGTAAGGAAAATGTTTAAAAAAGCGGGTGTAAGCATCTATGCTTTTAAACCCAGTGCTTTGGGAGCAAATAATACAGACGCTGAAATTGAATATGCATTGCGGGCTGCTAAAACGCTTGGTGCAAACTCCGTAACAGTTGAGCTGCCCAAAGACCCGGCGCATTCCAAACGGCTGGGAGATCTTGCCGCGAAGCACAAGGTATATATCGGTTATCATGCCCATACCCAGGCTACGGATACTGCATGGGATGAAGCGCTGAGCCAGTCGCCCTACAATTCCATGAACCTCGATTGCGGTCATTATATCGCTGCGGGGGGAAACAATACTAAGGAAAGCCTGCTGGCGCTTATTGAAGCAAAGCACAGCAGGATCACGAGCTTCCATCTTAAAGACCGCAAGACAAAAGAAAATGGCGCCGCCAATCTGCCCTGGGGGCAGGGCGACACTCCCCTGAAGGAGATACTTACGCTCCTGAAAGACAAGAAATACAATATTCCTGCCAGCATTGAGCTGGAGTATGAGATCCCTCCCGGCTCAGACGCTGTGAAGGAAACCAGGAAATGCCTGGAATATGCCAAACAGGCATTGGGAGCATAAACTTGCCTGTTGTGGCTTCAGCGATAGAACCTTAATATATTATGCAAATGAAACACCAGTAGATTTGTGGTAGTTGATGATAAACAAACTATAGTAACGTTCATAATATAGATGGTTGAAGCACGCCGGCGAAAATGAAATGCACTCGTATTATTATACTGTATTTTTTAAATAATACATCCTCCTGTTGTTCTTCGTTACCGATTTTAAACTATTTTGAGGGTTGAAAAAACAAAGGCAGCAGGATGGGGCACCCGCTTTTCCGGAAAAAATCCATAGATAAGATCATTGATGATACACAGGCAAAGGGTATGGATGCCCATACCCATGGGCTGAAAAAAGTATTAGGCGTACGTGATCTCACTTTTTTGGGTATAGCCGCTGTAGTAGGCGCCGGCATTTTTTCCACCATAGGGAATGCAGCATTTAATGGGGGACCCGGCATTTCCCTCTTATTCATTATTACAGCCGTAACCTGCGGCTTTTCTGCACTGTGTTATGCAGAATTTGCCAGCCGTGTGCCCGTAGCCGGCAGCGCGTATACCTATTCGTATGTTACTTTCGGAGAGCTTGTTGCCTGGGTAATAGGCTGGGCGCTGATCCTGGAATACGCCATCGGCAACGTGGTGGTGGCTATATCCTGGAGCGGGTATTTCAACAACCTGCTTGTACATATTTTTCATATTCATTTGCCCGACTGGATGCTGGTAGATCCTGCCACAGCGCAAAGTGCTTACACCGAAGCTTCTGAAGCGCTGGCAGCAGGCTCCTTATCTGCCGCAGATACCGCAAAGTACCAGTTTGCGATTGATGCATGGAACAACGCGCCTTCGGTTGGGACTGGTAAACTGTTCTTTAACCTGCCTGCTTTTATTATTGTAGGGCTTATTACCTGGCTGGCCTATATAGGGATGAAAGAAAGCAAGCGTATGGCTAACTTTATGGTGATCTTCAAGATCGCCGTTATCCTTTTTGTGATCGTAGCCGGCGCTTTTTTTGTGGATACCAACAACTGGCGACCCTTTCTTCCCAATGGCTTTGAAGGAGTGCTCAAAGGTGTTTCCGCTGTATTTTACGCTTATATCGGTTTCGATGCTATTTCCACCACTGCCGAAGAATGCAGGGACCCCCAGCGCGATATGCCCAGGGGGATGATCTATTCCCTGGTGATCTGCACGGTATTGTATATTCTTATTGCGCTGGTGCTGACGGGTATCGAGCATTATTCGGGCTTTAAGAATATCAACGACCCCCTCGCTTTTGTGTTTGAACAGCGCGCTCCCTGGATAGAAAAGATCGTGTCGGTAAGCGCCGTGGTGGCCACTACCAGCGTATTGCTGGTTTTTCAACTGGGGCAGCCGCGTATATGGATGAGCATGAGCCGCGACGGCTTATTGCCTAAAAAATTCCAGACCATCCATCCCAGGTATCAAACCCCTTCATTCGCTACTATTGTTACCGGTGTGATTGTAGGGATCCCTTCTTTATTCATTGCGTCTGACCTTGTTACCGACCTTACCAGCATAGGCACTTTATTTGCTTTTATACTGGTATCGGGAGGAGTGCTGTTATTGCCGCCGCGGCCCGCAGGGGACAGGGGGTTCCGCCTGCCTTATATCAATGGAAGATACATCGTGCCTGTTTTACTTGCTGTGTTTATTTACCTTTTCCGGCAGCGTATGACAGATGCGGTGCAGAACCTGGGGCACGAAAATTACCAGGAAGTGCTTTTCCTGCTTTTTATTGTGATCGCCACTTTGCTTACGGTGCTTACCTTTATCCGTAAATATTCGCTCATCCCTATCCTGGGCGTATTATTTTGTTTATACCTCATGATCGAAATACCCGCCGTTAGCTGGCTGTGGTTCTTTGTGTGGATGGGACTGGGACTGGCGGTTTATTTTTTGTATGGATACAGGAACAGTAAGCTTGGGCAATTTGAAAATTAGGCAATTTGAAAATTTGAAAATAAAAGCGGCCGGTACGCGAGCTCAAATCTCAAATCTCCAATTTCAAATCTCAAATCATATGTTATACCCCTGCCACCCGTGTTTTATATTCCGCCAGGGCTTCTTCCAGCCGATCCTTGGCGGTAGTGTCGCCCGGCACGTTGTGAGAAGGATGTATGTATAGCTTCACACCACGTTCGGCCAGTATCTCCGCCACAGTGGTAACGGTCATCCATACACAGGTCACGAAACCCATGGTGGAAAGAGGTCCCACTTTATCCTGGTGATTTTTAAGGGCCACGGAAGCATCCTGTACAGGTACACAGGTATCCACTACCAGGTCGGCAATGTCGAAAATCGTTTTACCGGAAGAGTGCCGTGTTTTTTTCCCTTTGGCTTCTGCGGCAGAGCCGAAGGCAATGACCTTCATTCCTTTGTTTTTTGCTTCCAGTGCAATATCAATATTGACATTATTGATACCGGTATGCGAAAACAGCCACATTACATCACGGGTATCAAACTGGTATCCCTTCATAATTTCCTTACCATATCCTTCCACTCTTTCGAGAAATACAAACTGGTGAACGCCCATTTCGCCGGTAATGCGGGTAAAAAATGTAAGCGGCAGTTCACACATGGGATGAAAACCCACAAAGCCGCCAATACGGGGATACATCTCTTCTATAGGCAATGTGGCATGCCCGCAGCCGAAAGTGTGTACCCATCGCTTCTGCTCAATGGCATCGGCCATCCAGGTAGCGGCTTTGTAGATATTCTCCGATTGTGTTTCTTCTATCTTTGACATAATGTCTCTTGCATTTGCCAACCATTGTTTTGCTAACAGCATACGTATCAATTTTAATTATTAGTATTTTTTTTTGTTGCCTGCAGGATCAAAAAGCACAGCAGTGCCATAAGCACTGTTTCGCCCCATATCACTGCCGAAAGATATTCAATGCCATAGCGCTCTGCCACCCATCCCATACCATAGTTGATCAGCATATTTCCTATAAGCGCTATCACCAGTACAAAGCTGAAGGCAGTAGCAGACATGTGGGGATAGCGTTTTCCCACAAGGGCATACATTACCGGGAAGCCTGCGGCCATTCCCGCTCCCAGCAAAAAAACAGAAACCATAATCATCGTTTGACCTGCCGCAATATACAACAGGGAGGATGAGATCACCAGTATTCCCATCGAAGCAGCGAGCATCCAATCGTCCTTTATCTTTCTCAGCAGCCCTCCCATCAGCAGCCGCATCACAGCCATACCCACTACATTCAGCGTAAGCATATATAAGGCATTCTCCGGGCTGAATTGTAATGTTTGCGCCAGGTAGGAGGTGATCCAGTTGTGCACGATGGCTTCCAGGCTGCTTTGAAAGAAAAGAAAGAAAGCGATCAGGAGCAGCAGGGGCTTGTTCAACGCCGTTAGGATGGCGAAGATATTCTGTGCCTGTATATTTTTGGCAGGCGGGAACGACAGCATCAGCATTGCCACAACGAGGAGCAATGCAAAAACCGACAGCACCAGTAGTATGGTTTCAAAAGACACCCTGTGTTGCAGCATGCCCAGCAGCAGGGGCATGCCCAGCGCTCCTATGGCAAAAAATACTCCCAGCAGGCTGAGATTTGCACTCTTATTGGTGGTGCTGATATCAGCTACAAGCGCATTGGTGGCGCCATTGATACAGCCTCCTCCCAACCCAAAAACAAATACCGCGATTTTCAGCAATGATAGAGAAGACGAATATCCTATGCCTGCAAGCCCGGCTGCTATACACACACAGGAAGGGACCAGCACCCATTTGTAGCCGTAGCGGTCGCAGCTATATCCGAATATCACAGAGCCGGCAAGAATGCCGAATGGTAATATGGCGAACAAGGCTCCTGCCGTTTGATCCGCCAGCCCGAACTTTTCTTTCAGGTCCGGCAATACCGCTCCCAGCGTGATCAGCGTAATGCCAAACAACAGCATTCCCGCACATGCTATGAAAAAATTATAGCCTTTGCTGTACATTTTCACCTCAATTATGATATTAACTTTTCCAGTGCTGCCTTTGCAGCTCCGTATACACCTGCCAACTGACCTAACCGGCTGGTTTCAAGACAGTATATTTTGCCGCTGAGCGGTTGCACCCATTTGCCGGCTTCCTTTTGAATGTCGGGTATAAACCTTGCTGCCGGCCCAAAAACGCCTCCACCCAGTACTATTTTTTCGGGATTAAAAATACTCACTAAGTTGGCTACAGCCATACCCCACCATTGAATGCATTGATCAATAGCGGCCTTTGCCACAGGGTCGGAATCATAGGTTGACAGGAGTTTTGCTGCAGACCAGCTTTTGGCAGGAGCTTCCGGCTGCAATGCCTGCTCAATGCGGGCTGCGAGCAGGGGCATGCCGCTCCCGGAAGCATATTGTTCCAGTGGTACCGCAGTAGGATTTGTATAGGCGCCCGGCGGCATTGCCATCCACCCCACGGCGCCGCCGATATCACGGATCCCTTTCAGTACTTTACCGTTTACAAGAATACCTGCCCCGATACCGGTTCCCACTGATAGAAAAATAGCTTCGCTGCAATGACGGGCATTTCCCATCCAGTGTTCCCCAAGGATATAGCAGGTGCGGTCGCTCTCCAGCACAACCGGAAGGCTGCCTGCTGCCTGCTGTAGCTCTGTAAAAAGAGGATAAGCCTCCCATCCCGGGATTCCCGGCGCCCACACTATCCCGTTATCCACGGTGCCAGGCACGGCAATGCCGATAGCGGATATATGGCGACCTTCAAGCTGCACGGTATGCAGTATATTTTTGATTTCGGTTACCAGCAACTTACCTACTTCCGCACCTGCCCTGCCTTGGAGCAACAATTTTGACGACATCCGCCGCGTTCCCTTTTCGTCTATTATGGCGAAGGCAGCTTTTGTTCCTCCCAGGTCTATTGCCAGAGCCTCTGTTGGTTTCACTTTTTGGTATTGTTTACTGCAAAAATTTGAGTTTTCCTTGCAAAAGGCAGGTACATGGGTTACGGGAATGTGCAATGAAAATATTTAATTCGTATAAAAAAGCAAAATAAATATTCTCAACTGCTGCGATTCAGCAGCGTAAAACGTGCGAGAGAAGTGAATGGTGAATGGGAGAGAAAGAAGTGGGAAGAGTTTATAGTTTTCTGTTTGAAGTTTACAGTTTTGAGATGAATAGGTGAATGGAATAAAGATCGCAAGCCTTGTACCAATTTGATGTACTCCTTTGTTCTCCTGCCAACATTTTTCCTTCTATTGCCTTACATTTGCAGCGCTCAAGCAGTTAAACAGGGAATCAATTCATATTTCAATGGGAAGAATATTTGAAGTACGTAAAGCAACCATGTTTGCCCGGTGGGACCGTATGGCAAAGCAGTTTACCCGTATCGGCAAGGAGATAGCCATTGCTGTTAAAGCCGGCGGTACAGATCCTGCTACTAACCCCGCATTGCGCCGTTGTATACAAAATGCAAAGAGCGTGAACATGCCCAAGGACAGGATAGAAGCGGCCATTAAACGCGCCCTCGGGAAAGAGATGGAGAATTATGAGGAGATACTGTATGAAGGGTATGGCCCGCATGGTGTGGCCATACTGGTAGAAACCGCTACCGACAATCATGTGCGTACCGTAGCAAATGTAAAATCACATTTTAATAAGGGCAACGGCACGTTGGGTAACAGCGGCAGCGTGGCTTTTCAGTTCAGGAAGATGGGCGTATTTAAATTGAATCCGGAAGGGCTGGATGCCGAGACGCTGGAGCTGGAACTGATTGATCACGGTCTGGAGGAAATGGGAGAGGGCACGGGTGAGAACGGTGAGGAGGTGCTGGTATTACGCACCGGCTTTACGGATTTCGGCAATATGCAAAAAGCGCTGGAAGAAAAACATATCACTCCCATCAGTGCAGAAGTGGAATGGATACCTTCCACTACGGTAACGCTTCCCGAGGAGCAGGCCCAGGAAGTGCTGAAACTGGTTGACCGCCTGGAGCAGGATGAAGATGTGCAAAAAGTATTTCATAATTTACAATAAAGCGGGAAAGAGGTATCCCGTTGCGCTCTGATACCTCATTTGTTTGAGATGACTACTTACCGGCAGATTTTTGAAAACAACAGGACATGGGTGGCTTCTAAAACCGCATCGGATGCCGACTTCTTTAAGAAACTGGCCTCCGATCAGAACCCGGAATTTCTTTACATCGGCTGCAGCGACAGCCGCGTGCCCGCCAACGAGATCATGGGGCTCGATCCGGGCGAGGTGTTTGTGCACCGGAATGTTGCCAACCTGGTATGTGCAACAGATCTGAATGTGATGGCAGTGATCAATTACGGCGTGCGCTACTTAAGTGTAAAGCACATTATCATTTGCGGACATTATAATTGTGGCGGTGTAAGAGCAGCCATGCAGCCTAAAGATATGGGCATTCTTAACCCATGGCTAAGGAATATCCGCGACGTGTACCGTCTGCACAAAGAGGAGCTGAACAGCATAGCAGACGAAAGGCAGCGGTACGACCGGCTGGTGGAACTGAATGTGCAGGAGCAGTGTGTAAATGTGATCAAGCTCGCCAGCGTGCAGCAGGAGTACGTTAAAACAGGATACCCCATTGTGCATGGCTGGGTGTTTGATCTGAAGACCGGCATGCTCAAAGACCTTGACCTTGACTTTGAAAAGATCCTGCGCGACATACAGGAAATATATAACCTTACCGATACCGACTGGAAGCGGTAGTTTCAGGTTTCAGGGTGCAGGTTGCAAGGTATTTCGGATTTAGCGCTTTTAGCTTCGGATTTGGTATTTAATTTTTATTTGGATCTTGTCATTTGGTTTTTGGTGCTTTGACCCATTGTTTCTCGCAGCGAACGCCACGGAGCGGCGGCGCAAAGGAGAATATCGTATTCAATTACTTCTCTTTACCTTTTTCGGATTTAGCGCTTTTAGCTTCGGATTTGGTATTTAATTTTTATTTGGATCT
>CAZREP010000069.1:0-480 GCA_964599035.1 uncultured Terrimonas sp. | reverse complement strand
GGCGCAAAGGAGAATATCGTATTCAATTACTTCTCTTTACCTTTTTCGGATTTAGTGCTTTTGGCTTCGGATTTATTTGTTTTTACACAAATGCGCTGAAGCCGGTAATGGCTCTTCCTACGATCAGGGAGTTGATCTCTTTAGTGCCTTCGTAAGAATAAATAGCTTCCGCATCGGCTACGAAGCGTGCAACATTGTAGTCGAGCAAGATGCCGTTGCCACCCATTACTTCCCTTGCCCTGCTTACAATGTCGCGCGTGCGTAAAGAACAAAATACCTTTGCCAGTGAAGCATGCTCATCTTTCAGCAAGCCCTGGTCCTGCAGTTCGGACAGCCTGAACACAAGCGATTGCATAGCTGTAAGGTTAGACAGCATTTCCACCAGGTGATTTTGTATCAGCTGGTAAGCGGCGATCGGCTTACCAAATTGTTTTCTTTTGCGGGTGTAATCCAATGCGTTTTCATAGGCGCCCCTGGCAC
>CAZREP010000068.1:0-22453 GCA_964599035.1 uncultured Terrimonas sp. | reverse complement strand
TGTGCACCGTTTTGCCAGTTCCGGCCCCTTAACCATTCCATACTCGGCATCACCTGCCTTAAAAAAGTAATCACATTGGCTATGAACATTTCTGCAACTGCCTGGGCATTACGGGCAGGGGTGTGGAATACAGGTATATTGAGCTGCTTTGCTGTTTCGATGTCAACATTAGAAGGTGTTCCCCTGCACACACCAATAAACTTAAGATAAGGATGTTTTTTTAATACGGCGGCATTCACTTCATCGTGTTCGGTAATAAGCGCATCTGCATGGGCATCCTCCAGTAAACGATCCAGTTCTTCGGCACGGTAGGCCCTCCCCTTTTCTTTCCATACCTTATAGATAACATTGCCGAAAACCTGCTGCAGCTGTGCCCTCCCCTGTTTATTATAAGGTGCTGTAATAAGAATATTCATAAGTACTAAAAAGATTGATTTTCATTAAGTATTTAAAGCAGGCGTTGCCGCCGGGCTTGTTTTAGGCAGGGAAATGAATCTTGTAAGCACTGCGCTTACAAAGTACAACCCTGCGAGGATCCATACTACGCCCGCATCTCCCACAGGACCGATAAATATCCTTACAATGGCGGGTCCCACAAACACTGCCAGTCCTGCTCCCAGGTTCAGGATAGCCATAGCGGCACCTTTATCTTTCTGCACTAAAGACGGCACCAGGGCAGATAACGGCACATAGCCCGCCAGTAATGCTCCCCATAAAACGCCGCACAGTAAAACCATAGTAAAGCTGCCACTGAACAACTGCGGAGAATAATAGAATAACAAAGTGGTGAGCCCGCAACCCAATCCCCCAAACAACGACACCGTATTTCTCCATCCCAACTTATCACCTACAAAACCAAATATCAGGTTAAATATAATATTGGCTGTAAAAATCGTGCCCCATATCTGCAACCATTGGGTGGTAGAAAAACCGTACTTTTCCATATATAAAGGCATAAACACGGGAAATGCAAATTGTGCGGTGGTATTGATCACCCGCACAATGCCTCCAAGCAATACCTTGGGCTCTTTTTTGGCAATGATCAGTCCATTGGCCAACTCCCGGAGCTTGCTGTTTTGGTTATTGCTCCTTTGAAAAGTGTCGCGGTTGAGTACCAGCGCAAACACCGCGCCCACCAGCACCCAGAAAATAGAGCTCCACAGCGTATTGATGTAATTGAGCGCATGGATCGCCCAACTGGAGTAATAGGCGCCAAAAACATTTAAGCCCCCGGTAAATACAAACCAAAACCAGCCCACCGCCGCGCCCAGCTTTTCCCTGGGTGTACGATAGGTTACCCATACCAAAAAAGAATAGGCGAACAAAGGATAACCAAATCCACGTAAGGCATAAGTGACCAGCATGACGGGATAGTTCAGCGTGGAAAGGCCTGAACCTACGAAGCCCACAGTTCCTATGATATAAAACAATACACCCAGCCACATCGTTTTCTTAACACCCAATGCTTCCGCCAGCACACCCGAAAACCAGGAAGAAATGGCAATCGTTACGCCGTATGCGGTAAACAATACAGCCGATTGCTGTATCGTCATTCCCCTCTCAATAAGGTAGGGGCTCAGCCAACCCTGTTCTACCCCATCCCCCATCATGAAGATCAATATGCCCAGGTAGCCCCAGGCGAGATTTTTGGGCAAACCGATGGTATTAAAAATGCTTGAAACACCTAAGCTTTTTTCCATATACACCATATATATTTTAACAAAAATAAAGTAAATTAAATATTTTTTAAAAAAATTAAATAATAATATATCAATTTTAATACACTTTTTCACCTTTTATACTTTTATACTCTATTCACCTTTATACTTTTTATATACTTTTATCACTCCATTTTATATTTTTTATACACTATTTTACACTTTTATACACCTTTACAGCATTATTCTTTTTGAAATGGCTACAAGAACAATTACGGAAAGGCATGAATATATTTTAAATAAGATCAGCAAAGAAGGCAAGCTGAACATTGACGATTTAGCCACTGAAATGAAGGTTTCGGGAGTAACCATCAGGAAAGATCTGAAAATACTGGAAGAAAAAGGCCTCCTGTTCAGAACAAAAGGCGGCGCGTCCATCAATAACCCTTATGCAGGAGATAAGCCGATCAATGAAAAAGAGTTTATCAACACGGATGAAAAGAAGAAGATCGCTAAAGCGGCCATAAGTCTGATAAAAAATGTCGATTCCATCATGATTGGCTCCGGAACTACTGCCTTTGCATTAGCCACTGCCTTACATCCTTCAAAAAAGATCACGGTAATAACTCCTGCCCTTAAAGTAGGACTGGAACTCAGTGGAAGAAATAATGTAGAAGTACTGCAACTGGGTGGCGTGATCAGACCCAATTCATCGTCGGTAGCAGGTGGCTATGCGCAGCAGGTACTGGAAACCATTTCCTGTGAATTGCTTTTTTTAGGTGTTGATGGCATTGAGCTGGATTACGGCGCCACTATTTCCAACCTCACCGAAGCTACCTTGAACAGGAAAATGATCGAAACCGCACAAACGCTGATCTTACTTGCCGACAGTTCAAAATTCAACCGGCGGGGGGTAGCCAAAATATGCTCCGTAGAGCAAATCGACTACATCATAACGGACGATAAAATACCGGCTCATCTGGTAAACCAGTTTGAAGACAGGGGGGTTAAGGTCATTACAAGTTAATAAAAGATCTATTCTATATCAACCCCTGCTCCACTACCAGCCTGATGAGCGCGGCTGTATTACTGACCTGCAATTTAGTGATCATATTTTTACGATGGGTATCAACGGTTGACGGACTGATAAACAGTTTTTCTGCGATCTGGCTGTTGGTCAACCCTTCAGCTATATACTGCAGTACCTCTGTCTCCCTTTTGGTAAGCGCCGGCAAATTCCCGGCCGACACTACGGAAGACGGCCGCAGCAAATGCTCCATATCCAGGCTCATATACAGCTTCCCCTGCATCACCGATGCAATGGCTTCCGTAATTTCATCCGCGGAAGCGCTTTTGATCAGGTAACCCGAAGCACCGTTGCCGATCATCCGGGAAATATAGCTGCGCTCGCTGAATGTACTGATCCCTAAAACTTTTATACCCGGGAATGTTTTGCGTACTTTCTTACACAGGTCAATGCCACTGATATCCGGCAGGTTGATATCTAACAGCAGCACATCCACTTCCGCCGTTTTCAGCTTATTCACTGCGTCAATCGCGTTGAAGGCTGTGCCCGTTACCCGGTGCCCCGGTAATTTTTCGATCACCGACTTCAGTCCTTCTACTACAACAGGATGATCATCAACAATGAAAACAGATATCATGCGGTTATATTTTGGTGAATGGTGAATAAGTGAATGGTGAATAGGTAGAACGGGAAGGGATGAACGAGAAACGTGAGATGAGAGACGTGAGGTCGAAACTCATAGCTATCGCAAAGTCCATGCTGATGGCTGAGTCCCTGAAACCTGCAACCTGATACCTTCATCATCCCAGCGTTCCTTCAATCGTAACAGAAGTGCCTTCTCCCGGTTTGGTGCGGATGTCCACCACACCATTCAAATAGCCGGCTCTTGCCCGTATGTTCTGCAATCCTGCACCGCTTTTATATGCCGGGCTGTTCCTGTCAAAGCCTTTGCCATCATCTTCCACGGTAAGGCTGAACCTGTTGTCTTCCCTCATCAACTGGATCAGCACTTCTTTTGCATCCGCATGCCTGATCACGTTGTTCAAAAGCTCCTGTACGATACGATACAGGATGATCTCAATATCCTGTTCCATACGCTGCTCCAGTCCATATGTTTGCAAACGTATATTCAGCCGCCCCGATTGGTTAATGCCTTCGCAATAATTTTCAAGCGCCTCCTTCAGCCCGTATTTGATCAATGCTTCGGGCATCATATTGTGCGATACCCGGCGAAGCTCGGAAATAGAGCTGTCTAATTGCGCAATGATGGTGGTGACCGCCTTTGCATTTTCCTCCGACAAGAATACATTTCCTTTCATAGTTGATAAACTTAATTTAACGCCGGATAACAACCCCCCAACCCCATCATGCAGGTCTTTGGCCAGGCGGCTGCGCTCCTCTTCCTGGCCTTTCATCAATGATTGCGCGGCAATAAGCCGGCGTTCTTTTTCCAATTGACTGATCTGCTGCCGGTGCAGTTGCTCGGATTGCTGCAACAAGCGGTGCTTATTGCGCAGGTTGCGGTAAAAGAGTAGGCCGGCAAACAATAATAAGGAAGCCCCGGCCACAGTAAACAGGTTCTGATTTTCCTTTTTGTGCAGCGCTAACTGCTGCAGCTGGCTGTTCTTTTGCAATACAAGTATGCTGTCGGCCTTTTGCCTGGACTGGTACCGATTCTCTATTTCATTGACCCTGATCCTGGTTTCCGACTCGTTCAGGCTGTCTGAAAGCAGGGTGTATTCCCTGTAACGTAAAGCCGATTCATGATAACGCGCATCAAGCAAAAGTACCTCTGCAAGGCTTCGAAGCGCTGCGGCTTTCACTTTTGCCTTGATCCCTGCCTGCTCCGTTGCCAGCACTTTCTGGAAATAGCCGGCACTCACCGCATACTCCTTTTTTTGCTTATGCATATTTCCCAAAGCTGTTAAAGCAGGCACTTTCCTGAAATCAATGTTCCGGGCATATCCGAGCGCTTTTTGGTAAGCACTCAAAGCGTCAGATAACTTACCCATAGCCTCATAGCAGTTTCCCCACTCGGTATAAAGAAAAGCATTCAGATCATCATTATTTTGTTTTTCAATTCCGGAAGATGCTTCGTGCAGCAAACGAAAAGCATCTTCAGCAAAACCAGTCTTTATTTTATTATGAACAATGCACAACACCGCCTGTGCCCGGCAGTTATGAACCACTGTGCGGTAAGCGGTATCCGACAACTGCTGTTCTGCGGTCTTCAATTCAGCAAGGGCCTTTTCACAATAAGGAAGCGCATTTCCATACTGCTGCATTTCTTCAAATACCAGGGCTATATTAATAAAGCCTACTCCAAGATTAATATGTTTTTCTTTTGTATCGAACCGGCCTGTAATATCGTTCGACTGCAGGAAATGTTCGATGGCGGCCCGGTAGTTGCCCCTGGCTTTCTCCACATTTGCCTTTTCATTTAAGAGCGCCCCTAAATTAGATTGGGCACGCGAGGCCGTATCGTCTTTAAAAATATCAATAGCACGGTTCAGGTATATATCAGCGCTGTCGAGTTGATTAGCAGCTTCATACGATTGCGCAATATAAGCGGCAGAAACCCCCATCCCGTCACGCCACTTGTTTTTGGCACACAATTGATAGGCCTCAAAAAAATAGGCTCTTGCCGTTCCAGGGTGTGAAGTACTGATATGATATCCTATTTCCTGGCAAATGCTTACCCGCACCGAATCTGTCAGATCTTTTTTCAGTTCACCCTTCAGGCTGTCCAGGTAAGGAGTTTGCGCCGATACCGGCACAAAAAAGAAGGAGGCAGCAACTGTTACAATGAACAATAGCCTTCTATAACAGGGTAAAAAAAGTGGGTGAATACATTTCACAATGCTGTGTTTGTAGTCAAAATTCAGCAAAAACAACCAGCGGGGCAAGCCTTTCCGAAAAATCCCCCTTTTCGTGGATATTTAAAAATCCCCTTTTGCAGGATTGTAGCCCTTCGCAACACATCAGACCTTTGAGCCGTAAAACATCATTCACAAAATTCGTAAAAAGATCCATCATGAAATATTTTCAATCTTTATCCTGCATGGCCGTAATGCTGTTTTCTTTCCTGCTGCTTTCCCCTCAGGCACACGGGCAATTGCTGAAGCGCATAAAGCAGGAGGTAAAAAACCGTGCAGAAAACAGAGCGGTTAGTGAAGCGGGGAACGCCACCGATAAAGCGTTAGATAAGGCTAAAGATGAAGCTACAGGCGCCGCTAAAAAGAAAGGCGATACAGAAGCGGCTTCCCCGGCGGAAACGGCGGAAAACAGTTCCTCCACAAACAAGAGTAAGTCCGTTAAAGCAGATTACAGGAGCTACGATTTTGTAACGGGCGACCGGATCATCTTTCAACCCGACCTGAGCGAAGAGACCGATGCGGAACTGCCTGCCCGGTTCATCCTTAAAAAAGGCAACGCCGAAATACAAAGCCATGAAGGCGAAAAAATATTACATCTGAATGCCGGCGGTTATGTAACGGTAACGCCGCTGATGGACAACGACAGCTACCTGCCCGAACAGTTCACCCTGGAATTTGACATGATGTATGAAAATCCGAGAGAAGATTATTTCGACCAGGTCAATGATTTTACTGTAAAATTTTACGAAGCCGGCGATGAGAACTATGACGGATATGGATTGGGGGAATTTACCATCCATTCCAACGAAGCAACAATACTCGGTAAGCATGGCACCGGCCAGAATAAAGCGGGCAACGATGTAATAAAAGCGTTACAGACCAATGATACCTGGCATCATATTGCGCTGTATTTCCGTAAGAACATCGCCAAAGCCTATATCGGCGCCACCCGCGTTTCAGCCACTAACAATTTCCCGGCCGGTGCGGCAAAGCTTGCGTTCAGAACGGATGGCCGATATGGATATAAAATTAAAAATGTGCGCTTAGCGGCAGGGGGTGATGATAAATACAATAAGATCGTAACCGATGGAAAGTTCATCACGCACGGGATCCTGTTTGATGTAAATAAATCCACCATTAAGCCGGAATCAATGGGTACGCTCAATGAAATTGCAAAGCTGATGAAAGAACATACCGATCTGAAATTTGAAATAGACGGTCATACCGACAGCGATGGTGATGCCGATGCCAATATGAAACTTTCGGAAGGCAGGGCTAACGCTGTAAAAGCAAAGCTCGTAGAAATGGGCATTGACGACAGCCGCCTGACCACCAAAGGATGGGGTGAAACAAAACCAATTGACAACAACAGCACGGCGGAAGGCAAGGCCAATAACAGAAGAGTGGAGTTTGTAAAGATCTAGCTGAGCCAGTACGATAACCCTACAGGGTTCCTCTAAGTAAAATATACCAATGAAGTTTCTTCTCCATACCATATTTGCGCTGGCAACACTGAGCCTGCAAGCTCAGTCCGTTAAACTATCGGAAGTGCCGGGAAAAATAACAGGATTGCCTGTAAACGGAGCATTCACGGGAGTAACCGGGCCTGCCGCAACAGTGAAGACATTCAATACTACCTTCGGCAAACTGCTGGATGCTTCAATGGCAAGCAAGCCCCTGTCAACACCGGTAGGATTTGAAGTGAAATTTTTTGCCAACATTTCGAAGTTTCAGCCGCAGTTGGGAGAAAAAAGAAATACCGGCACCTTTAATATTTTTCTCTTTAATTACACGATCAACCAATCCGGCCTGATGAAAAAGGTGGACGAGGCGCCGGCATTCATCAAAATGCATCTGAATGCCACAGACTTCTTTACACGAACCGCCGGGTTTTTCAAAGCATATGACGAACGGCTCGGGATCCCGCATCCTTTTCAAAGCATACCCGTTGTGGATTCTACCGAAGATTATATAGCCTACAGCTTTAAAAGCTACCCGTTTAATAAGGGATATTATGCCGACTTTGCCTTCAGGATCGTGCGGGGGAATAACCGGCCTGTTTTTGTTCCCTTTACACGGAAACAATACCTGGAATACCTGATAGCAGTGGAAAAACTGAAAATAAAGGAATCGGAAGAAAAAAAAGCTGATTTTAAAAAACAGCTCGCAGATGCAAAGAAACGGTTAGCCGCGGAAAAGAAAGAGGATATGAAAAAGATCATACAGATATCCGTTGAAGGAATGGAAAAAGCCATTGCCCTGCAGGAAAAATGGATGGGGGAATATAGCAACAAAATCAACGGTTACCGTGCAGGGCTGGCCAACATGAGCGCAGAAGAAGAAAAAATGACAGCCTACGTTGATATGAACAGAACGACAAACGCCCGCACCGAACGTTTGGTAGCGCCCGGGCGCAGGGAAGGATACCCGCTCTACGTAGTTAACCAGGACTATTACGATAATACACAGCCCCCAATGAAAATACAATCGGTGATCGTTTGTTATTGGTACCACCCACAATTCTGCCCGGATTTTTTGAAGGAGCGCACCCGCCGGATATTCGAAAGCATAGACTATCACCGGATCAAAGCAAGTATGCAATGATCAAAATCATTTTTGAAAAACATTTTAAAGAAACCGCGAAGACTATGTTACGTTCAACTTTAATCCTGCTTTCGTTTCTGCTGATATACCCTTCCTTTTCCCAATCCAAAGCCGAGATGAAGAAAATGATGGAAGAGGCGCAAAAAGCGGTCTCGGATGCAGAAGGAATGGATCCGGCGATGAAGCAAAAGCTTTTGAAAATGATGGACGGCAAAAGCGCTGCCATGGAAAATTATGCCCCGCCCCGGTTTGCCCAAAAACCGGTTTCTTTTGATGTTCCTAAAAGGGACAACAGCAGGCTATCCGCCATTCCGGCTACAGCTCCCACGGACGCGCAATTATTGTCGTCGGTGCAATCCATGACTTCGAAGATGGAAAAACAATTACCGGAAGCCGACATAGAGGATGCGCGGGCGGTCATTTCAAAAGCAAAAGGAAAGAGCCTGTACATCAGCACAAAGGCTGTTGGCGCATGGTATAACGGATACCCGGAAAAAGCGCTGTACCTGGCAGCTAAAGCGGCTGCATTAAAAGACAGCCGGAATGCCCTGAACAATTTAAGTGCGATGCTTAACCTGTATGGCTATGAGGAAAAAGCAGTGCCCATTCTTTTATACCTGTCGCAAAAACAACCCGGCGATGCGGATGTGCTGAACAACCTGGGCCGGGCTTATCTCGGGATGGGCGCAACAGATAAAGCGGAAACGATTTTCCTGAGCTGCATTTCCATAGCGCCGTCCCACCCGGAAGCGAATGCCAGCTTAGGCTGCCTGTACGAATCCCGGGGAAAGAAAGAAAAAGCGGAAGCGCATTTTGAAAAATCCATAGAGGGCGCAATGAATGAAATAGCTATAGAAAGATTGCAAAGCGCTTCGCCGAAGAAGAATATAGTAACGTTGATGAAAAAACACTATAAGGCTCCCGAATATTTCAACCAGTTCAAGTTCCAGATCCCCGAAGAGCTGTACCATATAAATGACTATTATAAAATAAAAAAGCTCCATCAGGCTTTCCAGGAATCAATCAGTGATCTGTCGAAAAAATACGAGGCCCTGCTCCGGTTCTCGGAAAAGAAAATGGAGGAAGAAAACAAGGCGAATTATAACCATCTCCTCAAGGCTATAGAGACGGCAGATATGGGAAAAATGAATATGAGTATTTCTCCGTTCAGCGGTCTTGCAGAAAGAATGCAATTTCAGATGGTGCTGTATTTTGAAGAAGTATCACATCGTTTTAAAAATCACTACGAAAAATCAATACAGGAGCTCCATGAAAAATATATCGCCGGCAATAAGCAGATCAGTGATGAGCTGGACAAGCAAAAAAAGATCAGCGAAACGGAGGATGAGTGTGGCTATTGTTGTTTGAACTGCGACGAAATAGAAAGACAGAAATGCATTGCCCTGGAAAGAAACGGACTGGCATACCAGGCCGATGCCGCCGGCGTGCATAAGGATTTTGCAGATCAATACCGTTTATTGCTGACCGGCTTCTTTGACGATGCCGCATACTGGAGCGCGCTTTCCGGCTTATCACAGCATGCCAGGGATGTACAGTTTTACACCCTTGTAAACGACTTCCTGTCGGAGATAGCCTATATCTCCAAAAATACGCCCTTTTTTATCGGTCCGGGTTATTGCAACGGGGACCAGGCGCCGGGCTATGATGTTACAAAGCAGGCGTATGATACCATTAAGAAACCAGATTGCCCCATCAACCTGAAAATACCGTTTATCGTTGGCAAGCTTACGCTGGACTGTTCATCCTTCAGTATTGCCGGAGGAGAAGGTATCAAATTGGGTTATAAAAAAAGCTTCAAAACAGGGCAGAGCACCTTGTCAATAGGGGCCGGCATCACACTGGAAACGCCCGGGAAGCTGGCTTCAGCAAGTGTAAGCGCCGATGAAAGTTTTTATGTAACGCTTGACAAAGACGGGAATTTTATGGATGTAGGAATGAAGTTTGACGCCGGCGCCGGTATCCAGTCGAAGGGGTTCAACACCAAATCCGGGATGGGATATACCCTCGGTATGAACTCGGGATGGGGCTTTGCGGCTACTTCCGCCGGACAAACCATAAAATTATGAGGGGGGCTGTTAAGTGAGATGAGAAAGAAAATGAGATATTGGTGACGAAAAATGATCAAACTCCCGGGGTGTCGTGCGAAGACCCGTACGGTTCAGACATTTTCATCCTGCGAGAATATTTAAGCGACCGGCTCTTAATAAACCGGTCGCTACCAGGCTGGGGAATAGGTAAAGTCTACCTGTTAATAATGACCTGTTTTGAACGGGCTGGCTGGTTCCCTTCCAGCACCTGCAGTATATAAGTACCCGGGCTCACATACTTATTCAACTTCAGTGGTATGGTTTTGCTACCTGCATTTACCTGCTGCTGGTCTATGACCTTACCGGTAATGGTAAGCAGGCGCAGCGTAACCTTACTTTGCCGGGTTTTATCCAATTCCACATAAATAATATTACCTGTTGCCGGGTTGGGAGCAACAGTAAAGTTGCGTTCATCGGGTAAGCGCACTATAGCAATATCGGAATACAGCGTCCGTTCACCGGTTTCCGTGTATTCGAGGCGATAATAATTCATACCCGGAAGCGGGGCTTCATCCGTATAATTATAGTTGTTGGATATCCCATCTGTTCCCGTTGGGAAATATAATGTGCCGATCGTTGTAAAATGAGCGCCATCACCACTGCGTTGCACATTAAACCGGCTTTCCGCGTCCATACTTGCATTCCATATCAAATGAACGCTCCTGTCTTTTTTAACTGCTTTGAAATCATTAAGCATTATAGGAAGAATGGCGCTGGGGCCAAACACCTGGAATTCATATAAAGAATAGCCGTAAGTCGTGTTACGGGTTATTCCGTGCATCCTTACATAGCGGCCGGAAACCGAAGGGCTGATTGGTATATAATTAATATACTGGGTGGAAGAATTGTTCGTAATGGTAGCGGCAACATCCCACTGTACACCGTCTTCCGATACCTCTATGGTAAAATCTCTTCCGTTTGCCACTTCCCAAAATAGCCGCACTTCTGTTATTTCGTACATTGCACCCAGATCAACAGCGATCCATTCATCATCGTTATAACTGCTCGACCACCTCGGGTATTCAACGTTATTACCGTCACGTGCCTTCCCATCTACGACATTTGTTCCCAGCCCGTCAAAAGCCCCGCCTGGTATTAAGTTTACATTTTCATTCGAGGAGGATGTGGCCGTTTTAAGATAAGCCAGGTTCACTACGGGTATATTAACCGATGGAGTACCATATACTTCAAACTCCCATAATGAAAAACCCCACTGAGTGCCTCTTACCAGCCCGTACATCCGTACGTATCGCCCGGAAAAGCCGCTAATGCCAATAGTGTTATTAAAAATAGTATTATTGGTCACCGACGCTGCTAACTGCCAGGTCAAAGCGTCGTCCGACACCTCTATATTAAAATTCCTGCCTAAGGCCACCTCCCAGAACAACTTTACCTCTGTAAAATCGTACTGCTGGCCCAGATCAAGATAGATCCACTGGTTATCGGCAGATTCGCTCGCCCATCGTGTGGTATAGCTTCCATCTACGGTATTGCCGGGCAACAATGCACCACTTTCATTTGAAGAAGAGTAGGCATTCGCACCTAATGCGATATTGGTTTGCGCTGTTGCAATACCGACGGATAAAAATGAAATGAACAGCAAAAATAAAGTAGGGTAGAATTTTAAAGCCATAGACTATATGATTTGGTTATGATCAATTCAATTTGGTCGGAAGATCAATTCGTATAAGAATAAGGCTGGCAATAATTTTTGGAAGGATATCAGATCAATTAGTGTATACACTAATACTTTTACATAATAATACTTATGTAAAAATAATACAAATACCTAAATCATTAAGCATAAACATTTATTATTTAATTAAAACCACCCGTAATAAGAATAATAAGCAAGGACAAGCAGGAGAAGTATAGCTGTATTATATTAACTAAATTTATAGTATGATATAGGCACCATACTAAATTATTAGGGTTAATTTTGTCCTTCTATAAGCTATCACATTATGCACAATGTAAACATCGGACTGGTTCAGATGAGCTGCACTGCAAACAAGGCAGAGAACCTGGAGAGGGCCATTTCCGGGATCCGTGAAGCCGCCCGACAGGGAGCGCAGATCGTATGCCTGCAGGAACTGTTCGCCTCTCTTTATTTCTGCGACGAAGAAGACTATGATAATTTCAAGCTGGCGGAACCCATACCGGGGCCGTCTACTGAAGTGCTCAGCAGCGTAGCCAAAGAAACAGGGGTAGTGATCATTGCGTCGTTATTTGAAAAAAGAACGGAAGGCTTATACCACAATACTACCGCAGTGCTTGATGCAGACGGAACTTACCTGGGCAAATACCGTAAAATGCATATTCCCGACGATCCTGCCTTTTACGAAAAGTTTTATTTCACACCCGGCGATCTGGGCTATAAAGTGTTCAAAACCCGGTTTGGCACGATCGGGGTATTGATCTGTTGGGATCAATGGTATCCTGAAGCTGCCCGGATAACTACGTTAATGGGCGCCCAAATATTATTTTATCCTACGGCTATCGGCTGGGCCACGTCGCAGGATGAATCCACCAACACAGAACAATACAATGCCTGGCAAACCATTCAGCGCAGTCATGCCGTAGCCAATGGCGTACACGTGGTAAGCGTGAACCGGGTAGGATTTGAGCAAAACGGCGCTATGAAATTCTGGGGAGGATCTTTTGTTGCCAACCCTTTTGGAACGGTATTGTACCAGGCCAGCCACGACAGGGAGGAAGTGCATGTGATAGCCCTCGACACTTCGAAAACCGACCGGTACCGCACCCACTGGCCTTTTTTGCGCGACAGGCGTATAGACAGCTACCAGCCCATTACCAAAAGATATATCGATCAGGACGAGACAAGTTAGAGAGCGTTGTGTATCAATTATTAGCTATTCAAAATTTTCACGAATTCGTCCCTGTCGATTTCTAAGGTTTTAATGATTTGCTTCATTATCCTTTCCGGAACGGGGTCAATATGAGTCTGAATTGTGATAGGACGCAGTAAATCAGCCCTTGGCCAATGTTCAGGACCACCCGTTACCCTTTTTGTCTGACACCCAACTGGTCATTTCAAGTTTTCGCTCCAAAACAGGAATACAAATAATGTTAGCTATTTAAAATTTATCGTAAAGTTTGAAAACCTTATGACCTTAGTAACAGGTTCGTACCAGACATGTGCTACCTTATTACCTTCAACGCCAATGCAAATAAGGTAATAAGGTTGAATTAACAATTGGTTTCTCTTACTAAGGTTATAAGGTTAAAACGTAACATTAATGAGTGAGCTTATAAAAATAACTCCTGCGAAAATTTGGAATGCGCCCCCGGTGTATCTGCCTGTTTGCTGATATATATAAAGTCTTAACTTCATCAAAATTATAAAAAAGTAAAATTGGAACTGATACATTCTCCATTCCGTTCATTGGATACAGCTACCTCAGGAAGTTTCAAAGAAAACAATTCAGACAGCACAGCCCCCGGGCTTCCCACCTTTAACACACCCAAAAAGCTGGGCTATTATTTTCCCGCAGAGTTTGCACCGCACAGCGCCACCTGGCTAAGCTGGCCGCATAAGGAGGCCTCCTGGCCGGGGAAAATAGATACGATCTATCCTCCTTATGCCCAATTTATTAAAGCGGTAAGTGAAGGAGAGCCAGTGCATATTAATGTGAATGACCAAAAGATGAAGCTGTTCGCTATTGAACAGTTAGCAGGAGCAGGAGTTGATCTTGCCCGGATCAAATTCTTCTTTCACCCCACCAATGATGCCTGGTGCCGCGACCACGGGCCGGCGTTCCTTATTAATCCGAAGGCTGAGCATAAAAAGATCATCATCGACTGGGGCTATAATGCATGGGGCAACAAATATCCACCCTACGATCTTGATGATATTATTCCTACCCTGATTGCAGGTGAATATAATATCCCGGTATTTTATCCCGGCATCGTTATGGAAGGGGGGTCGGTTGAATTTAACGGGGCAGGTACATTGCTTACCTCCACAGCCTGCCTGCTCCATCCCAACCGGAATCCGCAGCTCAACCAACAGCAAATCGAGGATTATTTGCGTCATTACTATGGCGTGGAGCAAATATTATGGGTAACCGAGGGCATTGTGGGCGATGATACCGACGGTCACATAGATGACACCGTAAGGTTTGTAAATGAGGATACCGTATTGACCGTGGTGGAGGAGAACAGGTTGGATGAAAATTATGAGCTCCTGCAAACCAACCTGAAAAAGCTGAAGCAAATGCGTTTGCTCAATGGCAGGCAACTCAATATCGTTGAGTTGCCCATGCCGGATGCGGTAGTGTATGAAGGTCAGCGTTTGCCTGCCTCTTATGCCAACTTTTACATCTCCAACGCAGCAGTTGTTGTTCCCACGTACCGCTGCCACCAGGACGATAAAGCCCTGCAGATCATTGGGGATTGTTTTCCCGGCAGGAAAATAACCGGCATCGACTCCACCGACCTGATATGGGGGCTGGGAAGCTTTCACTGCCTTAGCCAGCAGGAGCCGAAGGTGTAGGAGTTTGAAGTTTGGGAGTTTATAGTTTGTAAGTTTACAGTTGAAAGTTCCAGGGTTCAGGGTACAGCACAACCTGCGACCTGAGCCTCTCCTACTTTACCAAAACTTTAAGCACTAAGTGCCGGTATTTACCGTTCATAAAAAGCATTGTTTGTAATTTCGTTACTGATGAAAAGCATATTCCTGTATTTTTTTTTATGCTGCCCGGGCAGCCTCATATTAAGCGCTTCCGCTCAAACCGGTACAAGCAGCTTTCTTTCGGATATGGCTGCACAGGAAAATGCTATGAAACAGTACGCCTATGATATTGTAAATGCCCGGGAAGCCACGGAGCGCATCCATGCCGACAGCATATTTACCCGGATGCTGGTGAAAGCTTTAAAGGAGCCGCATTCTTTTGCTTATCCTTTCGATTCCCTTCAAACCATATCCCGGCTGTATGCCCCCGACAGCAGCTTCCGCATTTTCACCTGGCAACTGGTACATGACGAAGTAACCTTTCGCAGGCATGGCGCTATACAAATGCATACCGCCGACGGCTCATTAAAACTCTATCCCCTTATTGATAAAACAGCACTCATAAATGACCTTCCACACGCGGTAACAAACAATGAGGAATGGGTGGGCGCCATTTACTACAGGATCTTAAAAACCACCTACCGCGGAAAAAATTTCTATACCCTCTTAGGCTATGATGAAAACAGCTTCAGGAGCACAAAAAAATGGATAGAAGTGCTCACTTTCGATCAAAGTAACAGTCCCGTTTTTGGAGGACCGTTTTTCAGCTTCGAGAAAGACAGCCTGCGTAAGCCGGTTCAGGCGAGATTTTCAATTGAATACAAGAAAGACGGCAATGGCAGCATTAAATACGACGAAGAGTTAGGCATGATCATTTTTGATCACCTCATTTCAGAAAACAACCAGCCCTCCAAAAAATACACCTATATACCCGACGGCGATTATGAAGGCTTTAAATGGGAAAACGGGAAATGGGTGCATATAGATAAGGTATTTACTTTTAAGCTGCAAGATGGTCAGGCGCCCGTTGAGCGGCCGGTACGGGAAGGAAAATTGGACATAACGCCTGCCCCCGCAAGAAAAAAGAACAGGTAAAGCTATTGTAAACGACACACTCCGTTTTTCTCTTTCTCAATTCAAAGCCATTTTCATTGTTATGCTATAAATTTAAACTTTTTGCGATTAGAATCTAAAAAAATCTACTACATTTGCGAATATAATCGCAAAATTCATATAAAATGATTGCCCGCCAGTTAGAATCGGAAATTCTGAAAAACATCAACGATCAGAAGATCATTGTGTTGCTCGGAGCGCGTCAGGTGGGCAAAACATCACTTCTAATAAAGCTCACCGAAAAACAAGACAAAGTATTATGGCTCTACGGCGATGATGCGGATACCCGGGAATATTTTCAGGATACTAATGCTACAAAGCTCAAAAACCTCATCGGAAATAATAAAATTGTAGTCATAGATGAAGCACAGCGAATCGAAAATATTGGCTTGTGCCTGAAAATTATTCACGACCAAATTAAGAATGTAAAAGTTTTAGCAACAGGTTCATCGGCGTTTGAATTGGCAAACAAAATAAACGAACCGCTTACGGGGCGTAAATGGGAATACAGGATGTTCACGCTCAGTTTTTCCGAAATGATGAATCATACAAGTCTTTTAGAAGAACATCGTTTAATCGAAAACAGGCTTATTTACGGCTATTATCCTGATGTGGTGAACAACCCGGATAACGCCGGGAATATTCTCAAGCAACTTGCCAATAGTTATTTGTACAAGGATATACTGACCTGGGAGCGCATTCAAAAGCCCGACCGGATGGAAAAATTAGTACAAGCCATAGCATTCCAAATAGGTAATTTGGTGTCTTATAATGAATTGGGGCAAATGAGCGGTTTAGATAACCAGACCGTAGAACATTACATCAACCTGCTCGAAAAAGCGTTTATCGTATTTCGTTTGGGAACATATAGCAGGAATTTGCGTAATGAATTAAAAAAATCACGAAAAATTTATTTTTACGACAATGGCTTACGCAATGCCGTCATCAATCAGTTCAATCCATTGGGAATGCGAAACGATATAGGCGCTTTGTGGGAAAACTTCATGATTGTAGAGCGGATGAAACGCAATGCGTACAACAATTATTACGCAAATATTTATTTTTGGCGTAACAAAAATCAACAGGAAATTGATTACATAGAAGAACGTAGCGGGAAGCTGGAAGCGTTTGAATTTAAGTGGGGACAATCAAAAACAAGGTTCCCTAATGAGTTTGTAAACCAGTATCATCCCTCCCAAACGATAGTAGTTTCAAAAGAAAACTACCAGGAATTTATTTTGTGAATCAAACGAATTTCTGCATTCCATCTTAGTGGGGTTGACTAAAAAAGGTTTGGTTTAAAGATTGCCACTAAGACTCAAAGACACAACTTTGTTACTTGTCGTTTTAAGTTTTTGATTTTCTGATTTTTAATTCTTCTTCCTTTTGTTCGTGCAAAAGGAAGCAAGAGCCTGCCTGAACGACGTTCAGTCGGGGCAGGCACGCCGGTAAACCCAGCCTGCCGGCTGGTAGGGATGTACGGCCGTTTACCGTTCCGAACGATCGTTCCGAACAATCGGAAGCTTCGATCATCTGTATTGCTGTGAACACTGCTATGGTTCACTTATCATCAACGATTACGAGTCGGCTCGTGACTTCATTTGCAATATATCAAAGTGCTATAGCTGAAGCTACAGTAGTACAAAAGCCAGATCAGGGCTCCCGAACGTTCGGGACCCGAAATCGGGGCGTAATCGATTTCGGGCGGCTTTTTGTGTTACTTTTTTCCGCAAAAAAGTAACAAAGAAGAAAATAACGATTTTGTAGTTTTTCGATCAGCCCCGGCTGGTATTCCCGCCAGCCAGCGACAATTATATATACCCGAAGTTTAAAATGCCGCAGATACGCAGATTTAATTGCGCAACAGTTAGACCCGGAGATCTTCCCTATAGATCAGGTTCCCGCCATCCGGGCAATTGCATTGGCAGCGACCCACCCGCTTGTCCAGGCATGCTGAAAATTAAAGCCGCCGGTAATACCATCCACATTCATTATTTCACCTGCAAAAAACAAGCCCGGGTGCTTTTTGCTTTGCATTGTATTTACATCTATCTCCGCCAGATCTATCCCCCCGCAGGTAACGAATTCCTCTTTAAAAGTGGTTTTACCCCTTACTTCAAAAGTTGAAGCAGTAAGGAGCTGTATCAGCGTTTTTTGTTGTGTGCTCAATACATCACTCCAGCGTTGTGCTTCAGCAATATGGCTGCGTTCGAGCAGGTAGCGCCAGAGTCGTGCGGGCAGCTGAAAAGGATTACGCAGATATATTTTATTTGCACCATACTGCTGTCGCCATAGCGGCCAATCCCTGCGTAACTGCTGCTCAGAATACTCCGGCACCCAGTTCACGATGAGGCTGAAATAATACCGGCTGGTAGCAAGCATCTGCGCCCCCCAGGCACTCAAGCGCAATATGGCAGGTCCGCTCATACCCCAGTGGGTGATCAGCAACGGACCCTCCGCCTTCAATTTCGTTCCGGCAATGCTCACAGTCGCCATTTCCACGCTTATTCCCATTAAGTGGGTAATGCTGTTGTCCGGCATATTAAAAGTAAACAATGAAGGAACAGGATCTTCGACAGGAAGCCCTAAATCCTTGAGCCACTGATACTGCAACGGCTTGGAATATCCGCCGCAGGCAATGCACACAAAGTCGACTTCAAGAAAACCGGAGCCGGGAAAATAGATCCCGAATCTTTTTTGACAGGCTCCGTCATCTCGGCTGGTATCCCTTATCTCTATCCGCTCCACCCCGGTATTCATCCGTATGTCAACCTTATAGTGCCCGGCTTCTCTCAGCAGGCATTCAATAATGGTTTCAGCACTGTTTGATACAGGAAACATCCTTCCATCCCTTTCCGCTTTAAGCAGCACTCCCCTTTCTTCAAACCATTGAATGGTGTCGGTTGTAAAAAAACGGTGAAACGCTTTCTTTACAAAATTTGCTCCGCGGGGATAATTTCTGATCATCTCCCCTATCTCAAAGCAATGGTGGGTAACATTGCACCTGCCTCCGCCGCTCACCCTTACCTTCGATAACAACTTACCGCTCTTTTCCAGCAATATTACCTTCAGCGCCAGATTCATCCTTGCGGCGTTTATGGCAGTAAAAAAGCCTGCCGCACCACCACCAATTACAGCCAGATATTTTTGCTTCATTTATTTTTACCTAATTTAACCCATCCATTTAAAAATTAAAGCTAAGGTTACTTTGTTTTATTACTGCATAAAATTGCTTGCCCGGTGCAGCTTATTGTTCTTTTTCAGAAAACGGTTCTTCTGCGGTTTCCCACTCCACACCCTCCGTGGGCCCGCGATCATTGCATCCAATCATCCCAATTCCATGCTCGACGCAGTAGTTATTGCCTGCCGGTGCAGCCAACCCGTGCATTTTATCATCAGGAGCGATATGTTCAATAACCCGCTGTTCCGCTTATTTTTAAAAAGCTTACACGGCATACCCGTTTACAGGAGATCCGAGGAAAAGGAAAAGCTGAGGGAAAATTTCAACAGCATCGATCTTTGCAGGGACATATTAAAAAAAGGAGGGATCATCATTATTTTTTCCGAGGGAGTTACCTTGCACGACTGGAAGTTAAAGCCGCTAAAAAGCGGAACGGCTAAAATTGTACAGCATGCGCTACGTGATCCGCAGCTCGTAAATACTTTACGAATTGTGCCCCTTGGCTTAACTTATAACGATTACGAACACCCCGGCAAAACGCTTATTGTACAAGCCGGCGAAATATTCTACCCGGGTCAGCTTCCTTTCAATACCAACACAGGAGAATGGAAACACAGGTTTAACGAGATCCTCTTTGAGCGGATGAAGCCGTTAGTACCTGAAATGACGTCCACCAATGCCGCCAGCATAGCGCTATGGAAAACCCTTCTCACCCAATATTCCGGTAAGCTTACTTGCACAACAGACATTGCCCGGCTGCACAGCACCGGAGCTAAGATATCTGACCCTGGCTTCCGTTCACCCCTGACAACTAGGCTGACCCGAAAATATTATTCGGAGAGTAAAGCAGCATGCGCAGCAGATATGCTTTGGGTAGTCGTATTTTGTATCCCGGCGCTCATCGGCTTTATATTGAACGGAGCATTTTACTTCCCGCTCCGGAGCCGGGTGTATGCAAAAACAAAAGACACGATATTTTACGACTCCCTGCTATTCGGATTGTTCACTACATTATATCCTGTATATATATTGCTGGTGTCGCTTGCACTATGGTTAACCACGCCGCTACCATTTTGGGCAGGGCTGATCGTATTGCCGGTAACCGCATGGATCAGTGAACAATGGCATATCCGCCTGTTAAAGATCCGTAACTATATCGTATTAAAGAAAGAGGAAATTGTATTTCAATAGTAAGAGGCATCAAGATGCGGGTTTGCCTTTTCATTCGCCTCTATTTCCGAAAAAGAAGAAAGAATATCGGGTTGGGTCCTTTGCACGCAAACCGTATGTTCATAATGTGCAGCAGGTTTTCCGTCTTTGGTCTTGACTGTCCAGCCATCTTCTTCATAATATACTTCCTTTTTCCCCATATTGATCATTGGCTCTATGGCGATCACCAGGCCTTCTTTCATCTTCAATCCCGTACCTCTTTTACCATAGTTGGGCACCTGGGGGTCTTCATGCAACTGCCTGCCCACCCCATGACCAACCAGCTCACGCACCACCCCGTAACCGTATTTCCTTTCCGTATGCTCCTGCACAGCATACGATATATCGCCTACCCTGTTACCGGCAACTGCTTTTTCCACGCCTTTATACAGGGATTCCTTGGTTACCGCAAGCAACTGTTTTACATCACCAGCAAGTGTACCTAACGCAAATGTATAAGCGCTGTCGCCATGATACCCGTTCATAAAAGCGCCTACATCTACGGATACGATATCCCCCTCCCTGAGCACCTCATTATTGGGGAATCCGTGCACCACGGCATCATTTACGGAAATACAACAGGTAAAAGGGAAGCCTTTATAATTTTTGAAGGAAGGAACGGCGCCATGATCGCGGATAAACCTTTCCGCCAGTATATCTGCCTGTAAGGTAGTAACGCCCGGCTTTAAAAATTTAGCCACCTCCGCCAGGGTGGCGCTCACCAGTAAACAGCTCTTCCGGATTAATTCAATCTCATCTTTCGTCTTATAATAAACCATTGCACTTTATATAGAAACGGGTGACGTAGTTTGCCGTCCCTGCAGGCGTCCGCTTTTCATTAATCCATCGTACTGGCGCATCAGCAAATGGGTTTCAATTTGCTGCAGCGTATCCAGTATTACAGCCACCATGATCAACAGGGAAGTTCCTCCAAAAAAGGAAGCAAACAATGGTGTTACTCCTGTTCTTTGGATAAGTCCGGGCAATATACCGGCAATGGCAAGGAAAAATGCGCCGGGTAAAGTGATCCTGTCCATGATCTGCCCTATATAATCGGCTGTAGGCTGCCCCGGCTTCACTCCCGGAATGAACCCGTTGCTCTGCTTTAAGCTGTCTGAAACCTGCTTGGGATTAAATATAAGTGCCGTGTATAAGAAAGTGAATGCAATTACCATTACGCCATACACCAGCATATACCATGGATTACTGGGGTCTGAAAAGATCCGGGCAATCCCCTGACCGCTTTCAAATGAGGAAAAGGATATGAGCGTAGGCAGGAACATGATAGCCTGGGCAAATATGATCGGCATTACACCGGCCGCATTTACTTTCAGGGGAAGGAACTGCCTGGCCCCGGTAAACTGCCTGTTGCCTACGATCTGCTTGGCATAATTAATAGGTATTTTTCTTACCCCCTGCACCAGAATAACAAGCCCGAGAATAACCGCGATAAGCACTGCAATTTCAATGAGGAAGAAGATCAGCCCGCCACCGCCTCTTACCTGCTTGGCAGCAAATTCCTGGAACAGTGATTCGGGAAGCCGTGCTAAAATTCCCACCATGATGATAATGGAAGTACCATTACCCAATCCCTTATCCTGGATCTTTTCACCCAGCCACATCACAAATAAGGTACCTGATGTAAGGAGCACTACCGTGGATATCCAAAAATAAGGCTGGTATGCAGGAATAAGCGCATCGCGGTTCTGGTTGGTAAGATACGCTACAAAAGTACCCGCCTGCAATAAAGTTACTGCAGCGGTAAGATAACGCGTCCATTGATTGATCTTTTTCCTTCCGGTATCACCTTCTTTCTGGATCTTCTGCATCTTGGGAACCAGGATGGTCATGAGCTGCATGAAAATAGAAGCGGAAATGTAGGGCATGATACCCAGGGCAAGGATAGAGGCGTTTGAAAACGCACCGCCTGCAAAGGTATCAAACAACCCCAGCAATCCCTGGCTGGCTTTATGGGAAAACTCGGAAAGCTTGTTGGGATCAATACCTGGTAAAACGATGTGTGTGCCAAAGCGATATACCAATAACAGCAGTAACGTTACCAATATCTTGTCTCTCAGCTCTTCAATGGTCCAGATATTCTTCAGTGTCTGAATGAATTTCTTCACGAATTGTGCGTTTTAGT
>CAZREP010000067.1:0-23083 GCA_964599035.1 uncultured Terrimonas sp. | reverse complement strand
GTAGGGCAGGGCGGCGAATATCAACATTTCCTGTTGAAAAAAAAATTTTTTATTCACTTGATTTTTCCCCTATAACAACAGTGTGCGTATTCGCCAAATTTTTACTTTTGTTCTTTCCAAAAATAAAATCAAGCCTGCCCAATACCATACCTCCCCAACCCACCTGATTAACAATTACATCTCCACCCAGCCTGTTTTTATACACAACCGGTTTATTCATAAAAGTGTGGGTGTGACCACCAATGATCAGGTCTATATATTCCGTTTCTTTTGCTAAAATTTCATCGCTCATCCTGCGCTTTTCACGGTACCGGTATCCCAAATGCGACAGGCAGATCACCATATCACATCCTTTCTTTTTCCTTAAATCCGCGGCAACGGTATTTGCGCTTTCAACAGGATCAAGGTATCGGGTATTGCCATACAGCGCATCAGGAACCAATCCTTTTATTGCAATGCCCACGCCGGTAACGCCAATGGTAAGCTTTCCTTTTTTGAATACCTTGTAAGGAGCAGAACGGTGCTCCATGGGGGTGTTTTTAAAATCATAGTTGCAAAGTAATATCGGGAAGCTGGCATGCCGCAGCTGCGTGGCGAAATTTTCCATCCCTGCATCAAAATCATGATTACCCATGGTGGCGGCATCATAATTCATTTTGCTCATCGCTTTTATTTCGGGCTCCCCTTTATAGAAATTAAAATACGGTGTTCCCTGAAAAATATCTCCCGCATCCAGCAACAGCACATGCTCTTCTTCTTGCCTTATCGCATTGACCATTGCAGCACGTGCCACCACTCCTCCCAGCCCCGCATTCCTGCTCCCGTCCATAGGGAAAGGCTCCAACCTGCTGTGCACATCATTGGTATGCAAAACAGTGAGCTTTTGCACCGATTCCGCATCACCTGTTAATGCATAACCTTTCGTTGACAGCAGTCCGCAGCTAACAACTGCAGATTGCCGTATGAATCGCCTTCTACTGAACATAACTCACACGCCCTCCTGTGGGAGCCGTAATTTTTCTCCCCGCGGTTTGCTGCTCCCTGAAATAATCAATAAATGCATCCCGCACCAGGTAGCCTGTTATTGTAGCAGGAACGGCTTTCAGCATATCGCAGTTATCGCCTCCATTAACAATATAATCCGAGTTCACAACATAATAATAAGCGTTCTCATCAAAAGGTACTCCTCCTATCCATATATCTGCAGCTTTATTACTTTTAATTTTCATTGTCAATCCCGCCACCGGCCACCCCCCTTTCGCTGCAGTAAGGTCAAGAAACTTTTGCAATACGCTTCCTTTTATTTCCTGCAACGCCATAAGATTGTCAAAAGGCATTACCTCATATATATTGCCTACTGTTACCGGCCCCGCTTTAATATATGCCATTCTTATACCTCCAGGATTCAAAAAAGCAGCACTAACAGGTATATTAAATTTTTTTCTTGCGCTTTCCAGCAAAGCATCAGCCAAAAGATTACCCAGTGTACCTTCAGGTTGTTTTTTATGCAGGGAGGTTTCCGCTGTTCCTATAACCATCTGCATACTGTTATGTACACTATCACTGTATGGCTTTAAGAACGATGCAAAACCGGTATCTGCAGCCGCCCTGTGGTTGATCCGGTAATCTGTATATTGAACTGATTGTGGTTGGTAAGAAAGCTGGCACGAAGCTATAAAAATGAAGATCAATACAGGTACATCAACATTTCTTTTCATTTTGTACAGCTTTTCACTTGCCTGTTGGAAGGTAAAGTTTTTTGCGCAAAAACAAAAACAAAATTTCAAAAACACTACTCAACTTTAACTCCTACATTTGCTCTTTTAATGATTAAACAATGAGTTACGAATTAACCGGCAAATTGATTGCCAAATCAGATACGGTACAGCGCACTGCAACATTCAGAACCCGCGAGTTTGTGATCGAAAAAACAGAAGATATTGGAGGAAGGATGATTACCAATTATGCCAAATTCCAATGTGTGCAGGATAAAACCAGTATGCCCGACCGCTTCAGCATCGGCGAAACCGTAAAGGTGTATTTCAATATAAAAGGCACTAAATGGGAAAAGAACGGGCAGGTGAATTATATTACCAATCTCGATGCCTGGAGGATGGAAACGGTGAACCTGCAACAGCAAGAGCCGGTTGTTAATGCAACCGATGATAATGCCGGTGAAATTCCCGTTCCTGCACCGGGAGATGATCTTCCTTTCTAAGCTTACAACATTTAGCCGGCAAATATAGAAAACGGCTATTGTAGGAACCACTTGTCATGCAAAAAAAGATCGCGCTCCGTTTGCTTCCCTCACAGGCGGCCACGGAATCGCTCATTAAAGAACAGATCGCTGCCAGTGAAGGCATTCCCTCTTCGGGGATATCCGGGTTCCATATCCTCAAAAGATCTATTGATGCCCGGGGCAGGCAGGCATGGATAGTGCTTAATATAAATGCCTTCATTAATGAACCCTTCCTGGAAAGGCCCTCACTCCAGTTCCGCTTCAGCAACATAAGCCGGTCTCCCAAAAAGGTGGTCATTATCGGTGCCGGACCCGCAGGATTATTTGCCGCACTGCAGTTGATAGAGAAAGGCATACAGCCTGTTATTCTGGAAAGGGGCAAAGCCGTAAGGGCAAGAAGAAGAGACCTTGCGACGCTGAACAAAGAAGGCGTTATCAACCCTGAAAGCAATTATTGTTTCGGGGAAGGCGGGGCAGGTACTTACAGCGACGGCAAACTGTACACCCGCAGCAACAAGCGGGGCAATATCAACAGGATATTGCATCTCTTTGTTCATTTTGGAGCAGACGAAAGCATTCTCTATGATGCGCATCCGCATATCGGCACCAATAAGCTTCCCCATATTATTACCGCCATGCGCAAAACCATACAGGATTGCGGGGGTATATTCCTTTTTGAAAAAAAAGTAACAGATCTTATTATTGCCGATGATGTGCTGAAAGCGGTAAGCACAGCCGATGAGCAGGTATTTGAAGCCGACGCATTTATATTGGCTACGGGACATTCTGCAAGAGATATTTACCATTTACTGCGCAGCAAAAAAATAAACATCGAACTAAAGCCGTTTGCACTGGGCGTGCGCGTAGAACATCCCCAGCAGCTTATTGACCGGATCCAGTATCATTTACTCAGCGATACAACATCCGGACATTCCGCTTACGCTGCCCTTCCGCCGGCATCCTACAGCCTGGTGACCCAGGCAAAAGGGCGCGGGGTGTTTTCATTCTGTATGTGCCCGGGAGGAATTATCGCTCCTGCATCCACCTCACCGGGTGAGCTGGTAGTGAACGGGTGGAGCCCGTCTAAACGAAATAATCCTTACGCCAACAGTGGTATCGTGGTTACCGTAGAAGAAAAAGATGTGCAGGCTTTTAAAAACCACGGAGCACTGGCAGCCATGTACTTCCAGGAGAGTGTAGAAAAAAAGGCTTATGATGCCGGCGGAGGCCGATTTGTGGCGCCTGCGCAGCGGATGGTTGATTTCACGGAAAATAAAGTGTCCTCTACCCTTCCGCGCTGCTCTTATTTACCGGGAGTGGCTACTGCCTCACTGAAAGAGGTTTTGCCGGGCTTTGTTTACCGCGCATTGCAGGAAGGATTGCAAACCTTTGGTAAAAAAATGAAAGGGTATTACAGCAATGAAGCCATTGTGGTTGCAACAGAAAGCCGTACTTCTTCACCGGTTCGTATACCAAGAGATAAGGCATCTCTTGCCCACCCGCAGATAGCAAATCTATATCCCTGTGCGGAAGGGGCAGGCTATGCCGGCGGGATCGTAAGTGCGGCAATGGACGGTGAAAGAACAGCCGGCACCATATCTGAAAAGTGGGGAATGTAAAATGTATCAGTATCCATATTTATCATTTGAGAATGAGGATATATTGCCTGGATCGGGCTTCGGATTATAAATTTCCGGCTTCAAATTTGATTTTTGTACCAAAATTTTTTACAATCTTTATGCCTTTGCTGTTATCTTATAAATTTCTTTTCATACCTCTGTAATAAATTTGACCCGGCGCAACTCATACTTATATGAATATTTTAGAAGTTCACCAGTTAAAGAAATATTTTGCTACCCAAAAAGCAGTAAACGATGTTAGCTTCAGCATAGAGCAGGGTGCCATATTTGGTATGCTCGGACCTAACGGAGCGGGCAAAACCACTTTGCTGAGGATGATCACCGGTATTTTTTTTCCCGACAGCGGCTCCATTGTTTTTGAAGGGAAAAAATTTGACCCCGTGAACGATATCATACGTATAGGTTATATGCCCGAGGAAAGAGGGCTGTATAAAAAAATGAAGATCGGTGAGCAGGCCTTGTATTTAGCCCGGCTGAAAGGGCTGAGCAGGGCGGAAGCCATGGAAAAAATAAAATTCTGGTTCCAGCGTCTTGAAATGGAAAGCTGGTGGAATAAGAAGGTGCAGGACCTCAGCAAAGGCATGAGCCAGAAGCTGCAGTTTGTTACCACTGTATTACATGAGCCCAGCCTGATCATCTTAGATGAGCCTTTCAGCGGGCTTGACCCGGTAAACGCGAACTTAATAAAGGACGAAATATTCAGACTGGCAAAAAAAGGAAGCACTATTATCTTCAGTACGCACCGCATGGAACAGGTGGAAGAAATATGCGATCATATTGTGCTCATTAATAAGGGAAATAAGATACTGGACGGATCGGTAAAAAATGTGAAGCAGGAATTCAAGGAAAATCTTTTCCGGGTGGGCTTTGAGAAAAAGCCCGACGATCTTGCCGCCAATGCTGTTTTTGAAGTAACCGGAGAGAAAGGCCACGCATTGATATTGAAGATCCATGAAGGATATAAGCCCCACGATGTATTACAATATTTGCTGGCGCAGCACCATGAGATCATATCCTTTAACGAGATACTGCCCTCCCTGAATGATATTTTCATCAGGCTGGTGGAAGGAACGCCTTTGGCACGTGAATTCCAGTCTGCCGGCAGCAACGTATAAAGTCACCAGGTTCAAATAATATTATAATCCGGTATAGCAATATGAATAAGATCAGCCTGATAATTGAAAGGGAATACATGACCCGGGTGAAAAGAAAATCTTTTTTGCTCACTACCCTTCTTGTGCCTATAGTCATTATAGCATTTTATGCCATCATTATCGCTGTTTCCATAAGTGGCGAAAGCAATACGCAAAGAGTGGCTATTCTTGATGATGCCAGCCTCTTCAATGACAAAATAGAGACAGGAAAAAATGACAAGTCAACCTACACTTTTATTCATAACGAAACCGAGCAATCATTCAAAACCAGGTATAAAAACGAAGGGTACAGCCTTTTCCTGTATATACCGCCATTCAACGACAGCGCTCTTCCCCGTATAAAGCTGCACAGCCAGGCGGCTGTAAACCTGTTCGTAAAATCGGCGTTGGAAAGAAAGATCAACAACGCCATTGAAAGAAAACGGCTTATCGCCGCCAATATTGATCCTGACATATATAAGAATATCAAGGCGGATGTTGAAATTGAGAATGCTGTTGATTCCGGTAAAGGCGAAAAGAAAAGCGTTGCCGGGGTGGCATACGCGGTATCATTTATTGCAGGCATTCTTATTTACATGATCCTGCTGATATACGGTACGATGGTGATGCGGGGAGTGATGGAAGAAAAAACAAACCGCATTGCCGAGGTGATAGTAAGCTCGGCAAAACCATTCCAGCTTATGCTGGGAAAAATAATCGGTATCGGCGCCGTTGGACTAACGCAGTTTGCGATATGGATCGTAGTTATGAGCCTGCTTCAGCTCATCATTCCGCTGCTCTTTCCCGATGTGTTTCATCAGCTATCCGATCCTGCCATAGCTGGCGCAGCGGTACAGCGGGCCGGCTCGGGAAAATTGGCGCAGATCATTGAAGGCATACAGTCGCTCCCCATAGCACTGATCCTTTTTTCCTTTATCTTTTATTTCCTGGGAGGCTATTTATTATATGCAGCGCTGTTTGCGGCTATAGGCAGCGTGGTAAGCGAAGACCAGCAGGAAGCCCAGCAATTGGTTTTTCCCGTTATGATGCCGCTGATCCTCGGCTTTGTGATCATGACCAAAGCCATTAACGATCCCGACAGCGGAATCGCGGTATTCGGAAGTCTCTTTCCTTTCACTTCCCCTATTGTAATGATGGGCAGGGTAACCTATGGTGTTCCCTGGTGGCAACTGGCGCTTTCCATGCTTTTACTGGTGCTGACTTTCTTATTTTTCACCTGGGTCACTGCAAAAATTTATCGCACCGGCATCCTGCTCTACGGCAAAAAGATCACCTGGAAGGAAATGTGGAAATGGCTCGTAAGAAAAGGATAAGAAGATTTGAAATTTGAAATTGATATTCGTCATGTATAAAAAATTGCCACTAACAAGTCCTGAGTCTTTGTTAATGGCAATTAAAATGTTATGAAATGAATAGAAGAGGTTGTTGTTACAATAACAGCCACGCACTTCATTTATTATGCCACGAATTCCATCGTTCTGCCTTTGGGCGGGATGATTTATGGATACAACAAAAATATAGCCACTGACTACAACCCCGCTATTTTCTTCTTTGTTACTTTTTTGCGGAAAAAAGTAACACAAAAAGCCGCCCGAAATCGATTACGGCCCGATTTCGGGAAGGAGCCTTGATTGAGCTTTGTACTACTGTAACTTCAGCGACAGAACCTTGATATATTATGCAAATAAAGAGTCAAAATGCATTATATATTCGTGAATTCGTGGCATCGAAAAATATGCGAGGTCATTAAACAGTAATCCCTACTGAATAACACCGCAGCCGATCCTCGAGCCCGCATTTCCCGATGGCTGGGAGGTATAATCATCCACACCGCCATGTACGATAAGCGCCTTGCCGAGGATATTTTTCTGAGCGTCTCCGCCTAAGGTCCACAAATCCGTTTCCATGGTAAGACTGCCTTTCCCGTCTTTATCCAGCTGAACATTTCCTATATCGCCCGAATGAAAGCTGGCGCTTCCCCATTTGCCGTGTTGCTGGTTGGTGGGATTCCAGTGCCCGTGCGACAGATTACCGTTATCACCGCAATCGCCGTGCTCATGAAGATGAACGGCTACATTTTTTCCGGCTTTGGAGGGTATGGTCAGATCCAGCACCAGCTTTACTTTGCCATTCTCCTCTGCATCAAACTTTGCCGTACCGGTTAAAGCAGTGTCGGCATAAGTAGCGGTAAGCGCTGCTTCTGCGTGCTTCGCCAGGGGAACAGCGGTGTTATCATTCACAGCGTGATCGTGACCTGCATCTGCTGATGGGGCACTATCCGCAGTTGTTTCACTGGTATTGTTCGGGTTATTACAGGAGAAAAAAAGCGCAATGGCAGGAACAGCAACTAACATACACAAAGACCGTTGGTTAATAAAGCGAAAATTCATAGCTATAAATTTTTAAGTTATAAAAGCATAACAGCAAAGCTACAAAAACCTTACCCTCTTATTTCATTATCTGTTTTTGTTTTAAATAAAGTCTGCCATCCTTAAAGCAGGAGCTGAACCGGGGAAATTTATCATCATTTCGTAGAAACCCTACAACTACTTACCCCCAGGCGTTTGTTGAAATGCGGGTTTGGGAATATTTTGGGATTATCCCCGACGAGGGCTATAAAAAAAATCATATAAATAATTAAAGAATATCTTATTTTTACTACACTTCCGTCCTTCCAATACTACTATCGCAACCACTATTTTTTATCCCACTTTTAAGCGGTTTGTCATGAAAAAAGTTTTCCTGATCATTGCTCTTATTGTTGTTGCCGTTGCCGGCATTGCCGGGTATTTAAAATTTGTATTGCCCGATGTAGTACCGGCGCCCAATCTTACAGTAACGGTAACGCCTGAACGTATTGTGCGCGGCGAGTACCTGGCAAATCATGTAACGGTTTGCATGGACTGCCATTCCACCCGCGACTGGAGTCGTTTTACCGGTCCCCTTATTCCGGGAACGCTGGGAAAGGGAGGTGAATATTTTGGAAGGGAAATGGGTTTCCCGGGAGTCTTTTACTCCAAAAACATTACGCCTCAAAACTTAGGATCGTGGACCGATGGCGAAATTTACAGGACCATTACCACGGGTGTAGATAAAAATGGCAATGCGCTTTTTCCCGTGATGCCTTATTTACATTACGGGAAGATGGATAAAGAAGATGTATATGATATCATTGCCTATCTGCGGCAACTGCCTGCTATCAATAGTACGGTACCCGGGCACAGTATTGATTTCCCCATGGATTTTATTCTCAACACCATTCCTGTCAACAGTACCCCCCTGGAGCGTCCTGCAAAAACAGACCTCGTAAATTATGGTCATTATATTGTTACGATCGCCGCTTGTATAGAATGCCATACGCAGGTCAAAAAGGGGCAGATCATTCCCGAACTGGCATACTCCGGCGGAAGGGAGTTTCAAATGCCAAACGGCACTCTACGCTCGGCAAATATTACACCTGATGCTGAAACAGGACTGGGCAACTGGACAGAGGAGGCTTTTATATCCCGGTTTAAAGCCTATACCAATAGTGCAAGTATATTTAAAGTAACTGCCGAGCAGGTAAACACCATCATGCCCTGGTCCATGTATGCGGGTATGGATACTACCGACTTAAAAGCCATTTATGCGTATCTGAAAACAATTAAGCCGGTCAAAAATAAAGTAGCGCATTTTCAATTGCAGGCGAAATAAGAATTGAACAATACTGTCTGCTATCGGTCGGTGTATTCACCGATCTGATAACAATTTGGCATTTGCCTCTTTAGTAATCAATACTCCTTTTACTTTTTCTCTTGAAAGAAAAAGTAAAAAAAAGTTCAAGCACGGATGAGGATACAACACATCCATGCACATGCCCTGATTTAGCTGAGGTGCTGCTGTAGCTTCAGCTATTTATCCTTGATAAATATGCAAAGCGCATAACTATATCCGCTGCCGGCAGGTGCCTTCACCGATGGGAAAATATGTATAGAGCAAAAATTTTAATTGCACCGGGCAGTTCAATGCGCGGGTTACTTATTTTTGCAGTGTATGTCGCTTTACATTACCTCTTTAAATTCGGGCAGCAACGGCAACTGCTATTACATAGGGAACAAAAACGAGGCGGTATTGATCGATGCCGGTATTTCCTGCAGGGAAACAGAAAAGAGGATGAGCAGGCTGGGTTTAAATATGCAGCTCGTAAAAGCGATCTTTGTATCTCATGAACATTCGGATCATATTACCGGTGTACCGGGCCTATCCAAAAAATTCCGGCTCCCGGTATTTATTACTGAAGCTACCTTACGCTCCGCTCCTATTCCTGTTGAAAAAGATCGCATTCGCCATTTCTTCCCTTATCAGCCGGTTATGATCGGTAATTTAACGGTAACTGCTTTTCCCAAATGCCATGATGCCGCCGACCCGCATAGTTTTGTGGTGTCTGGCAACAAAGTGAATGTGGGCATTTTTACGGATATCGGCAATCCTTGCGCACATGTCGTTCGTCATTTCAGTCAGTGCCATTCTGTTTTCCTGGAAGCTAATTACTGCAAGGATATGCTCGCCAACGGCAGCTATCCTTATCATTTAAAAAAACGCATCAGTGGGGGGAACGGTCATTTGTCGAATACCCAGGCCCTCGAGCTGTTTACCACGCACAGGGGAAAACGGCTGACCCACCTGATCTTATCGCATTTATCTAAAAACAATAACAGCCCCGAGCTGGTTGAACAGCTTTTCAGTAAGGAAGCGAACGGCACCCGCATTGTGGTTGCTTCCCGTTATCACGAAACCCCTGTTTATTGTATTGAGAATAAGAGTACCGGCTTAGCAGTTTATAAAAAACAGGTGTCTCCAGGGCATACCCAGCTTTCCTTATTTTAAGCAGCTCCGGTTGACCCATTCAGCTTTCTCTTTTGTCTCACAGATCATGCAGATGATCACAGAAGAAAAATAAAAACGATCTGTGCCAATCTGAGCCATAAGATATGGCCAGGTTTACGTATTTCCACTATCCCGATAATGAAAATCCCTGTACCTGAGAAAGGATGATAAATTACGGCCACCCCTGTGCTATATGCTATTATACATTGCAGAACGCCAGTTGTAGCAGGGTGATACGGGTAAATGCTTAATGCCTGTATATCGTAGTTTTCCCAGGTTGTAGTGAAAGAATGACGAAACAATAACAGGTTGACCTATTTTACAGAACTGTAAAAGGATATTTCTTTGTGCAACCAATCCAATGATCCTTAAACCATCCAATTCCTAACCCAACACCTGGAAACCACCGATCCGACATCTTGTAAAAGCCATTGCTGCCTGATCAACACCAATCCGGTACCTTAATGAGAAACCGCAATGTATTTTAACCGTCCGTTCAAATCATTGCCTTTCTAACAGCAGCAGGAAATGGGAGTAGCTTTATCAGAGATATCCCCTTTCATAACCTGAAAAAATTTCCCGTTTTCTGTTGCTTATTTTAATCTCTGCGACGCATTCTTCTGCCAGAGAGATACATGTATCACTATCCTGATTTTTCTATTCCCCTCTTCTGCGTTATTTTCGCTGAAATTTTTACTCATGAACTTGCACGAATACCAGGCCAAAGAGCTGTTGAAAAAATTTAATGTTCCCGTTCAGGATGGCATTCCCGTTGATACTGCCGAAAAGGCAGAAGAAGCCTATAAGCAGTTGAAAGTGCAGTATGGAAATAATTTTGCTGTTGTAAAAGCGCAGATCCATGCCGGTGGCCGGGGCAAAGGTAAGATACTGGGTACGGAGCAACGGGGGGTGGCAGTGGGCAAAAGTGCGGAGAATATAAAAGCTATTGCAGGAAATATCATAGGGCATACCCTGGTAACCATACAAACCGGGCCTGCCGGTAAATTAGTGAGTAAAGTATTAATCGCCCAGGATGTGTATTACCCTGGTCCCAACCCGGTAAAGGAGTTTTATCTTTCTATATTGCTCGACCGCAGCAAAGGCCAGAATGTGATCATGTACAGCACGGAAGGCGGAATGGATATTGAACAGGTAGCGCACGATACACCCGATAAAATATTCAAAGAATGGGTTCACCCGGCGGGGGGATTACTTCCCTTCCAGGCACGTAAGATCGCATTTAACCTCGGTCTGAGCGGTGAAGCGTTTAAGAACTGTGTGAAGTTTGTTACCAATTTATACAGGGCTTATGTAGACCTTGATTGCAGCATGCTCGAGATTAACCCGCTGTTCAAGACAAGCGATGAAAAGATCATTGCGGTAGACTGTAAAATGAACCTCGATGATAATGCGCTGATGCGGCACGCCGACCTGGAGGCCCTGCGGGATATCAGCGAGGAAGACCCTACAGAAGTGGAAGCTCACAAATACAACCTTAATTTTATAAAGCTGGATGGCAATGTAGGCTGCATGGTAAATGGCGCAGGACTGGCTATGGCTACCATGGATATGATAAAGCTGAGCGGCGGCGAACCAGCCAACTTCCTTGATGTAGGCGGCACAGCCAACGCACAAACGGTGGAAGCCGGGTTCCGTATCATTTTAAAAGACCCTAAGGTAAAAGCGATCCTCATTAATATCTTCGGCGGCATCGTGCGTTGTGATCGTGTGGCGCAGGGTGTTATAGACGCTTATAATTCCATCGGCGATATTAAGGTGCCTATTATCGTACGCTTGCAGGGTACCAATGCGGAAGAGGCAAAAAAATTAATTGAAGAGAGCGGGCTGAAAGTGCAGTCTGCCATATTGCTGAGCGAAGCTGCCGGCCTGGTCAACAAGGCCGTAAGTGCTTAATGGTAACACGTTATTATACAAAAAGGTGAAGGATCAAAATGCTTTCACCTTTTTATATGCACGGATGATATCTTTAAACGAATAGAAATGAATCTCCGTTTATTACATTATGTATACGGTGTGTCCATACTGGCACTCCTGCTCTGCTGCCTGCCGGCCTGCAAAAAGGGAGTAAAGCAGCAGGAAGATGAATTGTATTCCCGGCATCTGCAGCGCAAGGTTAAGCTAACCGTGATCAGCACGCCCATGCCTGATGACAAATCGGATATTAACCTGCTGGTTTGTAACGACGGACAGTTGTTTAACCGGCTGAACATAAAAGCCATTGCAGACAGCCTGTACCGGGCAAAGCGCCTTTCTCCTTTAGTGATTGTAGGGATTCACGCCGGTAACCGTTTAGAAGAATATGGCATAGCGGAAAGATCAGGTAAAGCGCTTGCAGGCGGAAAAGCAGATCATTACGACAGTTTCTTCAACAACGAGCTGTACCCCTATGCAAAGAAAAACGCAGGCGTAAGGAAATTTAAATCCGTGGCTGTTGCAGGCTTCGGCGCCGGAGGATTATCGGCGCTGGATATGGCATGGAATCACCCTGACAAGATCGGTAAAGCAGGCATATTTTCAGGTGCTTTTTCAAGGAAAGAAAAAAACACATCTGATACCTCCGCTAATGGAATGATGTTTGAAAAATTAAAAAGTTCCCGCAAACGCCCTCGCCTACAATACTGGTTTTATGCAGGCAACAGCGGCAATACGGATATTGCAAAGGACGATGCCGAAGATATCAGCGCCTTCACCTCGCAGCTCGTTGAGCTGCTGGAAAGTAAAAGCTTTACAACCGATGGTGATATCATTTACCGGAAGGGTTTAGCCAACGACAGCCGGTCGTGGACAGCCGCATTCCCGGAGTTTTTGGAATACAGCTTTGGAAAATAAAAGTGAAGCAGTGTATTTCAACCGCTTCACCCCATAATTAATATGTGTTGTATGTACGGGTTTTAGAGATCCAACCTCCAGCCACCGCGGTATTCGCGCTTAACGAACCGGTTGGCTTCATCAAAGTTGGTGATCTTCATATTCTTTGCATCCCACAACAGCTTTTTACGACCGGTAAATTTGTTTTTACCCCAGCCGCTTACGGTTGGATCCGTATACAAAGCGCTTCGGATGGCAAGATTACCCATCAGGATACTTTCAGTAAATGGTCCTGCATATTCAAAAGGTGAGCTGGTTTCTCCTTTACCGTAGCCCGCAATGCAGGCATTTACCCATTGCAGATAGTGACCTTCCGGTACACGCTTGATGGTTTCTTTTACCGCTTTTGTACTTTCATTTTTTGTGAGCGGCAGCAATCTCGGATTGGCGCCATAACAGTCTGCCAGTAATTTACCTTTGGTGCCGATGAACAGCACACCTCCGTCCCAGTTCCCAAATTCTTCTTCCGGCAATAATTCATCCGGTCTTTTGGGTAGCAAACCGCCGTCATACCAAGAAACTTTCAATGTCCCTTTTTTATCTTTCCGGGGATATTCGAGATGAATAATGGAAGCCACAGGACAACTGTCCGTGTAATTAGCTTCCTGGTTCATGCCGGTCCATTGATTGGCAATACTGCATTCTGCCGAAGACGGGTAGTCGATCGGTAATATCCTGTAGATCGGATCCATGATATGGCAGGCCATATCACCCAAAGCGCCTGTACCATAATTCCACCATCCCCTCCAGTTAAAGGGCAGATAGGCCGGGTTGTAATTTTCCTCGGGAGCTGTGCCCAGCCATAAATTCCAGTCGAGCTCCTGTGGTATGGCATGATTGCCGGTAGGTTTGGCAATCCCCTGGGGCCATATAGGACGATTGGTCCATGCCTGCGCTTCAACAATATCCCCGATGAGGCCTGCATTATACAATTCTTTCATCCTTCTTACACCATCTCCCGAGCCACCCTGGTTGCCCATTTGTGTAACCACCTTATATTTTTTGGCAGCCTGTGCAAGGATACGGGCTTCATAAATATCGTGCGTGAGGGGTTTCTGCGTATATACGTGTTTTCCTAATTGCATAGCCGCGAGGGTAGCCACAGCATGGGTATGATCGGGTGTGGAAATAGAGCAGGCATCAATGTTATTTTTCTCTTTTGCCAGCATTTCCCTGAAGTCTTTATAGTATTTGGCGTTGGGAAAGTTTTGTCTTGATTTTACCGCCTGGCGGTCATCCACGTCAACCAATGCCACTATATTAACGTTGGGACTTTTGGCAAAAGAAGTAAGGTCGCTTTCTCCTTTTCCTCCCGCGCCAATGCCCGCAATATTCAGCTTGTCGCTTGGCGCTACATATCCCCTGCCCAGTACATGGCGGGGCACAATAAAATAGCCGGCAGCGGCAACAGAAGCATTACGCAGGAATTTCCTGCGGGAAGCGTTGGATCCTGATTTTAATTTTTTGCTCATCGTTTATGAAATTTTGCATTAAGATAAGAACATCCGGGGAATTTGAGATTTAAGATTTGAGTCCTCCTTTCAAACCTGCAACCTGCAGTATCTAACAACTCTTTGTAGCACGTACGCCTCATTCCTGTAAATCCCGGGATGCAGAACTGATCATGTAATAAAATCAAGGTAGCTTTTTGAATGAATTACCGAAAAAGGGGCCGCCGGGTATGCTTTTGCAAATGCAACCGGGATTTTTGCTTTATCCTGCCTCCATTTAAATTCATAAGCGCTAAGTGCCGTATTTTGCTCTTCTACCAGGTCAATTTCCTGCTGGTCATACGTGCGCCAGAAATAGCTGTTCACAAAACGACCGCTGTAGGCATTGTATTTTATTCTTTCGGCAGCCATATAATTTTCCCACAGCATACCCATATCCGGTCGCAGAGCGGGCAAATTGAAATTGCTTATGAAGGTATTCAACCTTAACTGACGTTTTTTACACAAATTCAGTCACTAAACTGACGCATTTATCAGTGGATGTACTATTTACTGCCTGTTATGTGAAACAAGTAATTTTATAATTCCAGATTTTTTTGCAGTTCACCGGGATTTCTCCTGTTATCCCATACGCCAACAATAATGATCTCTTCTGGAGTTATTTTATAAAATAGAGAAAAATGAGAGAAAAATGACTGACCAACGACACCCGTAGGTCTTTAAAATTTGTTGGCATGCCCAAATAACGATCCGATGCAAGCAATGCTGTTTTTTCCCGGAATAATTTTGATAGCTTTTTCGCGTAGGTGTTGGAGTCGTTCCTTTTCATCCACTATACTAAGATATCTTTCCTGGCTTTTTTAGCAGTATTGGTCCAGACTACCCGTTTAGCCATAAATCCTCTTTGTCATTTAAGGCGTCATCAGACATAAGGTTACCCTTTCTTATATCGTTTTCACTGTCTTCCAGCATTTTCTTTTGTTCAGGTGTAACTTTAAAAATAATATTATCCAGGTCTACATTCCCAATAAGATCATTTATTTTTCGCAATAAATGTTTATCACGGATTGACATCAGTTTATCCAAAAGTGTGTATCTGAGATCTCCTGCCAGGCAAAGAACAGACAATGATATATCTTCGATTTCCGACAAGAGTTGTGGAATACCGGAAGGATTCTCCCTATAGTCGGCCTGAATAGCAATAAGCATAGGAAAGCGTTTTTAATAAATGGTGTATTCAAACTTAGGGAAAATTTTCGTGAGATAAAAATTGGACGAAAGCCTAAGTTGAAGCTACCGGAGGCGGCAGCTGCTGCCTATTTTTACAGCCACTGTCATTTTTCGGGACACAGTCCCGGAAGAACATAGAAAGTACGCAGTCCGGAGACTGCGTACAGCGCGATACAGCGCGATTTCCGGAGCCGGTCACTTCCTACTGGCCGTTTGGCTGTAGGTAAAATAATTGACACGCTTTATTGTATCACTAACTTCCTTATTCTATATCCATCAAAAACATATAAAATACCTTCGCCTGCTGCCACCATCCCTTCCAGTCCTGCAAACTTTATATTATCTCCTGTTCCATCCTGAAATGCTCTTTCGCCATTTCCTGCCACTGTAACCACATTCTTATTTTTATCTATTAATCTGATCCTGTTATTACCCCGGTCTGCAACAAACAGATTGCCACTAACATCTTCTGTAATACCAACTATATTCCTGAACCTTGCATCTCCTCCACTTCCATCTTTATATCCTGTTTCATTAGCCCCGGCTATTGTAGTTTCTATACCAGAAGATGAAAGATGGCGGACACGGCAATCGCTCCAGCCGCCAAAATATACGCCGTCTGAATTTGCAGAAACCATTGCAGATAAATCGTCAATGTCGTGCAGGGACGTAGTAAAAACGATATCATCCGTATCTATTTTCCTGATCCGTTTATTATTTTCATCAAACACATAGAGGTCACCCGCAACAGACGAGGTAATATAAGTTACCCCATTAAACAAGGCATCCGATAATACTCCGTCGAGATCGCCCCCCGGAAACTTACCAGTAAATTTGGTTATGGTGGCTGTATTTAAATCTATTTTACGTATAAAAAAGCCCTCTGTAACATACATTTCATTTTTTTGATTAACAGTTAAGCCAAAGGGGATATAAAATTTAGTGGTAGCTACCGGTCCGTCTGTCATATCTTTAAAACTGGAAGCACTGCCTTTTGCATAAGTACTCACATTTCCTTCGGGGGTTATTTTTCTTATTACAGATTCACCAGCAGTTTCAGTCAGAAATAAATTTCCGGCAGCGTCAATGCACATTTGCCATATTCCGGAAAATTGCGCCTGGCTTCCGGCGCCATCTTTATATCCTTCAGTCCCATCACCCGCCAGTGTAGTGGCAGCTGCAGTATATTTAAATTGAAATAATGGTCCCCTTATAGTTTTGTTATCCGCAGTTGTAATGGTTACATCACCACTGCCTGCAAGCGTTGGAACTTTTACGGATATTTGGGTTGCAGATACAGAAACTATTTCTGCTATTTTTCCATTAATTTTAACTGTGTCTTTATTGGTAAAATTGCTTCCGTTAATGGCAACAACTGTATTAAAGACTCCATTGCCAGGGCTGACAGATGTTATGACAGGAGAAATATCATCCGCAGGTGGATTGTCATTGTCTTTATTGCATGCCTGAAAAGCAAGTAATCCGTATATAATAACAGCAGGAATGATACGACATTTTATATTTTGCATTTTTCAATAAGTTATTTGAAGCATATTGTTATAAGTTCAGCTTAAACTATATGGTATTAAAAGAGGCTTTCACAGTACTATTAAATTTTCCGATTATCTCAGTTGCAGTATATTTTTGGCTAAGGCTCGGAACACAGTGTACCATTCCCACACATCAAACCCTAAAATGTCAGGTTCACCTTCAGCTGAAAATGCTTATACGGCATTTTTTCGGAGCCGGTCACTTCCTGCTGCCCGTTTTGCTGCAGGTAATAAGCAGTGGGAATTTTGGCATTTGACCAGTCAACAGCAAAACCAAAGAAACCATAGCGCAGTGTGGCACCTATATTGGTTCCCATTCCCTTGTTGTCAAAGTAGCTCTCGTTGTCAAGTCCAAACATGTAGTCTTTATTATTGCCTTCTTCTACATAATATTCAAATGCATTGTAGTGTAATGCATATGTTAACTGAAACCGCGCTTCGATCACCAGCTTATCTGCCGGGTTAACGGCTATTATCGGGCCGAGCTTTGAGGTAGCAGACACGTGAAGGGGCGTTCCCATATCTACATTTTCGTTTCTTTTGGAGGCGTAATCCTCCCATTTGTCAAGCGGGTTATAGGCAAGGCTGATGATGGTCCAGTCGAGGCCTGCATTAAATATCCGCTGCTTCTTCCTGCCCAGAAAATAAAAGATATGGCCGAACTCCAGCGTATACCCGTTACCCGACCCAAAATTGCCATCACGTACATTTTCCGCAGCGGGCACTGCTGTGTTAAGATTGCTGCCGAGCTTATCAATACCCAAGCGAATATATCCTCTCTTAAAAGGCGATTTCCAGGGTTTGGCGACGGTGCTGTCTGTCTGGGCATGCAAAAAGGCAAAGGAGGTAAGGGTTAAAATCAAAAGGAGGGATACTTGTTTCATATTGTGCTTTGTTTAGTCGGATGATAAAATAGGGACGTTATATATATACAATGGTAAAAAGCTTTTCCCGGGTTCAGACAGGCGCTCTCGGATGTTGGAGGAGTTATAAGATATTGTGTTTTAAGGGAAAAGACTTGTAAAAGTAAAAGGATCGGGATTTTGCAGAAATAGCAATTTCTTGCTATTTTCAAGCCCTGAAAAAATATTTTAAGCTGCTTTTCAGACCATTTATGCCTAAACATACCCTTTCCTGGCTGGGCTACATCGACGCCCTGAAACAGGTGAACTATGCTCCCGAACAGTTAGCTACGGAAGGATTAGACCGTATACTTAATATCAATACCATTACCCAATCCGCGTTCAGCCATAGCATACCCTGGATATATTTGCTGGATTATACCACCGGGAAATACCTGCTGGTGTCAAAATCCATGAAGCTGATGCTGGGATACTCACCGGATGTGTTTATGAATGAAGGGCTTAACCTCACGCTGGAGAATTATCATGCAGACCACATGCGGTTATTCAACGACGAATTATTTCCCGACAGGCTTGGCCTGCTTAAAACGATCCCTTTCCATGAACATCCCAGCTATGTATTCACCTATAATTTCCGTTTCAGAACCAATAAGGGAGACTTCATCAACCTGCTGCAGCGAAACTGCTTTGTAAAATCCGACAGCAATGGTAACCCGCTCTTAAGCTTCGGGGTGATCACTAATGTAAATCAGTATGTTTCTGAAAATCCTATTATACAGATGGTGGAAAGGATTGATGAGAATGGCTGTCTCGGGCATGTTGAAATGCTCTTCAAAAAAAGCTATTATTTACATGAAGAATACCGGCTTTTTACGAAACGCGAAAAAGAAATTGTAAAATGGATGGCCGACGGGCTCACGAGCAAGGAAATAGCAAACCGCCTATTCATAAGTGAAAATACGGTTATTAACCACCGCAGGAACATGATGCAAAAATGCAATGCACGCAATGCAATAGAGCTGGTAAGCTTTTCTATCAGGAATCACATTATTTAAATACGTCTGCCGCTATCTGTTCCAGTAATTCATTAAACACTTTCGGCTTATCTAAGTGCACCCAGTGGCCTGCATCCGCTATCTTTATGATCTCATTGTTCCATAAGGGCAATGAAACCGCATCTAAATAATCCGGGTAAATAGCTGCATCTGCACTACCAAAAACAACGAGTACCGGAATATGCTTTTTTTCCAGCAAAGCCAATTCGTCCGAATAATTGCCGGCAGCAACGGACTGTCCTAATTTTGAACGGAAATTATCCTTCACCGATCGATACGCGCTGATCAGCTGCGCTGTCAACTGAGGAGATTGATCAGCATTGATAAGGCGGATAAAAGCTTCCATTTCTGCCGCAGAAGGACTGTCTGTAAAAGATCCGCCGATTGCAGTGCCCGGGATCGCTATTTTTTCAAAAGGGTATTGTTTTCCTATAACGCAGGGTCCTGTCAGCACTAATGCTTCAGGCTGAACGGAATGGGAAAGCATTTCGGCAATAATATTAGTGCTCAGAGAAACACCCGCCAGTAAATAAGGCTTCCCGTTGCTGAGTTGCTCTACGGCAGCAGCCATTATTTTTCCAAGGGCAGGAAGCGAATAATCCGGCATTGTTCCCGATGCTCCATGCGCCGGCAGGTCAAAAGCAATCATCCTGTACTGTTGCAGCTTTTCACTGGCAAGCTGGGCATCCCAGGTGCGATGGCATGAGGAATTGCCATGCAGGAAAAAAAGTGTGAACCCACGATCTTTATTTGTTTCCACATAACAGATATCTGTTCTCCCAACAGTTATTTTTTGCTGTTCCAACATATTTTCAGTGTGCTTTAACTAATATTTATCTGCTCCGTTTAAAATTCAAACTCCCTTCTTGCGATATTCCATCTTAAGCCCATAGAAAAGAAAAATTCACTCACTTTCGGTTTCCCTTCAACACTATAGGTCCGGTTGGCTATGCCCGCATCAATGAACAAGTTTTGCAGCAGTTCATAGGATGCTGAAAAGGACGCAAGAAGCGATTTTGCCGGCGTGCCGGTACCAATAAAAAATCCGTAATCACGGGGGCGGGAATCATAACTCCTGAAAATATCGCCGCCCATATTTACACCGGCTGAATCAAGGCCTTTCTTATAGTATAAGAGCTTACCGGTGAGATAGAGTTTAGACAGCGGCTGGTATTTTAAAACGGCTATATATTCCTTGAAATTCGCACCTAGCGGGTGCGCCAGTTCTGTATTGTAATGGGTAAATGCAGTATTGCTGTCTTTATGTGCATACATAAATGGCCGCACCAGGTTCATCTCGGCCTGCAGGTCAAGATTTTTAATACCCAGTACATCTATATATTTACCACCCAGTTGCAAAGCCTGTTTATTCAGCCAGCTCCCGTTTCCGTAATTTTTAATATCCTTAAAAACAAATTCGCCCACTGCAAGATTACCATAGAGCTGGAGCGTTTTGAACAGGTTGGATTTTACATCCACTCCCACGGTGGCTTTTGAGTTGCCGCTTCCCAGTTGCATTTCAACAGCCCGGTAAAAAATCACGGGGTTGAGGTAGCTGAGTTCAATGCCATGTCTCCCATTGTATATCACGTTTTCGTAGACGCCCACATTCAGCCAGCGGGTCAGTTGCACGCTAAGATGATGGAACGCCATATAATTTTTGTAGCGTATGGTATCCCTGTTGGGTAGGGGATTAAAGGGAGCGATCAATTCGGCATATACACTTTTATAGGCAAACCTGCGCAACTGCACATCCATTTGCAGGTAAAGGAAATTATTGCTGAAATCGCTTAGCAAAAGGCTCCTGTACCCGTTTCCTATGAACAGCTTGTCATATCCGAAACGGAAATTGATGAACCTTGAAGCGGTAAAGTCTATTCCTCCCCTTGCATCAAAATAGTCATATCCCCCACCCTGCAAAAATTTGAAATAGCCGGCATTGGGAATACCAATGCGTTTCCGTACATATTGCTCTACATACAGTGGGTCTCTTTCCTGGTTTTCGGTGATATAGGTATAGAAGCCAAGCCTTTTGCCGATATTGCCGCGTAGGGTGATACCCCTGGTGTTGGTATACAACACTTTATTTACTGCAGAGGATTTACCAACCTGCAGGTTAAGCACGGGATCTATGATAAGTGTAAAGTCTTTACTATGTGTTTCATATAAATGGGCGGGCGTTCTAAAAAAAGTATTCCATATCGGCCGGCTCACGCGAAACGATTCACCCCGGTCTTTTGTCCAGTCGTCATTGTTCATGAGCAGGCTTTGCATATTGCGCCGGTCAACAGATGAAAGCTCAACGGGCAGCGCCCCTGCCTGGTCTAAAGAATCCAGCAGGGCTACCCTTTCCGTATATACTCTCCTGTTATACGGCTTAACCACAGAAAAGGACAACACCGAATCGTTTTGCAACTTAATATCCAGCCTGTCCAGCAACTGGTACTGCTTATTGCCCAGGCTGATGCGATCCGACTGGGCAGGGAGAACTGCAGGTAATGCTGAAAGCAGAAAGTGAAACAGTAATATTTTTCTTAATCGCATGGAGGTCTGTCTTTGATGTTTTGATGCGTATAAAATACTCATAACTGCTCTGACGCGAAGCTTAAAACGATGAAAACAACGGCATAGTCTCCTTCTCATCATAAAAATTGCCTTTCCCTAACGCAATGTAGGGTCCTTTTCCAGCAATTGCTTTGCTTTTTGATGCAGCGCCTCACTCAAAGGTGTAACAGGCAGGCGTAATATATTTTTTATCAGCCCGAGGTGATACAGGAACGATTTAACACCTGCAGGATTGTTTTCAACAAAAAGCAACTCATACGTTTCAAGCATGGCGTTGTTAAGCGCTTTTGCTTCCCCGAGCCTGCCATCCAACGTCAAACGCACCATATCGGAAAATTTGCGGGGCATACTATTAGCAATTACACTGATCAGTCCGTCCATACCGCAGGCTAACTGCGGCAATGCCAGCGTATCATCGCCGCTGCATACCAAAAAATCATCCGGCCGGCTTTTGAGCAGTTGCATGCTTTGCAGCATATCGCCCGCCGCATCTTTTATACCGGCAATATTGGGCACTTCCCGGGCAAGCCGGATGACCGTTGCCGGCAACAGTCCGCGACCGGTCCTTCCGGGCACATTATACAGGATCACCGGCTTTGGGGAGGCACCGGCTATGGTTTTATAATGCTGGAACAGCCCCTCCTGTGAAGGCTTGCTGTAATAGGGGCTAACACTGAGCACTGCAACGGCTTTATCCAAAGGAAAGGTTTGCAGCTCTTTAACTACTTCGGCTGTATTGTTACCGCCAATGCCCACTACCACCGGCACACGGTTATTTATTTTTTTACAGGTATGCTCAACGATCTCCTTTTTTTCCTCCCGGCTAATGGTCGGTGCTTCACCGGTTGTGCCCATGGTTACAATGTATTCCACTCCATTGTCGATCACATGATCAATCATTCTGTCGAGGGCATCATAATCAATGCTGAAATCTTCCTGAAATGGGGTGATCAGGGCCACTCCGGTCCCTCTGAGTTGTGTTCTTAATGACATGTACGCTCTTTATTGCTGGTATATGATTGTTGATTGCAAGTTACAGGTTTCGTTCACACAAAAAAGCAGTGCCACCCTGTATGGTTTGTGTTGATATAAGATCGTAGTATGAAAATACCGGCTATACCGGCGTTTCTTCCCAAAAGCCCATTTTACTGTACTTTTCAATGCGTTGCCGGATACGCTCTGCCGGGTCAATGGATTGTAGCTCTTTTATGAGAGGAATAAGGCATGATTTCAGCGTTTGGGAAGTTTCTTCATAATTCCAGTGAGCCCCACCGTATGGTTCCGGCACCACGTCGTCTACCAGTCCGAAGCCTTTCATGTCGACAGAGGTCAATTTCAACTGTTTGGCCGCCACCTCTTTTTTCTCCCAGCTCCTCCACAAAATAGAGCTGCAGTTCTCGGGTGATATAACGGTATACCAGGTATTTTGCAGCATCAGCACTTTATCGCCCACCCCTATGCCAAGCGCCCCCCCACTGGCACCTTCACCAATAATAACGCATATTACCGGCACTTTCAGACGCATCATTTCATATATATTCCGGGCGATGGCTTCTCCCTGCCCTCGCTCCTCTGCCTCTG
>CAZREP010000066.1:0-23336 GCA_964599035.1 uncultured Terrimonas sp. | reverse complement strand
CTATGCAGGTATTAACTTGTAGCGATAATTCTTAACCGGTTTCCATTGATCTCACAGGCTACCATACAGCAAATCCTTGCCAGGATAGATATTATAGATATTGTTGGCAGCTTTGTAAAGCTTAAAAAACGGGGAACCAACTACCTGGGACTATGCCCTTTTCATAATGAAAAGACGCCCTCCTTTACCGTTTCACCCGCCAAGGAAATTTACAAGTGCTTTGGTTGCGGCAAAAGCGGCAATACCATCAGCTTTTTGATGGAGCATGAAAAATACAGCTACACGGAAGCCCTCCGGTGGCTTGCCGCCAGGTATAACGTGGAAGTGGAGGAAACAGCAGTAAGCGATGCCACCCGCGAGCTGCGCCAAACGGCAGACAGCCTCTATATTATCAACAGCTTTGCGCAGCAATTCTTCAGTGATCTTCTGGTGCAAAGCGAGGAAGGCCGCGACATCGGGCTAAGCTACCTCCAGGAAAGAGGCTTCAGCATGCCCGTTATCGAAAAATTCCAGATCGGCTATTGCAGCCGGGAAAAAGACCTGTTTGCTAAAGCTGCCCTGCAGGCGCAGTATAACCCCGAAAACCTGCAAAAAACAGGGTTGGTGGTAATACGGGATGAGCATCTTGTTGATAATTACCGCGGACGTATCATTTTCCCGATCCATAATCAAACCGGTAAGATCATGGGCTTTGGAGCCCGTATCATCGGCAAAAGTGATCGTGCACCTAAATACATTAATACGCCTGAGAACGAAATATACATTAAGAGCAAAATACTATACGGCTCTTACTTTGCCAGGCAGGCCATCGATAAGGCTGACGAGTGTTTGCTGGTTGAAGGCTATACCGATGTTATTTCGCTCCACCAGGCAGGGATTGAAAATGTAGTGGCCAGCGGAGGCACCTCCCTCACCCCCGACCAGTTGAGGCTGATCAAAAAATACACCGGCAACCTTACCATCATTTATGATGGCGACGCGGCAGGTATTAAAGCTGCATTACGGGGGCTTGATCTGGCGCTGGAAGCCGGGCTGAATGTGCGGCTGGTTTTGTTGCCAGGCAATGAAGACCCCGACAGCTTCGTACACAAAACAGGCAGCGATGCCTTTAAGCAGTTCATAGCAGACAATAAAAAAGATGTTGTTCTTTTTCAGCTGGAGGTGTCGCTGAAAGACGCAGGCGCAGACGCCAACAAAAAAGCGGCTGTGGTTAACCGCATCGCGGAAACCATATCAAAGCTGAATAAGACCGAAGACTTTACAAGGCAACAGGACTATATCAGGCAATGCGCCGGACTGCTGAAGATTGACGAAGAAGGATTAAACGCTTTAGTTAATAAATTTATCAGGGACCGCATTACCAAACAGGTAGCCAGGACACCGGAGGATGATACAGCGACCACCACGGGAACAACCCAGGATGAAACGGCAAATGCAGATGAGGATACGCTCACCCTGCTCCATAAAGATGAACTGGTGGAACGCAACATGGTAAGAGCCTTGCTTGATTTTGGCCACAACGTGTGGGACGAAAAACGTAAAGTGGCAGATTATATTCTTGAAGAGCTGGAAACGAATGGTTTGAATGAATTGATAGACAATAAGCAAATGCTCTTGATCATTAAAACTTACCAGTCGTGGCTCACAGAAGGAGTAGAACCCGGCCCCAAGCAGTTTTTGTACCACCCCGATAAACAGCTCAGTACGATTGTGGTAGAGCTGATGGATACCCGCTATGAATTAAGCCCCAACTGGAAAGAGCACTACGATGGTCCTCTGCCCTCCCGTGAAGCGCTTTATAAAGAGGAGGTATACTCAACATTGAATTACCTTAAACTGAGGAAAATAAAAAGACTGATTGATGAGAACCAGCGCGATCTGGAAAAGGCCGCTTCATCAGAAGAGCAGCTTACTTTGCTGCAAACCCATCAACACCTGAAACAACTTGAAATAACGCTCACCAAAGATGGCGGTACAGTGATATTCAAATAGCATGAACCCGTTCTTATGATTACAATAGATGTGCCAGCACTATTTTCCTGCAACAGCATTGCTTCTTCTTCCCGCAACATGAAGACTTCTGCGGGTTTTAGTTTGAGACGTGGCCAGTACAGCCGCTCTTTCGGATGATTTGATGTGATGGACCAAATCTCCCGAATGAACCGGTCTCATAAACCGTAAGGCGGTCCATACATGATCCAGCGTTACCTGGCATTCACTTTCAAAGCCATTTTGATTCAGCATCTTCCAACTGCAATCCCTGTTCAGATCGCTCACAATTTTAGAGGTGGTTTTCGGGTAGGCGATCCATAATTTCCCCTCCTCATCCAATGCCGGTAATACTTCTCTTAATATGCTGTTTAACTGCGTTTCATTAACCGCAAATACCAGCGCAAAATCAATCCGTCTTGATCTGAGCAGGGGAGTAACATTCTTGGCAAACGCAATCTTGGCAAATTGTTTTTCGATGGAGGAAGGCAGGCCCTGAATGAGTAAATTCTTTTCTTCAGTAAGTTGAAGTTTTTCAAGCATAGTCTGCGTCATGCTTCTACACAAATTTTTAATTTGTTAGAAAAAGAATTGCAAGATAATAAAAATTTGCAGCACGACCAACTATTTGGAGCAAATAGCACAAAAAGGAAGATCTGTCGCTAGCAGAACCCCTGCTACATCCTGTTATTTCACAGGCTTATAATATTTCATTGCATCTGCAGCATAAACTTTCACTTTTTGAATGCGTGTTTCATCGGAAGGATGGGTGCTTAAAAACTCCGGTGGCTTTTGGCCTCCTCCCACTTTAGACATTCTTTCCCAAAAAGCAACCGCTTCATTAGGATTATAGCCGGCCATGGCAGCAAAGATCAGCCCGTACTGGTCGGCTTCAAGCTCCTGTTTACGTGAATTAGGCAACAGCACTCCAATTTGCGCACCCGGTGCATACACTGTATTGAAAATATTACTTACCACAGGATTGCCGGATGTTAATACGCTGCCAACAGTACCAAGCCCTTCAGCAAGCAATCCCTGGCTCATCCGTTCATTGCCGTGCTGCGCAATGGCATGTGCAATTTCATGCCCCATTACCACTGCCAGCGCCGCTTCATTTTGGGTAACAGGAAGTATGCCCGTATATACCACCACCTTACCGCCAGGCATACACCATGCATTCACGTCCTTTGAATCAACAAGATTGAACTCCCATTGATAGCCCTGCAAAACAGCGCCTTTATTCTCTGCTGTATAATATTCAGTAATGGCTTTGGCTATCCGGTTGCCCACCCTGCTCACCATTTCAGCATCCTTGCTTACTTTAGTGTTCACGATCTTATTCTGGGAAAGAAAGGTCTGGTACTCTGTTTTAGCCATGGATTGCAATTCCGACTCAGGTAACAACTGGAGCTGGCTCCGCCCTGTTATGGCATTTCGTGTACAGGATACAGTTAAGAAAAGCAGGCTGGCGAAAAAAAATAACTTTGAACGCATATTTTCTAATTAAAGCTGTATTGCTATTCTATTATAACTCAATTCCTGTACCAAAGATAAGATCACTTTTATTTTTGTGCAGCGAATAAGACAGGTTTAACGCCTCGTTTTTCTGCGATCACGGTATTTCAGGATGGGCGCTTTGTTTTCACTTCCCTTTAGCAGCCGGGAAATATTTTTTTGATGCGTTAGAATAACAAGCAGGGCCACCGCCACCGCAAAAATCCGGTAAGCATGATTATCCACATTAAAAATAACAAGAATGAATACCGGAAAGGCAAGGCTCGCCAGGATAGAGCTGAGCGATACAAAACGGGTAAGGAACAGCACGAGCAAAAAAACGCCTATGCAACATAAAGCCGTCCAGGGGGAAATACCAAGCACCAGCCCAAAAAGCGTAGCCACTCCCTTCCCCCCTCTGAATTGGGCCCATATCGGATATATATGCCCCAATACAGCACATAAGCCAAGCCCTATCTGAAAGTTTGTTCGTGCAAACTCATCAACCACATAGAAAGGCAGCAGATAGGCAAGCTTTACAGCGGCAAAACCCTTAACCATATCTACCAGCATTACAACGGTACCCCATTTATATCCAAGTACCCTGTAAGTATTGGTAGCTCCGGCATTACCGCTTCCGTAATCTCTTATATCTATATTAAAAAAGTATTTACTTACCCATACGGCAGTAGGAAAAGAACCTATCAGGTATGCTAATATTATCAACGCAAATTCATTCATCAGATACCAGGTTGAAATAAGACTGCAAATATATGTTTTTTTTCACAACTAAAGATCGCTTTCAGGCAACGACTTTTCTCTTAAACGCCATGCAAAGCCAATTATTTTTCTGCTGTACACTATCCGTTATGAACGACATGCCGCTGCCCGAAAATTCTATATCCTTCCTGTTTTCCTGTAATATACCACTAATAATCAATAGTCCGTCATTCTTTAAACACCGATGAAAATTTTTCATATTGGCTATTATGACCGGCAGGTTGATATTGGCTAATATCATATCCCATTTTTCTTCTCCCGGGAAATGATCCTGCTTTATAAGCCGTATATTTTTACACTGGTTCTTTTTGATATTCTCCAACGCGTTTTCAATGCTCCAGTCGTCGTGATCAATGGCAAGCACTTCAGCAGCACCCATTTTTTCAGATAAAATAGCCAATACGCCCGTACCGGTGCCAAAATCTGCGATCTTCTTGCCGGTGCAGCCATATTGCCGCAAACTTTCAAGCATTAAACCGGTAGTGGCATGATGACCGGTACCAAAGCTCATCTTGGGCGTGATTATAATTTCATATGTCGTTTTTTTTAAGGGCTTATGAAAATCGGCCCGGATAGACACAAAATCATCTATCACAACGGGCTTGAATTCACTTTCCCACAGGGCATTCCAGTTTTTATTTTCAATAACAGACCGGGTATATTTTATACCCCGTAAACAGGTCAGATCCCGAAGCAACAGTTCATTAAATGCAGGTTCGGGAACATATGCCTTTACATATCCTTCCCCTTCCTCAAATCCTGATGTTTCCATCGCATCGCTCAAACAGGCGATCAGCACTTCCCCCTGTTCCCTGTTCTGTACCTCCAATATGATCTCTATATATTTTTCGTCCACCGGTTAAAAATTAAAAAGCCACCTGTGTAATGCAGGCAGCTTTTATGAATGATCATTCTTGCTTATGCTGGCAGTATGTTACCGTGAAAAATAGGAGAATAATGGAAAAAACAATGTTCCTCTTCTCAACTTCCACGTTTCATACAACATTAGTTATGAGAGGTATTTGAGGATCCTGTCCCTCCTCCCCGTTCCTGGTCTGTGGTATGCCGGGGCTTCGACGGCGCAAAATCGGGCTTGGGCATCAGGGCTTTCCTGCTCAGCTTGAATTTCCCGGTTTTATGATCAACACCCACCAGCTTCACTTTTACGGCATCTCCTTCCTTCAATACCCCTTCCATGGTCTCTAGCCGTTTCCAGCTGATTTCGCTTATGTGCAGGAGCCCCTGCTTACCGGGCATGAACTCTACAAATGCCCCGAATTCCTTTATTCCTTTTACTATAGCTTCATATACTTCACCCACCGAAGGTACAGCCACAATGCCTTTTATCCAGGCTACCGCTTTATCCAGTCCTTCTTTGGCGGGTGAAAAGATACTTACTTCGCCTACGGTGCCCACTTCTTCAATATTGATGGTAGTGCCTGTTTCGCGCTGTATCTCCTGTATTACCTTACCCTGGGGGCCAATAACAGCACCGATAAATTCCTTGTCAATAAACAATTTTTCCATCCTGGGTGCATGGGGCTTCACATCTTCACGTGCATCACTTATACATTCGTACATGGCGTCCAGGATATGCAAACGTCCTTTGCGTGCCTGCTCCAGTGCCTCCCGCATTGTGCTCATGCTGAGCCCGTCTATCTTGATGTCCATCTGCACACCACAGATTCCCTCTCTTGTTCCGGTAACCTTAAAATCCATATCGCCGAGATGATCTTCATCACCCAGGATATCGGTTAAGATCGCATATTTGTTATCTGAACTTCTGGTTATTAATCCCATTGCCACTCCTCCAACATGTTTGGGAACGGGAACGCCTGCGTCCATAAGTGCCAGGGAGCCTGCACAAACTGTGGCCATGGAAGAAGACCCGTTTGATTCCAGGATATCACTCACTACTCTTACGGTATAAGGATAATCATTGCCGGGCATCATCTGCTTTAAAGAACGCATGGCCAGGTTGCCATGCCCGATCTCCCTTCTTCCCGGAGCCCGCAAAAACTTGATCTCACCTGTTGAGAAAGGCGGAAAATTATAATGCAGGATAAATTTGGTATAGTCGGATTTAGCAGCACTTTCTACAAGCAGCTCATCCAAGGGTGTTCCCAGGGTAACGGTAGTGAGCGACTGGGTTTCTCCTCTCGTAAATAATGCCGAACCGTGAGGGGTGGGCAATAAATTGACTTCCATTGCAAGCGGGCGAACTTCATCCAGTTTCCTTCCGTCAAGACGCACGCGGTCATCAAGGATCATATTACGCACTATTTCCCACTGCAGATCGTCAAAATATTTCTCCACCAGTTTAACCTCTTCTTCCTCTGGCTCTTCACCAAGTGTGGCAATAAGCTCTTCTTTAAGTTTGTCGAACGCTTCGCTCCTTTCGTGCTTGGCGGAAGCCGCTTTTGCGATCTGGTATATTTTATCCCCGGCAAAAGTCTTCACTTTTTCAAGCAGGGCTTCATTTTGCACGGGCTTCGGATAATCTCTTTTTTGTGTAATCCCCTTTTTATCCCTTAGTTCCTGCTGCGCCCCGATTTGCACTTTAATGGCTTCATGAGCCAATTCCAACGCTTTCACCAGGTCTTCCTCACTGCATTCTTTGGATTCGCCTTCCACCATCATCAGGTTCTTTTCCGTAGCGCCGATCATGAAATCCATATCAGCATTTTCCATCTGGGAGCGGGTGGGGTTAATAATAAACTCATTGTCTACCCTCGCTACGCGCACTTCGGAAATGATTTCCTTGATCGGAATATCGGAAACAGCAAGCGCTGCTGAGGCAGCCAAACAGGCCAGTGCGTCGGGCAATACTTCACTATCACTTGAAATAAGCGTTATAATTACCTGAACCTCACAGAAATAATCATCCGGGAATAATGGACGTAAGGCACGGTCTATCAAACGGCTGGTCAATACCTCGTAGTCGTTCAGTTTGGCTTCCCTTTTAAAGAAAGAGCCGGGAATACGCCCTGCAGAAGAAAATTTTTCCATATAATCCACACTCAGTGGAAAAAAGCTTTGCCCGGGCTTTGGTTCCTTGCTGGCTACAGCGGTAGCCAGTATCATACAATTACCCTGGCGCACAACAACAGCGCCATCGGCCTGGCGCGCCAGCTTTCCCGTTTCAATGGTCACGGCACGACCGCCACCAAGGTCAAATGATACATCAATTGGTTGAGAGAGCATAAAATGATTTGAATTTAGTGCCGGCAACCTAAGTATCAGGGAGGATGGATACTATGGCATTGCGGGCAGCGTAGTTAAATAAAAAATAATAAGCGATCGTCATAAAACCAGGGGTTGACTAAAAAGGCTTGGTCTAAAGATATGCCACTAAGACTCAAACCTGCCTGCCGGCAGGGACACAAAGTCCTGATCTTCAGGTTTAATTTTCTTCGTGCCTTAGTGACTTCGTGGCAAAATATCACTTTTTGGTCAGCCCCCTCTATACTTAACCAAAACGTTATTTCCTAAGCCCCAGCTTTTCGATCAGATTGCGGTAACCCTGAAGATTCTGCTTGCTAAGATAAGTGAGTAAGCTTTTTCTTTCCCCCACTAACTGCAGTAACCCCCTGTTGCTGGAGAAATCTTTTTTGTTTTCCTGAAGGTGTTTGGAAATGTGAGCAATACGTTCCGTTAATAAAGCGATCTGCGCTTCAATGGAGCCCGTATTGGTTTCTTTTCCGCCAAATTCTGCGAAAACCTTTGTTTTTTTGTCGGCGACTAATGTTGGCATCTCAATTTTTTTAAACATCCCAATAATTTCTTCTTCTTATTTTTCGGCCGCAAAGGTAGCAAAAGATCACAAAAGCCGGGAATTATTTACCAAAATATTTTTTAATGTAAATGCTTTAGGTTCAGTCCGTACAAGATCACAAAAAGGATCCCGATAAAAGCGGCAAAGGAAGACGACAGCAAGGTCATAACATTCCCTCCGCCAAAAGCCACGAAAGGTCCGGCAATACCGATTGCTGTACCCAATACGTAACTATAAAACCCTGTTTTCTTTAAGCCAAACATCAAAATGCCCCCTAAAAGCGTAAACACCGAAGCAACAAGTCCAAACAGTGCATTTTTCTTCAGCTTTTCGGGCTGGAGCATTTCACTGGTCCCCGACAATACTTTTTCGGCAAATTTAGAGCCCGCCGTTGCCTGGTTCTCTACTTCTTCCCTCACATCTTCCATGGCAGCCTGGGCAACACCTGCTGTAGCATTGGCGGTCAAATAGCCGCTTACCCCGCTGATGATCCCCCACCCGCTTCCGATAAAAGTAAGGATACATAAAATAGTTAGAAAAGGAGGTCTTGACGGCTTAACCGGAGCAGCCGGCTGGTCGGACTGAAAATTTTCCATAGCTGAACATGTTTTAGAGCTACAAGAATAATAAAAGATTTTTATATCCGGAAGCCATTGGCGTATTTCATTTTTCACAAGGTTGCCAATCTTTAATAAGACCGCTGAGTTTAAGAATGCCATTCTCCAGGGTTGGCAACCCAAAGACTGAAGCCCGACCTGTTTGCGAAAAAATTGAAATACATCCAAGCCATTTTGATACCTCCGACCGAAATACTTTCTACAATCAGTAATTTTCCAGAAAATTCACGGCATTAGGCATAAATAATTGCCATATAAAGGAATAGAGCATTATATTGGTGCCATTTAAAACATACGCTTGAAGAAAATCTATTTTACGGTATTTAATGAGCTGGTATATGATCAGCGGATGAACCGCATCTGTTCAACGCTTGCCGGAAATGGATTTGAGATAACAATAGTGGGAAAACAACTGAGCGCTTCTCCGGCATTATTAAATGAAAATTACAAACAATATCGTTTACGCTGCAGGTTCAATAAAGGAAAAATTCATTATATAGAATTTAATATCAGGCTCTTGCTTTTCCTGTTCTTCAAAAAGATGGACGCCATTTGTGCTGTGGATCTTGATACCATTTTACCTTGCTACCTTATTTCACGTATCCGGAATATCATAAGAATATACGACGCGCATGAGCTGTTTACGGAAATGAAAGAAGTAGTTACCCGGCCGTTTACAAAAAAGATATGGATGACGATCGAAAAGCTTTATGTGCCGGCATTTACTCACGGATATACCGTTTCGGAATCTATTGCCAAAGAGTTTTATCAAAGATACGGCGTACGGTATGAAGTGATCAGGAATATTCCTTTAAAAACAGATGAACTTCTCCCGCCCCCCCCAAAAAAAATCATCCTTTACCAGGGCGCCATTAATGAAGCAAGGGGATTTGAGTTTTTAATCCCGGCCATGCTGCATGTGGATGTGCCGCTGCATATATATGGCAATGGAAATTTTGAAGAAAAGCTTTATTCCCTTATCGAAAAACATCATGTACAGGGTAAAGTGCTGGTATGCCCGTCACAAACTCCTGCTGTATTAAAAAACATAACCCATGAAGCATATATTGGCATTAACCTGATAGAAAACACAGGATTGAACCAGTATTACTCGCTGGCCAATAAATTTTTTGATTATATGCATGCCGGTGTTCCGCAAATAACCATGCAATACCCGGAATATATGCAGGTCAATACAGCGTATGAGGTGGCGATTCTCATCCCTGAACTCAATCCGATCACCATTGCAGAAGCTATCCATTCATTATTGGCAGACACTGTATTATATGAAAGGCTTCGACGAAACTGCTTAGCCGCCAAAGAGGTGTACAACTGGCAGAATGAGGAAAAGAAACTGGTTGGGTTTTACAGGAACTTATTGCAGCAACATTGAAAAAACATTTACATATCATTTGCCTGGATGTGCCTTATCCCCCCGATTACGGCGGTGTATTCGATCTTTATTACAAACTCCGGTATTTAAAAGAGCAGGATATAAAAATAATACTGCACTGCTTTGAATACGGCCGGGGAAGGCAGCCCGCGCTGAACAACTATTGCGAGCAGGTTTACTACTATAAACGAAAACGCGGTATCCGGTCGCTTTCCATAACTGTTCCCTATATGGTTAAATCCCGCAGCGACAGCGTCTTGCTGAAAAACCTTTCGCGCGACAACTATCCTGTTTTGCTGGAAGGTACGCACTGCACACTGCTCCTCTGGAAAAATGCGTTACCCAATAGAAAGGTGATCCTGCGGCTGCACAATATGGAATCGGACTATTACAGGCTGATGGCAGAAAAGACCAACAGCTTTTTCAGAAAATTATATTACTGGAATGAGAGCGTACTACTGAAGCGGTATGAATATGCCGTTGCAAAAAAAGCAAACACCGTGCTTACCGTATCGGAAAAGGATGCGCTGCATTTAAAACAGGCACAGGGCATAAAGCATGTTGATCACCTTCCTGTTTTTACCGGATGGAACGGCATCAGTTCTAAGGAAGGAACGGGAGATTACTGCCTGTATCATGGCAATTTATCCGTAGCAGAAAATGAAGCTGCCGCACTCTGGCTGATCAGTTCAGTGTTTTCCGGGTTAAATATCCCGTTGAAGATAGCAGGCAAAAATCCATCGGAAAAACTGATCACGGCCATAAAGGCATACCCACATATTGAGATCATACCCAACCCCGAAGAGGCAACAATGGAAACGCTGATACAGGAAGCGCAGATCAACCTGCTTCCTTCTTTCAGCTCAACCGGCATTAAGCTGAAATTATTGCATGCACTGTTTTGCGGAAGACACTGTATAGCAAATGAGGCTATGGCAGGTGGCACACCTCTGGAAAATATCTGTGAAATGGCAGAAAATGTTGCTTCTTTTCAATCATCCATACAGTTATTATATACGCAGCCGTTTACAAAAGAGAACATAATGCTACGGCAAAATATACTGGAACAGCATTTTAATAACCGGCACAATGCGGAACAACTGATACAACAGATATGGGGCAGCAAATCCATAGATTAGCAGACTTATTGCCTTAGAAAGGTGAACGTGCCACTCACCTTATGTGCTGTAACATATTCCCTTCCATCCTGTGTTGCAGTGGCAGACCTGTTCACCACCAATTGAATAGCAAGCGTATCACTGCTGATCCTGAATTTGGCCCCTGCCGGATCGGAAGCGCCGTCGAGCAACTGCCCGTTGGTATTAGGAATAGCCAAAATAAAACCATTAGGGAAATAAAGCGAGTCGCTGCCTACCTGCAGATAATCGCTGCTGGCACTGCTGGATGGCAGATCGAAATTCATGTATTCCTGCTGCTCATTAACGATTTGCCCACCTGCATATTTTATGAGCTTAACCTCGGTAGCGATAGTATACCCGAGGTCCACTGTTTTCATCACGCTGGGGGTAACGGTAAGAAAGCCTCTGTTATTTTGCGTAACAGTGCTGTATGTTATTACTTCTTTGCCGGGAACATCTCCCAAATAAAAAGTAGATGACGCCTCCACGGATGCATTCAATTCTATAAAATTCCAGTTCCCCAGCAGTGAAGCCGGTTTGTTGTTACCCGCGTGATTCTCAAAAGAGAGTTCTTTCTGGCATGAAATAGCGGTAAAGGCCAATAAGAGCAGGGATAATCCTATAGGTACGTTCCGCATCATATTTTTGGTAAAATATTGTATTGTAAAGATATTAATACTTTCATGTATTTTACCCTTAATAATAAAGCCCGCAAGACGGTCTGCGGCCGCCTTACAGGCTTTATTCATGCAAATAAAAGGTTAATCTTTGAGGTTCAGGTATTTTTTAACCGCATTATAGTCGTTCCAGTCAACTGCTGGCCCGGCCTTGCGGGCGGCGGTACCACCGGGAATAAGAACATAGCGGTATTGCCACAATTTGTTTCCACCTTGTGTGAAAGTAGACGCATCATCAGTAGAATATAGAAAAATATTACCTGTAGAGAAAGTCAGGTTTATATTATATACTCCAGTTAATCCATACGAATCGAAGAACGGTAATGATATAACTTCAGGATCTACGGCCGTGCCGATATTTATATATACTTTTATTTCACCTCTTGATAAAATTGAAGCATCAAGTTTAGGAGCATTTATTTCTGCTACCCAGGCAATAGTGGTTTCATCATCATCAGGATCGGTAATCGGTGAATACGCTACATCCAGCCACTCCGAATAAATCACATTGGCCGTGCCGGGATCTCCTTTAGCACCTGCAGGTCCCTGTGCACCTGCAGGTCCCTGGGCACCTGTTGGACCGGGTGCCCCTGTGGCTCCGGCAGGACCTTCCGGTCCTTCTTTGGAGCAGGACATAAACAACATGCTTACCGCCATCATTGCAATGGCAGCTATCTGTAAAGTCAATTTTTTCATACCGTATAATTATTTGGGGTTTATAATTCTAAAAATAAGAAGAATTATAGGATATAACCACACTATCCGAAATGATTTTTGCAAATACCTTATGGCCTGCCCCAGGTTATCCATATTTTGGAATCTGCCGCACTCACCATGTCATAAATTTTCTCTGACTTTTGAATAAGGTAAAACCCATTTTCATCTGCTAGAGTAAGAGCGGTATTTGAAAATGCAGGGTTCGCGCCGGCAGGTACCGTTCCCAGAACACCCAATATGGAAAAAATAACTTTACCATCTGCAGTAAATGTTGGTGGGCTGTACCCTGCGCCAAAACCTACCGTTTCTCCAAAAAAACCAAGCAAATCGTAAACTATTCCGCCGCTGTTCCCGTACTGGCTTATAAATACCATATCGGGAGCACCTGGCATTTGAAGAAATCCGTATGCATCATCCTTTCCATCTACGTGGAACCCTCTGAGCGATTGCCAGAATCCTGCTATCGCTGATTCCTGCCACCATCTCTGTGGGGCATTAAGGTCAGTTTTTAAAGGTTTAACAGCCCCGGCAATGTTACCGCTGATATTGCCCGATTTTACACTGACGCTTTGGCTGGCTTCACTCCATGATACATCCGTAAACCCATTAATCGTTTGGGCGCCGTTGACCAGAGGTGTTTCAAACACCACACCTCCGGCATTAAAATAAAAAGTGCTGGAAAATTGCCTTACCGTTGCACCTGAAAGCCATTGCAGGCTGATCGTTCTGGAAGTAGGATCCACAGAGATCTCGTAATCAACACCATCCAGCGTAAGTCTTTTAAAATAGTTTTGGATCGTTATTATGTTTAAAAAGGATACCGGGTCGGCCCATGCCCCATTTTGCCATTCGTCCAGATCCTGCTGCGATGCTCTTTCCAGTTTCAGCCTGGTTTTATTTACTTTACCGGTAAGTATAATGCTGTCTGCATATAAAGTGTCTAAGGAAAATTCAAAGTCTGAATACAACCCGGCTCCATAATCTCCGCCATTCACCGAAGCGTCGGGATCGGCTAAAAGATGCAGGTAGGAATAGGTATCAAAAATTAGGGTAGGTTGCTGCAACGCCTTTAACCGATAGCTGCTCTCTTTCTGGTATTTGGAAGTGGTGGTATCAAAATCGGAGAACATGAATACCCGGTTTTCATTGTTGAACCTGAAATAGAAATGAAAAATGCCGCCACTACCGGGAATAATGGTTGCCTTCCAGCCGGTGGGAGAGCTTACCAGGGCGGCCTGGTATTCGCTCAACGTTTTATTGATCCTTTCATCAGGTGTTTCATTAAAAACGGATTTATCTTTGCCACATGCCGTAATGAGTAATATCAGCGGTAAAATATATGCAGCGAATTTTTTCATATTCTTGATTTTATTTTCGAACAACTGCCTCCTATTTCAACAAGGCGGTTATTGAGTTTCTTGTGCGGGTTTGCAGGCTGTAAAAATCAATGTTCCAGGTATCTTTAAAATAGCCCACCACTATGGCTTCTTTTTGCTTTAATTTCATTTGTGCTTCTTCACTGGCGAGATTGCTGACCAGGGAATTAAACCAGTCTCTCCCTTCTGTGAGCATATAGGAAACCATTTCTACAAAATCCTCATCCGGAAAAGACATGGCATAAGCAGAAATAAAGCCCAGTTCGTTGGCAGCTTCATCGCCCACATTATTCCAGTTGGAAGTATAAGTGCCCACGGATATTTGTTTAAACTCCTGGGGGTACATCACGTTCTGATGGAGGATATGGGCAAATTCGTGCTCAATGGTATTGAACATCTCCTTCACAGCAAAAGAGTCTTCCGGCACATAACCTGCCATGCTTTTAATGCGAAAGTCATTTAACTGGTACAGCAATATTTTGCGCCCGCCTTCAGCCCGACCCTGTATTATGGTGCCATCCAGGTTCCAGCTTGCGCTGCCTGCCAGCACAAAAAACTTTGGGCAGTATTTTTTCATGAACAGTTCATTGGATTCTGCCACATAATTGTCAATCCATACCTGCTTTATAGCAGTCAATACGGGAATTATCTTTTCTTCATCGGGTGGCGTGACGATTTTATTGAATTCCATCTCCGACTGATCCCATTTGTATTTTACCGATATATTCCAGGGTACGGTAAGATTACTCAGTATCCAGTCGTCAACAGGGCCTTTTGCCCAGGTATCACCGCCTAAACCCGGGATATTATCCGCATTGCCTGAGATGTTGTCCTTTCCGCAGGATAACATTCCCGTAATGCACAAAAAGGCAGCCAGTAGCATTCCAAAAGATCTCATAGTATTGATATGTATGGATAATTATGATTGATCTGCATAGTGTGTGTTTATCTCGGGTTTTGATCCACACCCGATAATTTTGCCGATGCGGGTATCTGCAATACTCTTCTCGGATCATCTGCTCCCAGCTCTATCACTTCGCCTTCCGCAGTACGATGCGTTACCACGATCCTGTGCCTCAATATGTCAAACCAGCGCATCCCTTCCTGCACATATTCCGCCCTTTTAAAATCAAGTATCGTTTGCAGTATACCTTTTTGCAGGTCGGAAGTGCCGTAAAAATTTTTGATCTTCGCCTCGGTAATGCGGTGCGTTGTCGCATTATAGTTAACAATACGGGTACCCGCATAGCTGTTAAGGTCGGTTAATGCATCATTGGTATTATTCAGGGCATTATTGGCTTCGGCCCTGTTAAACAATACCTCTTCCGCAGTAAAAAGCGGAACCATTACATAACCTGTTCCTATGCTTGCATTCACTGAGGCTCGTACAAAATATTCACTGATCTTGGGGATCATATAATTATTGATACCGGCGGTATAGGTATGGTTCCCGAATGCCCAGGCGCCACCGGTTACATTGCTTGCAAAGACCTCATCGCGGATCGTAGATGTCATGCCATAACGTACACTGTAGTAATACCGCCCCCACCAGGATGGCGTTTCTCCAAGCAATAAATTAGCCGGCTGACTGGCTTTGGCATATTCCGCCCACATTTCCCTGTAGGTATAGGCAAGATAAGCGGTGTTCCAGGGGCGTAATAAGGTAGTTACATTGGAAGTGCTAAAAACCTGGTTGGCATGATTCACCGCCTTTTGATAATCGCCTTTAAACAGGTAGAACCGGGCTGCAAAGGCGTTGGCGGCAGCTTTGGTAAAATGATAGCGGGGCACCGTATATTTCTGGTCTGTCAGTAAAGGCAGGCCTTCCAGCAGGTCTTTTTCAATCATCTCATACACATAAGCCACTGTTTTCCTTTCATATGCTTTAATGACCACCTTTTCGGGTTCCGTAACATAGGGAATACCCGGATCTGAAGAAGTGGTAGCCGGATCGTATACTTTTGAAAAAAGGGTTACCAGCATAAAATGTGCATAGGCTCTGGCTACAAGGGCTTCACCTTTCTGTGCCTGGTAATCGGCAGGGTCCGGGGCGGTATTGCAGGCTTCCAGTGCATGATTGGCGGCGGCTATAGCAGCATAGCAGGCGTTCCAGTAATATTCGGGAGAGTCCTGCTGTTCATCGGTCACATCTTCATACCGATAAGCATTCGCATTGCTGATATCCTGATCCCCCACCCCTTTGTCGGCCACATTATCTGATAAGGATTCACAAAAATCCATATAATTTGCCTGGGGATATGCGGTACCCAGCAACTGCGAAACTTTTTCGGGCGAATTAAGCTCTGTTCTGTTGTCAGGCAAATGCTCCAGGTATTTCTTACAGCCGGTAATTGCCATAAGCCATACAACTGCGCAGTATATCAAAAATTTTTTCATGATCAAATGATATTAAATACCCACTTTTACAGAAAGCGTGATTTGTTTTTGAATGGGCTGTGCCACACCGCCCGTGTTAAAAAATTCGGGATCCTGTCCTTTTAACTTTTTATCGGCATATATAAGCCAGAGGTTGGCAGCAGCAGCCGTGACCGATACACTGCTGAACCCTATACTTTTTACCGTATTTACCGGCAACTGGTAAGAAAGTGACACCGTTTTTAAACGGATGAAATCGCCCCTGGCTACTCTTTGCGTTGAATAATTATAATTGTTGTAAGGATAAGCGGCATTGAGCCGCGCGGCTTCAAAAGCTTCCAGTATAGACGGGACATTCGTTAATAATTCATCCCCGGGCAATACCCACCTGTCGTTAAACTCTTTGGGCATGGCATCCAGGTCAGAATAGTAGGTTTTAAATGCAGGATATAATCTTATCTTATTTCCCGCCTGGTAGGTGATAAAAATATTGGCCGAAAAAGCTTTGTAATGAACGGTATTGGAAAAACCGCCGTTGAAGGGCGGATCAACAGGTCCTTCGTATACTAAGTGCTCCGTTTTTTGATCCTGCAGATATACGGCAGCAGCGGTTTTACCATTTTCATCTACAAATTGCGGGATACCGGTATTATGTTCCAACCCTTTATAATTGAGCGAGAACAGGCTCCGCACCGGGTAGCCTTCTTTATTGCCGCCTTCCGCCAGTACAAGACTGAAGATACTGGGGATATTTTTGGCATTGGTGATTTTGTTCTCATTGTATCCAAAAGTAAAGCTGCTCTTCCATCCCCAGTTACGGCGGCGTACGATCTCGCCTCCGAGGAGCAATTCACTTCCCCAGGAATCCATGTCAGCATAATTAGCGGCTTTATAGGCTTCTCCGCCAATACCGGAGGTTTTAATGATGCTGATCAGGTCAAAGCTTTTCCGTTGGTAAACATCAATGCTGAAATTCAGTCTCCTCTCCAGCAAAGTGGCATCCACACCAATATTGGCGGTATATGATTTTTCCCAGGTAAGTTCAGCATTTTCGAGGCTGGCTAACTGAATAACGGACTCTCTTTCCGAAAGATAGGGTCTGTTGGTATTAACGCTTCTTAACACTACGCTCGAATTATCGGCAGGTCCCATGCTTGCCGTTAATCCATAACTTGCCCTTAACAGGAAATTATCCAGCCAGCCTATATCGCGCATGAAAGATTCCCTGTCTACGTTCCATGATGCGGCCACACTCCAGGTAGGCAGCCAGCGTGCGGTACTTGATTTGCCCAGGCGGTTGGAGCCATCGTACCTGCCCGTGGCCGTAAAATTGTATTTTGAACGGAAAGTATAGTTACCAGTGGCATAAAAAGCAACAAACCGGTCATAATCCTTACCCATATCATAGTATGGAAAATTACTTTCAATGGTTTGTTTAAGGATCCGGTAATCTATAGCGGGTAAGCCACCGTTATCGTATTGGTATCCATAACCGGTATTGCTGTAGTTTTGCCTGTCGGCAGATTTTACCTGCATACCGCCCAGCAGGTTTACCGAATGTTTATCATTGATAACAGTAGCATAATTAATGCTGTTCCGAAAATCATAGCTTAATAAAAAATCCTCGGCCCTGTTGTAAAAACCGCCGTAAGGTAATACAACAACAGGCTCGGCTTCGGGATCATCGGGATCACGATATAAAAATTTATTGTTTTGGGCGATGGTAGCAGTACCCGCCGACCGGTATGCTTCCGCCATATTGGCGTTTTCGGTGATCTGGTGCTCACGGGTAGACTTTACATAACGCAGCGCACCGGTAAATTCATAGCTGAAATTTTTGGCGAATTTGTAATTGATATCGCCCTGCAGCCTCAGATCAATGATGTTGATATCAAGGAAATTATTTTTCAGTTCGTTGATAATATTAAAAGGTGCAAAATTCCGCCTGAAGTATTCCAGCTCCCCCTTTTCATCATAAGCCGTAATGGTGCGGCTGGTATTTAATGCAAAGCTGAAAGGATTGATATCAAAGTCGCGGTCGTACTGCCCTTCTACCGGGTTGGGATTGCGGGCCAGCGTTCCCGGCGCCCTTTGCTGGCGAACAGAACCAAGGGTGGCAAATCCAACGGAGAACTTATCGGAAAATTTATAATTATTTCTGAAGTTGATCGTATAACGGTTCACCTTATCCGCTACTGTCCAGCCATTATCTCCATAATAGCTCATCGAAAAATAGCTCTGGGATCTTTCCGTACCACCGGATATGCTCAGCGAATGCTCCTGCACCAGGTTATTGCGGAACAAGATATCAAACCAGTCGGTGTTGACGGTGGCATAACGTTTCAAAAATGCAGCCCTTGCTTCCTGTGTATTCTGGAGCGGGAAATTCCCGTTATCATCGGCGTTCAGTAATTCATACATCTTTCCGTATACGCCGTTATCGGCACGGTTAAGGATACCGGGGTTTAATGATCCTTTACGTTCCAGTTCCGCCAGCACAGACATTTGCTGGAGGGAGTTCATGATATTATAATCGGCGTATGTGGGCTTGAGCTGTGTAGTAAAATTACCTGTATATGCCACTGTTGTTTTGCCTGCCCTCCCTTTCTTCGTAGTGATCACCACTACCCCGTTCATGGCTCTTGCCCCATACAATGCAGTGGCAGCGGCGTCTTTGAGGATGTCAAAGCTTTCTATATCATTAGCATTTAAACCTGCCACGGCCGATCCTAACAAAGTAGTAGGATCGCCGCTCGACAACTGGTCATTGGAAATATTAATAATGTCTTCCAGTACTACTCCATCCACTACCCATAACGGTTTATTGTCGCCGTTTAAAGATGTGGCTCCGCGAACCCGCACCTTGGGAGCGGCGCCAAAGGTTCCCGAAACGTTTTGAATAGCTACGCCTGCGGCACGGCCTTCCAGCATACGGCTTACATCGGCCACGCCGTTCATCTTAATATCATCGGCTTTCAACGAAGCGGCAGCACCGGCAAACTTCTTTTTATCAAGATTCTGAAAACCCGTGATCACCACCTCCGACAGGGCGCCTTCACTTTTGGATAATGCTACATCAAGAAAACTTTCTCCCCCGTAAATAATAATTTTTGGCGCCTTGCTTATAAACGTGAACTGCAATCTGTCGCCGTTCCTGGCTGCTATCGTAAATTCACCAAGGTGGTTGGTCATTGTTCCTTCGCCCGTCCTGAGGTTTTCAACAGATACGCCACCGAGGGGTGATTGTTCATCGGCATCCGTTACTTTTCCCTTTACATTTACAGAATCCTGCAGGGGAGATTGAAAAAACAGGTGGCTATTATTTGAATGCCCGGCAAATGACCCGGTGTAAAAGAAGCAAAGTACGATAAACGTAAGCACGTATGCTGCCTGAATCTGCCTGAAATATGCTGTAATAGCAAATACCTTTTTACGAGAAATCATACCAGTTAGTTTATGCATTATTTATATAGGACAACAATTTGTAGTAAAACGTTGATTGAAAACGTTTTATTTTTTAAAAATTCTAAAACAATGACAAAAATATGACGAGGTAAAGATAGGGATTGTTTTGCCGGATATTCAGCCCCGGAACAGCCATAACAAACATTATCCATAAGTGGAGCAAAAGCTGTTCAACCGGATAAATGAAGGTATAAGTCCGCAGGTACCGGTTATACAAAATCCAAAACTGAAGCCGGCAGAGGAAAGCTCAAAAGCATGCTGCCGGCTATCTATAGGCTATGAGCGGTAAATCGCTGACGGCTGAAAGTCAATAGCTGCATAGTGGTGCTGTCAGACCCTGTTGATTTTTTAATGTACCTTTAACCACCACAACGGCTAATGAATGGTAACGCTGATCTTACCAACTTGTCGTGAATAACAATTTCAAACCTTAAAACCGTCTAACCATGCATAACGAAGCCCAAATGATCCAGGAACTTGATGTGCGGGTTCTTGTTCCTATTGAAAGGCACAAAAAACTGCTGAAGCTGTTCAGCGAGCTCCCCGTTGGACAAAGTTTTATTTTCATCAATGACCATGATCCTCTACCCCTCTATTACGAGCTCCGTTCGATCCACGGAGAGGTGGTAGGCTGGGAATACCTGCAACGGGGCGGAAGAGAATGGAAGGTGAAAGTAACGCGATCTGCGGTCTCCTGCGGCCGGGAGTTTACAGACATTTCAACGCTCCTGGATCTGCGGAAGGCGGATAAAAAAGACTGGAAACATGTGGTCTTCCATCGCTACGGTATGATGCAGGAAGGCGATACCATGGAAATTATTGCCGAAAACGACCCGGAAGATATTCATTCCATCTTTAAAAAGAAGTTTGATAACCAATACACGTGGGCATATAAAAAAGACCAGCCGGGGGAATATGTTATCCACATTACAAAAAAAATGAAGGGTGATTTAGATGACACCGATTTCTTCGTAGTCCAAAAATTTGACCTGCGCCCTTTTCCTCCCGCCCGGCGTCATGAAATGTTTTATGAGGCCTTTGCCGGCATACAGCCGGGAGAAGCTTTTGAATTTCTTAACGACCACGACCCCAAGCCGCTTTACTATCAGATGGAGGCAGAAAGCAAACAGCCCTTTAAATGGGAGTATCTGAAAAAAGGCCCTGAAGAATGGGAGGTGAGAGTGATGAAAACCAGGCAGCAATAAATCCGGGAAACGGAGCTTACCGGTCAGTCTCTCCTGGCTACAGAGCTGGCGCCGCTGCTCCTGATATTGCGGGTGATGCCCTGTCCTTTGTAATAGATATCGCTGGCGCCGCTGGCGCTGGCAGTAAGCTCTTTGGTAACGGTGATCTGTATATCACTGGCGCCGCTGGCGCTGGCTTCACAATAGTCTGCCACCAGGTCATAGCCCTTTACATCACTGGCCCCACTTACTTCAATTTTGAGGTGGGTAGCCCTGCCGCTGATACGCGAATCGGAACTGCCGCTCTGGTCAAGGCTTAATTTATTAACATCCACTGCGCCTTTAAAATCGCTGGAGCCGGAGATATGTATTTTCAGCACATCCGCTCTTACCACCCCGTTTACATAGATATCCGAAGCTCCGGAGGCGGTCAGCTTTTGCACATTCTTAAACGCAACATAAGCCTTTAGCTTCTTGCTGCCGCTGCTCCATTGCAAACCTTTATCATTATAATAGATCTTCAGTTCGCCATTAATCACTTCAGTCACGATCCTGTCGCGGTACTTTGGTTCCGCAGCGCTTACCACCACTACTTCTTCATCACTTTGCGACAGGTACAGGTCAATAGACCCCGACACAGAAATAGCAGAAAATGATCCCGCTATATTTCTCGGCTGGACATTTTTATCATTCACAAACACCTTTTCATCCTGCGTAAAAGCGCTTAACGCGAATGCAGCAAACACCGCTAATAGTATCAATTTCTTCATAACTTATATTAACAGTATGAGTAATAATATCCGTTATACGATCTCCGCGGTTAAATGTTACACCATTTGGAATTTATTTTAAAACGCTATCTTTGCATTACAAACAACCGCGGTTAAAGTTATTTAACCTCAGTGATTCCCGGGGTGTTTTGTTTCGCTTTCAGCGGGACAGGACTGAGATCAAACCCGTAGAACCTGATCAGGGTAATGCCTGCGCAGGGAAGGACGAGTCTTCACCTCTCTCCTTTCCTGTTTTTGTAAACCCGGCTAATGACAAGTGAGTGCAGTAAAACAAGATGCACGTCTGAGGCTGATAACAAAAACAGAAATGAAAAAAATAGGTTTGCTATTGATGATGCTGGCAGTTGCCTTTGCATCTTTTGCCCAGCACCCGTTGCATGGAAAAATTATTGAAAAGGACTCCCGGCAGCCGCTTCCCAACGCAACCATTGTGCTGCCCGGGAACCAGTATACCGTTTCTGATGAAAACGGGGATTTCCAGTTCAGGAACCTGAAAGAAGGAAGCTATACCATAACGGTAAGCTCCATAGGCTTTAAAACACTGCAACAAACCATTGAAATCCCCTCTTCTTTGCCGGTAAGCATCATGCTCGAAAGAATTGGGCTTATGCTGCAACCTATAGAAATAAAGGGGGTAAGAGCCGGCGAAAAAGCGCCTTTTACCAAAAGTAACCTCCCAAAAAAGGAAATTGAAAAGGCAAATATAGGACAGGATCTTCCCTTTGTGCTGAACCAGCTCCCCTCTGTTATTGTAAGCTCCGATGCCGGCAATGGCGTGGGATACACCGGCATACGCATAAGGGGCACCGATGCCACCAGGATCAATGTAACCCTTAACGGCATTCCCTATAACGACGCAGAATCGCAGGGCAGCTTTTTTGTTGACCTTCCCGATTTTGTTTCATCAGTGGGCAGTATCCAGGTGCAGCGGGGTGTTGGCACCAGCAGCAACGGTGCAGGCGCTTTTGGCGCCACGATCAACATGACCACTAACGAATTTATAGAAAAGCCTTATGCCGAAAGCAACAACAGCTACGGATCTTTCAATACCTGGAAAAACACATTGAAAGCCGGAACAGGCCTAATAGATAGCCATTTTACAGTGGATGCGAGACTTTCAGCTTTGAAAAGCGACGGGTATATCGACCGTGCCAGCAGTGACCTGAAATCGTTCTATGTTTCTTCCGCTTATTTTTCGAAAAAAGCCTCGGTAAGACTGAATGTTTTTTCGGGCAAAGAGAAAACTTACCAGGCCTGGAACGGTGTGCCGGAAAGCCTGTTGAAAACACATCGCACCTATAATTCGGCCGGAACGGAAAAGCCGGGTGAGCCCTACGAAAATGAAACAGACAACTACCAGCAGGATCATTACCAGTTGTTTTACAACCAGGATGTGAACCGCCACGTTAGCTTCAATATTGCCACATTCCTGAGCCGGGGTAAAGGCTATTATGAGCAATACAAAGCCTCCCGGAAATTTGCCGATCTGGGATTGCCTGATGTTACCATCGGCGGTTCCATCCTCCTCCGGTTATCCACTGTGTTCCCTTGTTTTTATACTGA
>CAZREP010000065.1:9566-23405 GCA_964599035.1 uncultured Terrimonas sp. | reverse complement strand
GCCTAACGTTTCGGGTATTGCCGAAGGCGGGTATTTTTAGCACAAAAGCTCAATCGAAGAACGAATGTTGAACCTTGCACAAATGTTCAATCCAAGCCGTTCAGCCCCGCTTTTGGCAATACCCTGTTATAGGCTGTGGTTCTTGGTGTTTAGTTGTCCGGCTGTGATTACTTCTTAAAGGCTGTATAGGTCTTTGCAACAATTTTCCAACCGCCCGACCGCTTCATCAGATGTTGGTACTCAATAAAATTATATCCATGCCAATTTTCAATGGTTGTTTTGGCGGATGCAACATCGCCCATGATATCCAGATAGTCGATACGACTCGTTGAATTGGTTTTGCCTTTTCGTTCAACAATATCGTATAATTGCTGAATGGGGCGACCATTGATAATAGCAAATTCGTGGAATGCTTCTTTTAATAATTCGACATCTCCATTGGTGCCGTCTAAGTATTTTTGTAATACGGCTACAATCTCGTTGTAGTCTTCGGTGCTTGCAACAACTGACATAAGCGTTAATTTTTTATTTTCAACATCGTTTCCATATCTTCACGACCTGGTACGAAATCATTTATTTTTTTCTCGTCAGTGTAGCCCAAAGCAATGCCCATTGCGACTGTTTGGTCATCCGGGATTTCCATAAATTGACGGACTATATTTGGGTATTTGACAGTCTCATAAGCTGGCATAGAACCTAAACCTTTGCCGTAAGCACTCAGCATTAAAGTCTGAGCAAAAGCACCCAAGTCAAAAATAGTCCAGTGGGTAGCATTTTTCGGGATTGTCAGATAAATAATAGCTTGTGCATTGAATAGCTGACGTTGAGCCTCAGGATATTCCGCTCCATTGCTTGTCCCAAGAAATTGTTGAATTCCGCTCCACCATTGTCCCATATTACGCCTTGCTTTTAAGTCCCATTCCTCGCGGTGCATCGTAGAAAATTCGGCTGCCCCCCGGATTCCTTGTGTCGCTTGTTCCAAATGTGCTTTTCGGATTTGCTTTAGGGTTTCGCCCGTTGCCACATACACCCGCCAAGGCTGGGAATTTGCCCACGAAGGAGCCATTTGAGCATCCTTGATGAGTTCGATTAACGTTTCGTGGTCGATTTCATCATCTTTAAAAAACCGAACCGAACGTCTTTTGTGTATTGCTTCTTTTATATCCATTTTGAAATTCTGTGTTTGACGTTTTTATTATTGTGAACGGTCGTCCTACCATAGCCTATAACACTTGTATTTACGCTATTACACGATACCGTGAAAATCATAAAGCATTAAAAATAAGTGTTTTAGTATTATACATTTTGTATTGTTGAATGAAATTTAGTATACCCGTTCACAAACGCTTATAAACGTTTTTAAACGGATAATAATCCGACATGGCTTCGCACGCTCAGCCACATATTGAAGTTTACCATTGCCTGTAAAATCCAAATATGCGAAGACAGCAGGCAGGCAGGTTAAACCCTGTACGTTAAAGAAGCCCCTCCTTTTTGAATACAGTTGGGGTAACGATAGACCGCCCCTGAACGAATTTTGCCCGAACAGGAGGCAGGTAGTCAAAAGATCTGGGATTAAAAAAGCATTGTCAAGATAAGATGTTTTTTTATAATATCAAATATCTTTATCCTGTGAGGCCTTCTGTTCCGCTGTTCAGCAATGTGCACTGCCGGTCCTTATTTTTCGATCGACACGTTGGTGCTCACCGATATCCTGTTCCAGGCATTGATCAGCACAGCAGCCATAATGATCTGTGCTATCTGCTCAGCGCTGAAATGGCGGGCTGCCTGCTCATATACCGCGTCGCTTACGCCATGCTGGCTGAGAAGGGTAATCTCTTCCGTTAATGCAAGTATGGCTTTCTCTTCGGGTGTGTACAGGTCTGTTTCGCGCCAGGCATCAAGAAGGAAAATGCGCTGAGGGGTTTCGCCGTACTTCAACGCGTCGCGGGTATGCATGTTCAGGCAAAACGCGCACCGGTTGATCTGCGAAGCTCTTATTTTGATAAGTTCTTTTTGAATGGAGGTTAAGCCGGAACCGTTCAATGCTGCGCTTAAAGCGTACATCCCTTTGTAAGCGTCGGGGTATACTTCCGAAATGTTTACTCTTTGTTTCATCGTTTTATGGTTTGGAAAACACAAAGTTACCGCTGTCTGCCCAAAGAAACGCAGCCTGCTCCATTCCATCTCATTTACAAAATGGTTGATTCAGAACAGCGTTATCTGTTCCGGTTTTCTTTGCAGCTCAGCCCCGTCAAAAAAACGAATGCGGCCATGCTCGCCGTCATAACCGGGAGTAACCTGTTTTTTATCCCTGCGCAAACGATCTATAGCAAGGGATAATGTGGGATGAAAGCGGCGGATATCTGCTATGGGTGTTCGCAGCAGCATATCAAATTCATTACCGAAGCGCGATATTGCCTGCGCATATTTCTTTTTGACTGCTTTGCCTGCATCATTGAAGCCCATCACCTCTGACAGGATTTCCGGGAGCGGTAAAACGTATTGAAATGGCTGAAAGTGATTTTCCGCCTCTTGCGCGGAACGGTCTGCCAGTTGCTCAACACGGTGTGCCACCCCGATCGTTAATGGCTTGTGGCAAACAGGACAAATACCAGAACCCGTCACTGTTGGGCCAAAGGAGATTTTGCAATGACGATGCCCATCATTAAAATATTTGCCCCGCTGGGGATAATACTCCCATGTTCCTTTAAAGCCATGTTTGGTCTTAATAGCATTAAACATGGCATTATAGCCCAATTCCGTATCGAACAGGTTTACCTCGCGGCCAAGCTTAGGTGCAGCATGTGCATCAGAGTTGGAAAGCAGCGTCAGGTGGTCCAGTGCAGTGTAGCGGCGGCACATGCGTGGATCTGCCGATAAACTGGTTTCCACAGCAAACAGTTCACCGGTAACGTCCTTAAAGCAATCCTGCAACGTGTCATGACCATTCATGGAACCCAGCGCAGAAAACCACGGGGTCCAAATATGTGCCGGCACAAAGTATGCCTCCGGAGCAATTTCCAGCACTGTTTTCAGCAGCTCATGTGCCTGCAGGTTAAGAGTAGGCCTTCCGTCTGCAGAAAGATCACCATACCTGCCCAATGCTGTATTGATCCGGTGGGCGGTGTCAAAATCAGGTGTGTATATGAGGTGGTGGTTTTTGTATTGTTTGTTTTTGACAACATACTCACAGCTCACTTCGGTCGACAAGCAGAAGTGTATTTTTCTGCCCTGCGGCTGCGCACCCGGCAATTCGCTCAGCTCCGGCACTTGTTTAAGGGTATAAAACCCGTTTCCCGCGGGTTGCAGCTTCTCTTCCAACTCGCGTATCCATGCGGGATGGGTAAAATCTCCGGTCCCTACTACATCAATGCCTTTGATCAATGCCCATTGGTACATGGTCTCAAGGCAAAGGAATTTGCTGGTAGCACCGGCATAGTGGGAATGGGTATGTAGATCGGCTATAAAAAACATCTTCAAAATTACTAAAATAATTAGCGAAGACAATTTTATTTATATCCGCAACGGGCAGGTTGTCCGGTTAGTTACCGGCGGATGGAGGATGCATTTAAGAACCTGATATGCTATCATTGTCAGTAAGGTTCAACAAATAAAAAAACCGGGAAGACATTCAGTATTTGCTGTTCCCGGTTGGTGGTAGTCCCGGCAAGAATCGAACTTGCATCTAAAGTTTAGGAAACTTCTATTCTATCCATTGAACTACGGGACCAAAGGCTTCAGGAATTCTTTTCCAATGCCTGATTTAAAATATTTTTCTCTCTTTCTGGCAGTTTTCCAATCGGGCTGCAAAAATAATGGTTTCCGCAGATTTTCAATTTCTAATTTCAGTACTTTCAGCAGCTTAAATTGTAATATGAAAACGAGATTTGCCGTTTTTTTGCTTAGTCTGGTCATTTTCTGCGGTAAAACATTTGCCCAAAAAACCAATGCCCGCATTAACCATGTTGCCATATACGTGGTGGATGTAAAAAAGTCAGGCGATTTCTATATCAATGTTTTAGGGCTCGATACCATACCCGAACCTTTTCACGATGGCAGGCATATCTGGCTCAGGATCGGCCCCGGTGCGGCCATGCATATTATACAGGGCGCTGAAATTAGCAAGGATTATTATAAAAATAATCACACCTGTTTCAGCGTGGCTTCCGTACCGGCATTTACCGAAGTGCTTAAAAAGAACGGCATTGAATGGGAAGATATTAACGGGAAGAAGGGAAGCATATCTTCCAGGGTGGATGGCGTAAAGCAAATATGGCTTAAAGACCCTGACGGCTACTGGCTTGAGATAAATGATGCGAAAGAATGATGTATGGCTATCAGCCTTCAGCTATCAGCTGTGGTGTGGGCTGTGGGCAATTCACCATTGCCTATTCACTATTCACATTTCCGCCTTACTATACAGCGGGGTTTTCCTATCTTTGCAGCCCTAAAAACAGGATATGAAATTTTATACCTTATTGATCAAATACAGGCTGCCTTTGGGTTTTTTGGCACTGCTATTGGCTGTTGTGGTAAATATCTACTCCGGCTTTTGGCCCGCGTTCGCCTTGTATTTCATTGCACTGGTGGCTGTTGTGAGTCATTTTCTGTTTGGCCCCATGCGGCTGATACAGGGATATATGGAAGACGGTGATATTGAAGGAGCACAGAAGATACTGGATTCCATCCGTTTTCCGAACTTGCTGATCAAGCCGGTACGCAGTGTATATTATTTTTTGAAATCGAACCTGGCTATGTTCAAACAGGATTTTGACGGGGCGGAGGCCATGATGAAAAAAAGCCTGAGCCTGGGCATGCCGATGAAAGAAACGGAAGGAGCCGCTTATTTTCAATTGGGCACTATTGCCATGCAGAAAAGCAATATGAGACAGGCTGAGGAATATATCCGCAAAGCCATTCGTGCGGGGCTGCCCGATAAAGAAAATACAGCCGCCGCCTACCTGCAGATGTGCCAGATATTTATCAACAAACGCGAGTTCCGTGCGGCTAAGGATTATTTCCGCAGGGCAAAAGAACAAAAGCCCACTACGGCGCAGGTGGTAGACCAGATCAAACAGATTGAGAAATACATCAGCCGGATACCGGGATAGTCACCCCTGTCTTTATATATCGTAGTAAAAATGCAAAAACCCCACACAGGAATGCCGGGGCTTTTGCAAATAGTAGGCTTTACTAAGAAGTTGTATTTCTGCTTCGAATCCTATTCTTCCAGAAATCGGATTGTGCTATTCAATGGGTTCAACGGCTGAGGTGTTCAATTCAACGGGTAAATTTATTGTAAACAACCGTACCGGCCTATACCGCAAATCGGGTATATACGACCTGTATAATATGTATAAATTTTTTAAGGTCGATGAGCGGGCCTTTATTGATTGATTAATTTTGCCATATGACAGGGGAGGAACTGCATACCAGATTTCAGGAAGCATACTATAGCCTCAACGGGCCGCAGCGTGAAGCCGTGGATATGATTGAAGGTCCGGTAATGGTGAATGCCGGGCCGGGTACGGGTAAAACACAGATACTGGCATTACGCATTGCCAATATTCTATGGCAAACAGATACCGATCCTCATAATATCCTGTGCCTCACCTATACCGATAACGGCGCCGTGGAAATGCGGAACCGCCTGCTTAAAATAATCGGCAGTGATGCCTATAAGGTGCATATCCATACTTTTCACTCTTTCTGCAATGAAGTTATACAGGATAACCTCACCTATTTCGGTAAGCTTGATCTTGCACCGATCGGCGACCTTGAGGAGATCGATCTTTTTTACAGGCTCATAGATTCCATAGAGCAGGATAATATACTGAAGCGCTTCCGTGGTGATGTATATTACGAAAAAGACAGGCTGAAAGCATTGTATAGTGTAATGAAGAAAGAAGCGTGGACGCCTGAATACATAAATGAAAGGATCAGCGCTTATATTGAGGAACTGCCGCAGAAAGAGGGCTTCTTTTACAAAAAGAAATATAAAACATTCAATGCAGGAGATCCCAGGGCAGCGGCAATAGCCGGGGAGACGGAGAAGATGGAAATGCTACGGGCAGCGGTGAATTTATACCCCCGTTACAATGAGATGATGAAGGCTGCGGGCAGGTATAATTTTGACGATATGATATTATGGGTGCTGGATGCCTGTGAGCATAATAAAGATCTTTTGCTCAACTATCAGGAACGTTTCCTGTATTTTTTAGTGGATGAGTTCCAGGATACCAGCCGCTCGCAAAACCTGTTGCTGCAGTATCTTACAGGTTATTGGGAAGTGCCCAACCTGTTTGTAGTGGGCGACGCCGACCAGAGCATTTTCTCTTTCCAGGATGCGAATGTTGAAAATATCAATGCTTTTGAAAAGCGATACGGGGAAGCGTTAACCAAAATTGACCTTGTTGATAATTACCGCTCCACCACTCCAATATTAAATGCTGCATACACGCTCATTAAACAAAATGCAGTGCGTAATGTAAGCATAGAAAATGACAGTCCGCTTACTGCCGCTAATCCGGCTTTAAAGGATATTGCTGTAGCACCTGTAATTGCTGAATATGCCAATCCGGCGCAGGAAGCGGTGGATATTGCCATGCAAATAGAGCATTTGCTGCAGCAAGGGGCCAGTGGAAAAGAAATTGCCGTTATTTACAGAAATCACGCGCAGGCGGCTACGATCATTGCCATGCTGGAAGCAAGGCATATACCGGTGAATGCCAGAAGGAAGGTAGACATACTGCAATTGCCGTTCATTCAAAACATGATCCTGATCCTTACCTGGATCAACAGAGAAAAATACATACCCTATAGTGGTGACGACATACTGTTTTTATTGCTGCATAGCGATTTTTTCAAATTGTCGCCGCTGGAGATCGCCATGCTGAGCATCACTGTGAATGCGCGGAATAAAGCAGGTAAAGAAGACGTTTTTTCCATGAGGCGTTTAATGGCTGAATCTCCTTTGCCCAAAGCCGATCTGTTTAATGAGCCCAACGGTCATTCCATAAAAAATATAAGTGATACACTGGAATATCTCCTTAAAGCCTCGGTCAATAGTACAGTTCAGCAATTGCTGGAGCTGGTGATCCGGAAAACGGGCGTTCTTTCCTATATTATGCAAAGCCCCGAAAAGCCCTGGCTGATGCAGGTGCTCCATTCCTTTTTTGACCATCTCAAAGAAGCCTGTCACCGTAACCCCGATATTACGCTGGCAGAATGGCTTGCCGAAATAGAAAGGATGAAGAGCAACCGCCTGCCGATGCCGCTGTATAAGGTAACGGCTAACGACGAGGGAGTGAACATGGTAACCGCGCACGGGGCCAAGGGGTCGGAATATCTGCATGTATTTGTAATTGGCTGCACACAAAGTATATGGGATGATAACAACCGGTCGGGCAGCCGGTACTACAAGCTTCCCGATAACCTGGTGGGTGAAAACGGCAACGTTGCCAGCCTGGAGGAGAACAGGCGTTTGTTTTATGTGGCCATTACCCGTGCTAAAACGCATTTGCATATTTCGTATGCGGCAAAAGATGAAAAGGATAAAGACCAGACCAGAAGTACCTTTGTAACGGAGCTTCTTGAAGAAGGCGCCCTGCCACTCAGTTCCAAACAGGTACCCGACGATTGGCTCAGCGACTACCTGTTGCTGAAGTTCAGAGAAAAAGCCATGCCGGAGATAGAACTGGTAGAGTCGGAATATATAGATCGGTTGTTGAAAAATTATACCCTAAGCGTTACCCATCTCAACAACTACCTGAGCTGTCCTTTAAAGTTTTACTATCAGAATCTTTTACGGATACCGGCTGCTAAAAATGAGAACATGACCTTTGGAAGTGCTATCCATTGGGCTATCGAACGGCTTTTTATTAAAATGAAGGAGAATGGGGGTGTTTTTCCATCTAAGAAAGAGCTGGTGGATGATTTTAACTGGCACATGAAAAACAACCGGGAAGCGTTCACTCCGGAGGCATTTAAGCTAAAAACAGCGTATGGTGAAAAAATACTGCCGGCCTATTACGATCATTACATAGATAACTGGAATAAAATAATTATCGCGGAAAAAGCCATACGGAATGTGGTGGTGCATCATGTGCCCATTAACGGTAAGCTCGATAAGCTGGAATTCAATGGCAGGCTGGTGAATGTGGTGGATTACAAAACCGGCAAATACGAAAATGCCAAGAAGAAGCTGGTGCGGCCTAATGAAAAAGAACCCCATGGCGGAGATTACTGGCGGCAGGCCGTTTTCTATAAAATTTTATTAGACAACGATAAAACCAATAACTGGACAACCGTAAGCACCGAGTTTGACTTTATTGAGCCGGTAGGCGAGGAATACAAAACCGAGCTGGTAGAGGTAACCGGGGCGGATATTACAACGGTAACGCAGCAAATTGTTGCCACCTGGCAGAAAATACAGAACCGGGAATTTAAAACCGGTTGCGGCAGGCCCGACTGCGACTGGTGCAATTTTGTAAAGAACAATAACCTTGCCGTGGCGCTTCATACCCTCGATGCGGATGACCCTGAAACCTGAAACTTGCAACCTTTAAGTCATTATTAATAAAACAATATACTGCAAAAGCTGCAAACCCGCTAAGTTTGCAGATTGGAAAGGGACAAGTTATCATCAATGAAAAAAATATTCAGTGCTGTTGTCATACTATTGCTCGTGTATAAGCTGCTTGTGTTTACATCCGGTTGCGCCCAGATCGTACCTCCCACCGGTGGCCCAAGAGATTCCCTCCCTCCTGTGATGCTCTCCGCGGTGCCTAAAGACTCTACGCTTAATTTTACGGGCAACAAAATTGTGCTCACTTTTGATGAATACGTCCAGTTAGAAAGGCCGGAGGAGCAACTGATCGTTTCACCCGTGCCTAAAGTGTCGCCACTGGTGGAAGCAAAGCTTAAGGAAGTTACCATCCGGATCAAAGACACGCTGGAAAAGAATACTACTTACAGCATTAATTTCGGAAAGGCATTGAAAGACATTAATGAAGGGAATCCTGCAAAGCAGTTCACCTATATTTTTTCTACAGGTAGTTATATCGACAGCAGTACGCTTTCCGGAAAGGTGGTTATGGCCGAAACGGGGCGGCCAGACAGCACTTTGATTGTAATGCTGTACCGCAATTTTGACGACTCAGCGGTTGCGAAAGAAAAGCCCAGGTATTTCACGCGTTTGGACAGTGCCGGTGGCTTTACTTTTAATAATATAGCCCCCGGGCGATATAATATCTTTGCGCTGAAAGACCAGGGCGGGCAGAAAATGTATATGCGCAGCAGTGATCCTTTTGCTTTTTACGACAGCACACTCACTATCGGCGATCATACTATACAGCCGGTGCTGTATGCTTTTGCAGAAACGCCCGAGGAACAAAAGCCCGGCGGAGCAAGGAGCAGCGGTACAACAGCAAAACCTGTTGCTAAAAGGGAGAAGAAGCTCGGCTACAGCACTACCCTTGAGAGCAGTCAGCAGGATCTGCTTGGCGACCTGGTGCTTACTTTCAGCGAGCCGCTTCAGGTGTTCGACAGTTCCAAGCTGCATTTTACAGATACTTTGTTCCGGCCTGTGAGCGGATATCGTATTAAAGCGGATTCCGTAAATAAATCATTTACGCTCACCTATCCCTGGAAGGAAGAGCAGGAGTTCCGGGTGGTACTGGAAAAAGATATAGCCAAAGACTCGGCAGGCACGGAGCTGGCAAAGGCAGACACCATACGGTTTAAAACGAAAAAGAACAGCGACTATGGCCGGGTAAAGCTGCGCCTGCGCAATCTGGATACAGTCCAGCATATTGTGCTGGTTTTTTACAAGGCAGATAAAATAGGAAGATCGCAGCCGGTAACCGGCAGGGAGGTCAATTTTGCATTATTCCATCCCGGCGACTATGAAATACGCATCCTCTATGACGGCAATAGCAATGGCAAATGGGATACAGGTAATTACTGGGAAAGGATCCAGCCGGAAAAGATCATTTCTGATGGTAAAAAGTATACCGTGCGGCCCAACTGGGATAATGAGATCACTATAGAACTTCCGGGGCAGCCGCCGGGCGATATATTGTGACGTCCGCCGGGCGATATATTGTGACGTCGGTTGCCATTGCGTTGAAGGTTACATAAAAAAATAGCGTAATTGGGCCGAGTACGGATGTGGGGTTAAAGAAAATGTAAGATAATTGGTAAAAACTCCATAGATGTCTGCGTTCAAACCAACATCCCATCGCCTGGAAACACGCAAGCCCAGTTTAGCGCTTGTGTTAATCCAACTTTTAGCGGGAACGATATAATTATCAAAATCCTTTGAGTGATTTCCCTGTTTTATTATCGTTACTTTGTTTTCGGGATAAGAAGAAAAGTTATAGGCAATGCCCAATCCTGCATATACTTTATATGTTTCCTTGTTTACAAAATTGTAAAATACCGAAAGCGACGGCGAAATATTTCGCTGACTGAGTTGGTATTTTAAAATTTGATCATCAGTGTCTGTCAGGGTGGGAGGGATAGTGCCGCTGCCCTTATAATTTACGGAATACCACACCAACTCTATCCGCATAAATAAAGATTGAAAGTTTCTTTGTTCTGCAACCTCCATTCCCAGCATTACATAAGGCGTAAAACCGCCGGTATAGCTCATTTTATCCATATAAGCCTGGGTGCCTTTAAATTGCAAAGATGAATAGCCGCCACCTATTCCTGCAAAAAAAGATGATTTCATCCGGGCGTTTCCTTTTTCGCCGGCGCTATAATAAACCGATCCTGTTGTTTTATTGATTGCGATTACAGCCGCTTTTAAGTCTTTCTCTTTATAAGCCGCCCTGTTAATTTTATTTTCTACAGGAAGGGTCATTTTATCCTCTCCGATTACCGATTTTAATTGATTAATATAATTTTTTTGACTCACCATGTCTTTCTCTTCATTAAGAAAAACCTTATAGCTCAATTCCTTAAATGGTCCCACAGCATCTTTTATGTAAAAATGATATTTACTATCCACCAATTCGTATAAATTAATTATACTTCCCGATACAATTTGGCGTAAAAAAACAGTATCCGTAATAGACTTGTTTTCATATCCCCTTAATAGGTTATTCAAATCAACGGGACGTATGTCTTTTTCAATAACGGCTTTAACATATTTATCAAATCCTGCAATTTCAAAACAGGTTAAGTCATTAATAGTAAAACTACGGGGGCTATCATTCAGGGAATCTTTCTGAAAAAGAATCTGACGCGGGTTTTCTTCCCAGTTTTTATAATGGATCCAGCCGTGCAATGTGTCGCTATTGTTTAGCAATACGTAACCTTTCTTTTTTGCCTGTTGTGCTATGGTAGGGTTGGCAAAGCAGCATATCAGGAGTGCGGTGGTGATAAAGGTCAGTGATTTCATTAATAAGGGATGGGTAATAAAAAATATTGCTAAAGATATTCAAAAAAGCAACATCTCTGTAAGAGATCGCTTAATATCTTTGCCTTATGCAGATTTCTTCTTCCTTACTTGAAAATGCGGTCAGCGAATTTGCCAGTTTACCCGGTATCGGCAGAAAAACGGCTTTGCGGTTGGTATTACATCTCATTAAGCAAAGTCCCGAAGCGGTACAGCAGTTCAGCAACACCATTAACCGGATGAAAAATGAAGTGCTGTTCTGCACCGTTTGCCATAATATTTCCGACAGCCCTATCTGTAATATTTGCAGTAATCCTTCGCGCAAAAAAGAGATCATCTGTGTAGTGGAAACCATACGCGATGTAATTGCCATAGAGAGTACACAACAATACAATGGACTTTACCATGTTTTGGGGGGAATTATTTCCCCGCTGGATGGCGTGGGCCCCGATCAGCTAAATATCGAAACGCTGGTGCAGCGCATCCGGGCCGGTGAAGTAGAAGAAGTGGTGTTTGCCCTCAGTCCCAATATCCAGGGCGATACCACCATTTACTATATACAGAAAAAAGTAGAGTCCTTCCCTGTAAAGATCACTACCATTGCCCGGGGTATCTCATTTGGAGGAGAGCTTGAATATGCCGATGAGCTTACTTTGGGCAGAAGCCTGCAAAACCGGATGCCGGTTGACAGGTACGTTTCGCATTAGCTATTAGGTATCAGCTGAAAGCCGATAATTGAAAGCTCAAAGCCCTGTTCTTTGTCCTTTCAATTCCTTTTCCTACCTTCGCATCCGATTACAGGCGGATTTGTTTATTGTTCAGCCTGTTTAAAAACTGAACTAATAAACGATAAGAAACTCCCTCTACGGTTTCCCAACGTTTTAAAGTTTAGTATGATTTTTTTGATACCGGCTGCATTGCTGCTATGTATCTTCTGTTGCGTCGCACACTTTAACGTCGGCAACTGTAATGAACATCATGCAACAGGTATATAAAATGATACGGGGAGGGAAAAAATATGAGCGATATAAGAGCCGCATTACAACAGCGTATCCTGGTTATAGACGGTGCTATGGGCACCATGATACAACAGCATAAGCTTACCGAAGCTGATTACCGTGGTGAGCGCTTTAAAGACTGGCCCTCCGATGTAAAGGGGAATAACGACTTATTAAGTATAACCCGGCCGGAGATCATTATTGAGATCCATAGGCAATACCTGTCTGCCGGCGCCGACATTATCGAAACGAATACCTTCAGCAGCACGGCAATCGCCCAGGCCGATTATGATATGCAGTCGCTGGCTTACGAACTCAATGTGGCTGCCGTACAATGCGCCAAAGAAGCAGTTAGGCAGTCGGGCAAAAAAGCCTGGATCGCCGGCGCCATAGGTCCATTGAATAAAACACTCAGCCTTTCTCCCGATGTAAATAATCCCGGTTTCCGGGCGGTGACTTTCGACCAGGTAGCAGCTGCTTATTACGACCAGGTGCGGGGGCTGGCGGATGGTGGTGTTGATATATTATTGGTGGAGACCATTTTTGATACGCTCAATGCCAAGGCCGCTATTTATGCCATCAAGCAGTTTTACCGCGATCACCCGGAATTGCAGCCTGCAGAGATCATGATCAGTGGTACCATTACCGATGCTTCCGGACGAACCCTTAGCGGTCAAACTCTGGAAGCATTTTATACCTCGGTAATGCACGCAGTACCGTTAAGCATAGGCCTGAATTGCGCATTAGGCGCAAAGGAAATGCGTGCGCATATAGAAGAGCTGTCGCAGATCGCGTCGTGTTATGTTTCGGCATATCCGAATGCCGGGCTGCCCAATGCCATGGGCGAATATGATGAAGCGCCTCACGAAACGGCGCATTTCCTGGAAGAGTGGGCAGAAAAGGGCTTTGTGAATATAGTAGGAGGATGCTGCGGCACAACGCCGGACCATATTAAGCATATAGCGGATAGGGTGAGGAACCTCAAGCCCCGGGCTTTACCGGTAGTAGAGAGAGCGTTAATTTGAAAATGGAGGAAAATGCGAAAATATGAGAATGTGAAAGTGTGGAAATGGATTTGAGCATTCAGCAATATTCAAAAGGCTATAAATGACTAACCAAAAATAAAGTATATGGAAACGCCCGGATCAATTTCTGTTACTGATAATGATTAGTGCAGAAAATTTATATAGTGCGCGGTATGAAAGTAATGTTAGGTAAGGATCTGTCCGAAATGTATGGGGTTGAAACTAAACGCCTTAAAGAGGCTGTAAGGAGAAATATTTCCAGGTTTCCTGATGATTTTATGTTTGAACTTTCAGCATTAGAGTTAAGCGACTTGAGGTCGCAATTTGCGACCTCAAGTTGGGGAGGGGCGCGATACCTGCCTATGGCTTTTACAGAACAAGGCGTTGCCATGCTTTCGTCAGTGTTGCG
>CAZREP010000065.1:7689-9556 GCA_964599035.1 uncultured Terrimonas sp. | reverse complement strand
CGGAAAGGGCAATACAGGTAAATATCCGGATCATAAGAGTGTATACCCGCATGAAATCGCTGCTTATAGACAATAAAGAACTTTGGCTGAAAATTGAAAAAATAGAGCAGGCGCTGGCGAAGAAGGATAAAGAAGTTCAAGCTATTTTTAAAGTGTTGAAAAATTTACTGGTAAGGGAAGAAAAACCAAGACAGCCGATCGGTTTTAAAATCCCTGGTAATAAATGAAAGCTAACAGAATCTTACGGCTGACCGCTCAAAGCTGACAGCCGACCGCAAAGCAAACAAGTATGTCTGAACCTGTAGTCATAAAACCATATCTCCGTTTGTCGGGACTCGAACTCCTCGTAGTAAGACCCGAATCGAATTTTATCAATATTGGTGAAAGAACAAATGTTACCGGCTCAAAAAAGTTTGCCCGTTTGGTGCGGGATGGCAAATATGAAGAGGCCCTGAGCGTTGCCCGGCAGCAGGTAGAGAACGGCGCCCAGGTGCTGGATGTAAATATGGACGATGCTATGCTGGAAGGGGTAACGGCAATGACCACCTTTCTTAATTTGCTGCAGAGCGAGCCTGATATCGCCAAAATTCCCATCATGATCGATTCTTCCAAATTCGAGATCATAGAAGCGGGCTTAAGGTGCGTGCAGGGCAAGTGCATCGTTAATTCCATCTCCATGAAGGAAGGTGAGGAGAAATTTATAAGGGAAGCGGAGATATGCAAGCTGTTCGGCGCTGCCGTTATTGTAATGGCTTTTGACGAGCAGGGGCAGGCTGATACCAAAGAGCGAAAAGTGCAGATCAGTCATAAAGCATATAAGATCCTTACGGAAAAAGTGGGGTACAGTCCACAGGATATCATTTTTGATCCTAACATTTTTGCCATAGCCACCGGCATTGAAGAGCACAATAATTACGCGGTTGATTTTATTGAAGCTACCAGGGAGATCAAGCACCTGATGCCGCTTACTAAAGTGAGTGGGGGAGTAAGCAATGTATCTTTTTCCTTCCGTGGCAATGATCATGTGCGCGAGGCCATGCATTCCGTTTTTTTGTATCACGCCATCCGTGCCGGCATGGATATGGGTATTGTAAATGCCGGTCAGTTAGTGGTATATGATGAAATTGACCCTCACTTGCGGCAATTGTGTGAAGATGTGATACTGAACAGGAACAATGAGCATAATGAAGCTACTGAAAAGCTGATCGCCTTTGCCGAAACGGTAAAGGCAAAAGGAAAGGAAGTGGTGAAGGATAACGCCTGGCGGAATGCCACTGTGGAGGAGCGGCTTACGCATTCGCTGGTGAACGGTATCACCGACTTTATTGATATAGATACGGAAGAAGCACGCCTGAAATATCCCCGGCCGCTTGATGTGATCGAAGGTCCGCTGATGGATGGCATGAACGTGGTAGGCGACCTGTTTGGCGCGGGCAAAATGTTCCTGCCGCAGGTGGTAAAATCGGCAAGGGTAATGAAAAAATCTGTTGCTATCCTTACCCCTTATATTGAAGCCGCAAAAACAGAAGTATCCAATGCGCCTACTATTTTGCTGGCTACGGTAAAAGGCGATGTGCATGATATTGGCAAAAACATAGTGGGCGTGGTATTGGGCTGCAATGGCTATAATGTAAAAGACCTGGGCGTAATGGTGCCTACAGATAAGCTGCTGGATGAAGCGGTAAAATGCGGGGCGGCAATGGTAGGTGTAAGTGGATTGATCACGCCATCGCTTGATGAAATGGTGCACGTTGCCCATGAGATGAAGCGTCGCGGGATGACCCTCCCGCTGCTCATTGGTGGGGCCACCACTTCACGTATGCATACCGCCGTTAAAATAGCGCCCCAGTACGACAAAGGGGTGGTG